>NZ_JBQQCP010000006.1:0-269110 GCF_052246775.1 Virgibacillus sp. L01 | reverse complement strand
TGTTATTATTCATAGTAAGGCTCCTTTCGTAATGTGGCTCTGATTTGGGTTTTTCTTTCTTAGTAACAGTCTACCAAATTAACCCACGACTTTACGATTAAGGAGCCAGTTTTGTTCATAGTAGCTATTTGTGATTTATGAATCAAATTAGGCTGATTTTCTGCTAATAACGGAACGAGGATCCGTCTCACCCTTCCGATAGCACCTTTTCTGCTATTTAGCGGAATGAGGATCCGCTTCGATTGTTTGGTGATCCTCAGCTGCAATATCCTATCAATTTAAGTATAAACCAACCATAACATGCGTTTATACTCCTAAATTCAAAAAGCCCCCCTATAAGCTTCTTAAGCAATAGGGGGCTTCTACTAATACAATCGAACGCCACCTGAAAAAAGCGGCATTACCACAGATATTATTTGATTAATAAAATATGCCACTTCTCAGGCTTGGCGTTCGATTATACGTAAAAGAAGGATGATTACACCTTTTTCAGGGCTTCTGCAATAGAGGTATCACCTGACATAAGATCAAACGACCGTTTATAGGTGTTTTCTTCTGTCAGGCATTCCATTACGGTACGTGCTACATCTTCGCGTGGAATTGATCCTCGTTCCAAGTTCTCGGAAGCAGCAACTTTCCCTGTCCCTGGCTCATTCAATAGTCCACCAGGTCGAACAATTGTATAATTCAGGTTGCTTTCTTCAAGCATTTTATCTGCGTAATGCTTGGCAACATAGTATGGTTTAATCTTTTCATGCCATTTTTCCCGGTTATTTGCTTGAAAGGCACTTACCATTACATAACGTTCAACTCCTGCTTTTTCTGCAGCTTCGAACGTTTTAACTGCACCATCAAGATCGATCAATAATGTTTTATCATAGCCTGTACTTCCGCCAGATCCAGCAGCGAAAATCACGGCGTCGCAGCCTCTTGCAGCCTTAACGATTGTATCGGCTCCACCTTCAAGGTTAGCCAGAACTGCGTCAATGCCTTTTTTCTTCAGTTCTTCTGCTTGCTCTTCTTTTCGAACCATTGCTCTTACTGTATGTTCATTACTCTTGTCCAATAAGTCGACAAGGTGCTTACCAATTTGTCCATTTGCACCTATTAATAAAACATTCATGACGTACATCTCCTTCAATTTGGATTTGCCTCACCCTATTATTATTCCAAATTGATGGTTTCATGACAACTTTGCTGTTTGAGATTAATGGATAATCTATTTTCCAGGTGTTAGAATGAAGCAATAATATTTATGTTAAGAAAGATTGATGCGGATGAAAGGTTTACACTTAAAACATCACTGGATTGGCAGACTTCTTGCTTCTGATCCAGGGCAAATAAGGTTCCAAAAAGCTGGAAAAGCAACAATTAGTTTAATTTGTGCCGTCATGACTACACTACTTATTTTACGAATGATGGGTAATGGCCTAATTACACCAGCCGTCGTCTCCGGTATGGCTGGCTTGATGGGGATCATGATGGTGATGGATGAGACTAAGAATGAAAGGAAAGTAACCACACTGCTGCTGCTAGTTTCAGGAGCAGCTGGCATCACGATTGGTTCCGTATTTGCCGGGAATGCCTACTATATTAGTTTACTCTTGATAGCTGTTATATTTAGCAGCCTTTATTTTTCACGATTTGGAGTAAGGTATTTCTCACTTTGCATGCTTGGCTTTATGACCATTTATATTTCTTCTGTATTAAAGCTTTCTCAGGGCCAATTGCCACTGTTTTATATGGGGATTTTAATTGGTGTTCTGTATGCATTTTTGTTTAATTTTATTCTGTTCCAGGACTCTTCGTTAATTTTAAGAAGGAGTATGCGTTCCTTTCATATCCAGAGTAATCTTACATTCAATATGCTGGTAAAAGCATTACAGGATAAGGATACTGACTTAAAACATAAGCAGAATATAGAAACGAATGTTCATAAGCTTCGTCTCTATGCACGAACGGTAGCCGCTAACCTTAACGCTGAAGATATCAATAAAATTTGGCCTGGACTGGAGCCCTCTCAATTACGGTTATACGTTTTCGATACCGGGATGCTTGTTGAGACACTGACAGGGTCCATTTATAACTTAAAAAAAGCCGATGCTCTAGAGTTAGATGAATTAAGACGGATACTAAAATGGGTGATGGAGTCGTTGCGTGATGCAGAGGTGCTTTCGCAAAACTATAATGAAAAAAATATGCAGGAAGCTGCACTGGCGGTTCAGGCGCTTCGAAATGTAATAAGAGATCTTCTCAATCATACTGAAAAACAAAAAGGATGGGTCTATCTGATCCGGCGTATTGAGTCAATAGCCAATCATGTAGTTGAAGCAGGTATCACGATGCAGGGTTCCTTAAACAAAGGCGAACTTGTGCAGCAAGAAGAACAAGCTGATGAAGAAGCTGACGATGATTCTTCCGATGACAATAAGGAATTAAAAACTTCAACTAAAAAGGCATATCAAGCATTAATAGCAGGTGGGATTGCCGTTATCGTTGGCCATCTTATTTCACCAACACAGCCCTACTGGGTGGTATTAACAGCATTTGTTTGTCTGCTTGGTACGGAGTCAATTGGCAGGATCTATACAAAAGGCTTTCAACGTTCATTCGGTACAGTTATTGGTGCAGTGATTGGCTTCATGCTGGCAAAAATGCTTGCAGGACATTCTACACTTGAACTGATCCTTTTATTCCTGGTTATCTTTTTGGCTTTCTATTTAATAACCGTTTCGTATACTCTGATGAGCGTATTTATTACGATGCTTATTGCTTTTATGTACGATATTCTGCTTGGCGGGATAAGTTTTTCCTTAATTGGCTCCCGCGTGGTCGATACGATTGCAGGTGCGATAATTGCGCTAGGCGTTTCAACTGTTATTTTCCCAAAGAAGACAAAAGATAAAGTTGCAGATGTAACAGATGACTATTTAGCTGAGCTGAAGCCATTTGTAACAAGCTATGTACGAAGATTTCGCGAAGACGTTAGTGTGAAGGAGCTTACGGACAGCGCAATTGACATTGACAATAAGCTGCAATTAATTGAGGATGAGGCTCGCCCGCTGTTAATAAAGCGAACCCAGACCAGCAGCACGTCTGATGTCAGTCGCTGGGTTACCATATTTACAGCAATTAATTACTTTGCACGACATCTTGTTGCCTCATCCTATCGAAAAAAATTTGATTATCCAGCAGAATTGGTGGATACATTTAAACAAGTGGAAGAAAAACTGGAGCATAACATGGATATATTGGGGGAATTAATTAAAGGAACCGAACGGACAGGGACTGTTTATCGGCTTGAAAAAGAACGCGAGCAAATTGAACAGCTTGCCCCAAGTATGAGCCAATCCCATCAGGACCTTATTCATCACTTATTCTATGTATGGCGTATCAACCAATCCATTGTGGCACTGGCTATAGACTTAGGTGCAGATGAGAAATAAAATTACATTAAAAAGCCCCTTTATGCTTTTTTGTATAAAGGGGATTCTATTCTATTATTTCGCACTTGGCTCACTTTCAAAGCCAATCTTCTTATGAGTTCCATCGCAAAATGGCTTGTTGGATGACTGCCCACAGCGACACAAGGAAAATGCCTTTTTCGTTTCAAACACATTCCCATCAGCATCAACCATTTCTACATCGCCTGTCACAAGCAGTGGCCCGTTATTGTTTACTTTAATCTTTCCATCACTCATACAATTTCCTCCCTTACAATTCTATCTCTAACTATAACTATTCGGTACATTTGCTGAAAAACCCTTCTTTATAATAGAGGAAATTTTTACATTCAACTTTGGCAATCGCCATTACACTAATTCAGTCTTCCCGGCAATTATTCAGTCTTTATCCTGCACTTATGCCAATTATTCAGTTATCAGCCAAGCTTATTCAGTTTTTGTATGGAGTTATTCAGTATTCAACGGGTTCTTTTCAGTTTTTAGTGTTGTTTTGACTACACCAATAACTAAGAAAGAATCCCCGATATGTTATCGAGGATAGTTGTGGTACTTATTTCTTGTGGTGACCCCAGAATAACTTTCCATTCCTCTCTTCAAAGGGGAACAATCCTAGTTGTTTTGCCTTCTCAGCATGCTCTTGCATAATTTCATCCATCATCTCCTGAGTATCTTTATCTTTCGTTTTGATTCCTAATGCCTCAGCTGTTTGGAAAACTTTCTTGTTATAAATTTCTTTATTCAACTCACGTGGATCCTTGCCTTCTGTTTCGATCCCTAACTCTTCAGCCTTACGCTTGGTTGATGCTTCAAAAACTTCTTTTTTAAGTTTCTTAGCATTTTTACCCTCTGTTGAGACGCCTAGCTCTTTAGCCTTTTGTTTAAGCATTGCATGATAGACTTCTTCAGCCAGTTCTTTAGGTTCTTTACTTTCAGTTTTGATACCTAATTCATTTGCTTTTTGCTTAACTTTTGCATGGTGTACTTCCTTGGAAAGTTCTTTCATGCTCTTTCCTTCTGTATCGATTCCTAATTCATTTGCAGCTTGCTTCATTTTCGCTTCCATTACTTCTTTTTCCAATTGGTCAATTTTCTTGCCTTTTGTTTCTATCCCAAGTTCTTTAGCCTCTAACGTTATAAATATATCTTTATTCGAGTTCTCTTTATCACGTTTTTGACTATGGATATCCTCTGCAATTCCCTTATAAAATGGCAAACCTGAAGGCGCGCTCATAGAGAAGCCCATTGACAGCACCAATGCTATTAAAAAACCCTTCAACATCTAGTATTCATCCTTCCTGTTGTTAATTTCAGTTTTAGTATTTCCAGAAAGAGAGAATACATGAAGATTTTATAATTATTTTGTTAATGAATCCGCGAGCGAAATAAGGTTAGGGTAAAAACAGTCAGCATCAGCAGCCTCATCTTTTCTGTCTCCAATGAGAACCGTTTGCGTGCCTGCTTCCTTTCCTGCCTCTATATCTGGCGCTCGATCACCAACCATATAACTATTGGCTAAATCAATATGATGTTTTTCGGCCAAATCCATAATCATTTGCGGCTTTGGCTTACGGCAGGCACAGTTCGCATGTGGTTTATGCGGACAATAAGCAATGTCATCAACATGTGCACCAAATTCCGTTAAGTCATTTTTCATCTTTTTATGTACATCATCTAGAGCAGACTCCTTCATGTAGCCAAGACCAATGCCCCCTTGATTCGTGACGACAAAGACCTTAAACCCTTTATCGTTAAAACGCTTAATTGCCTCTCCAACACCATCAAGTAAGTAAAAATCCTTTGGTTTGTTCACAAATTTCACCCGGTGACTAAGCACTTCATTTATTACGCCATCCCGATCAAGAAACATTCCAATGTGCATAGTGTCACCTGCCTTCTTGCAAGGCATCATATTCTGACTTCAACAATGAAAAGACGACTGTATCGTGATATCTCTTTCCGTCAAAATCCGTTTGTCTCATGGTGCCCTCTTCTTTAAAACCGTATTTTTTTAAAAGCTTTTCTGAACCTTCATTCTCGGCAAAAATATCACCTACTATCCGATTCAATTCAAGCGTATCAAAGGCATAATGGAGAATTTGTTCCAACACCTCAGTCACGACACCCTTTTTTTGATATTCTTCACGAATGATGACACCTAATTCGGCCTTTCTATGCCACATACTTAATTTATGTAAGCTGAATTTACCGATTACCTCACCATTGTCCTTATCCTCAATCACCCAGGGCAGCTCTTTTCGTTTAGCAAAGTTCTCCATCTGCACTTGGATTTCTTGCCACATATCAGTTTCTGACTTTACTGGGTCAGGTGTAATAAATTTCATCGTGTTCTTGTCACGCATAAACCCGAATAATTCATTTGCATCATCTTCCCTTAACCCTCTTAGTCGATAGTTTTCCGTTTCCAAAACCGGAACTGTTGTCATTATAGCTTCATGGCTCACTTAATACCCTCCAGTAAAAAAGCAGTGTGATTCCATACTATCACACTGCTTCATTTTCTATATTAATCCTTTTTTTGATCAATGAATTCGTTTGGCTCATCGCCACCATGGATACTGTTATTCTTATATTGACTCTTACGGCCGTTTCGATGTTCGCCATGTTGTTTGTTTTCTTTAAATTGATTATTCTTGTTCGACATAATAACGCCCCTTTCCAATTACTATGCCTTAGTTTTGGAATTGGGCGCTATCTTTATACATTCGCTTTGATCTCTATTTATTTCATCCAGCCTTTTTCTTTAACTTTTGAAATGGCCTCAATCCGGTTGCCGACTTCAAGCTTATCCAAAATCACCGAAACATAATTACGGACAGTTCCATTGGTCAGAAATAGCTCATTGGCAATTTCCTTCGTATTTTTCCCATCAGCAATCAGTTTAACAACCTGTTCTTCACGCTCAGTCAATGGATTTTCTTGTTCATATGCCATATCAACAAGCTCAGGAGCATAAATACGCCTGCCTTCCATTATCGTTCGAATAGAAGTAGCTAAATCTTCGCTTGGGCTGTCTTTTAGCAAATAACCACTTACTTCAGCTTTTCGGGCACGTTCAAAATATCCTGTACGGGCAAATGTAGTTAAAACAATAACTTTGCATTGGCTATCCTTCAGTTCCTCAGCTGCATCAAGTCCGCTTTTTATTGGCATCTCGATATCCATAATACAGATATCCGGCTTTTGCTCCTTCACAATAGTTATCGCCTCTTCTCCGTTTTTTGCCTTGCCGATAACTTCCATATCTGTTTCCAACTCAAGCAAAGAACCGAGAGCGCCAAGCAACATTCCCTGATCTTCAGCAATCACAATTCGAATCACAGCATTTCCTCCTGTTCCGTTTGCTGGACGACCTTTGGCACTTGAATTTTAAGTGTTGTACCATTTGTTGACTCAATATCTAAGCTGCCATTTACAAATTCCAAGCGCTCTTTCATCCCCTGCAATCCATTTTCTGTATAGGATTCCCTCTTAATCGGTATCCCAACTCCATTATCTTCTACTTTTATAAGTACTTCATTTGGAGATTGTGTAATCGTAACATTGCAGTAAGTGGCCTGACTATGTTTAACAATGTTAGTCACAGCCTCTTTTAAACACATACTAAGAACATTTTCAACGAGTAAAGGTGTATTGGCTAATTCCGTATTTCCTTCCAAATGATAATCAATTTGTGCAGCTTTTAATACTTGTTCAATACGTATTACTTCATCATTCAATTTGGCACCCTTCATATCGGAGACCATCTCACGCACTTCTTTTAATGCCGTACGTGCTGTCTGGTGGATATCATTAATTTCATTTTTGGCTAAATCGGCTTCAACACCTATCAATTTCCCAGCGAGGTCGCTTTTTAAGCCAATCAGGGATAATTTTTGCCCCAGCGTATCATGCAAGTCACGCGCGATTCGCTGACGTTCCTCCAGAACAACTAATTGGGATAGCTTTTGGTTCGCATCTTTCAACTGGCTCTCCAGTCGTTCTCGCTTATTTTTAGAGTATATGGTAATCGGCAGCAAAATTACCCCAATAACACTAAAGATAATAAACGGCAATTGAGTAAGAAATATTTCGTTTTGGGTAAAAAAACCCATGCTTACCGCGGCAATAGTAGTTGTAAGATGAACCACATATAACGTAATAAACCTCGTCCTATGCTGCAAATTACCGATATAAAATGCTAAAAAGAGAGAGAAATATACATACCCCAAAAATAATGTCATTACGATGCTTATTAACATTTCTATACTCACTGAAAGATAAACGGTCCAGCCTTTTGAAAGGAAAGAAACCCTGTATGCAGTAAAAAACAGCAGAATCATGAAAATACCGAATATAATTTCCCAGGTCCCGGACGTTCGAAAAATAAAATAAAAAGGCAAAATACAAAAGATAATCCATGCGTAAATACTAAGCCCAGTGTTCTTCGGGATTATGTGATACCACTTCTGCATGACAGTTCCTCCTTTCCACTTTCATTCAGTATATTAGAAAACCTGACTTATCGCCAAGCTTTAACAACGAAAGCCTCTTTCCACCCACGTACAAAACTTGACCCCTCAATAAACTATTGAAGGGCCGTATTGCAAAATTTATTATTTTTCCTGGAAGCTTGATCTTCCAGGGGACATTTGGATGCCTGATTTTCTTTTTCGCAGTAGTTCCTTAATTTCTTTAAAGCTAACGAATGTCTTGTTCTCTTCATCATAGAGTCTGAAGCGAATTGACTTCAAACTTGAAGCAAGCGTAATCGTAGTTGCCTGTTGTAATGGCGGTGTGGATTCATGTGCTTTTTCCAAGTTGTAGTTAGGAACTCTTGGACTTAGATGATGCACGTGATGGAATCCAATACTTCCTGTCATCCATTCCATTACTTTCGGTAGCTTGTAATAAGAGCTGCCATCTACAGCAGCCTTAACGAAATCCCACTCATCTTCGTTTTCAAAGTAGGAATCCTCAAACTGATGCTGTACATAAAACAGCCAAATACCTGACGCGCCTGCAATGAACAGAATTGGTGCCTGAACGATAACAAAAGCCTGCCAGCCGATTGCCCAAATTAATAGAGCATAAATAACTGCAACAGATCCGTTAATTAAGTACGTATTCATACGTTCCTTGCGTTTTGCACCTTTACGATTAAAGCGGTTTGACACTAAGAAAAGAAAAATTGGACCTAAGCCAAACATAACTATTGGATTGCGGTAAAGACGATAGGCCATTCTACCCCAAAAAGATGCTTCAACATACTCAGCGACAGTCATCACCCATACATCACCAGTTCCCCGCTTGTCCAGGTTACTACTTGTTGCATGGTGTATCGCATGATCCCGTTTCCACTTATCAAAAGCAAACAACGTTATAACACCGGTGATTGTACCGACAATCCGATTCGCTTTACCACTTTTGAAGAATGACCCGTGTGTGCAATCATGGAAAATAATAAAGGTCCGAATCACAAATCCAGCAGCTACTACCGTTAAGGCAAGGGTTAGCCAAATAGATATTGTTAAGCTTTGATATGCAAGAAACCAAGTTAGGAAAAACGGTATTAACGTATTAATTAGTTGCATAATGCTCGCTTTCTTATCTGAACCTGCAAAAGGTGTAACACTTTTTCGTAATTGTGCTTGTTTTTGTTTACTCATAAATCTTCCTCCTAGGGTAGGATTATCTATATTTATTTGCTATTTTCGATATTCTTACCCTCAATATTAAAGAAATTATACAAGCTATTATAGTCATAAACGTCAAATATATTATATGACAAATGTCATGTATTTCCGTTGTGCAACCAAACAATCAAGCCTGGGCATAATCAACTGGCAGAATACATAAATATAAGTAATTCAATACAAATGGGGGACGAGTATTGTGAAAGAACCTACTGAAGGATCACTGTTAACAACCGATATGTTAAAGCGTTATTTTGAACTGAACAACCAAAAGAAAAAGATCGATAATGAATTAAAACTTCTTAAGAAGAACCTCCATGAAATCCTCGATGAATCAATAGGTAAAGATCAAAAAGGCGAACTGCAGCGCGGGGATTACAAAATTCAACGACAGATACGCTCATCAATTAGCTATATCGATGAAAAAACAGTAGAGAAACTGGAAGAACTGAACTTAAACGATTGTATTGTACATGTGAAACGTCCTGATACGAACAAATTGGAAGCTGCCATAAAACTAGGCCTAGTTGAAGAAAATGAATTTGAAGGATGCAAAAAAGCAAAAGTTACACAGGCTTTAGTCGTTAAAGAATTAATATAAGGGGGTTTCAACTAGCTTGAACAATCAAGCTAGTTTTTATTTTTTTAGCTTATTCCCACGACTATCTACAATAAAGCCCATTTCCCGTTGATTCAGATTACAGATACATGACTTTTTATATGCCTACGTAAACACAGTATTTTTCAAGTATAATAAAAAATTTGA
Source organism: Virgibacillus sp. L01 (assembly GCF_052246775.1). Classification (NCBI taxonomy): domain Bacteria; kingdom Bacillati; phylum Bacillota; class Bacilli; order Caryophanales; family Bacillaceae; genus Virgibacillus; species Virgibacillus sp. L01. Next base: position 259,187 of record NZ_JBQQCP010000006.1, on the reverse strand, counting down.
ATCGTTCTATTTAAACACAACGTCTTACATATGAATTACCTAGCGAGGGGGAAACAGAGTGGGCCACTCGAAAGCTGTCCATCCACCGTACAAAGATGATGATCAGGAGATTATGCAGAAGACCCCGACTAAAGCAATTGAAGAAATCATGGACTTGTACGGTGATGAAATTAAACGTTTAATATACACATATGTAAAAATAATGCAGATACAGATGACGTCACGCAGGAAGTCTTTGTGAAGGTTTACCAGAAGCTTAGCACGTTTCAAGGCAAATCCACACTTAGGAGCTGGGTTTATTCGATTGCGATCAATAAATCAAAAGACCACCTACGTAGCTGGCATTCGCGAAATAACCGACTGAGGGAAAAACTGTCTCAGTCTGCTCAGTTTATCGAGAAACCTGGTGAAACTCCTGAAGAACAGATAATTCGGCAATCCGAATCGAGTGACCTATTGAATAAGGTTATGATGTTACCGATAAAATACCGTGAAGTCATTATCCTATTTTATTTCAAAGAGTTATCAACAACGGAAATCGGTCACGCTCTAAATTTGAAAGAAGCATCCGTAAGAACCAGATTAAATCGCGGACGCGAAAAACTAAAACAGCTCTTATCAATAGAAAGAGGTGTAAATCATGGATAAAAAGTTAAAAAAATTGAAAGATCAGTATAAGAACGGTATTCCAAATTCCTTTACGGATCGAGATAAACAAGGTATTTTAACGAGAATCAAAAAAACGCAGCCTAAGCGTAGCACCAATTATTTTTTCCCTAAAGCGTTAACAGCAGTTGTCTTAACTGTAATACTCTTCATTGGCGTAACGATGACCACGAATCATCTAGGGTTAACAGACGGAGATAAACCTGCCCCAAATAAAGAAGAACAAATCGCTAGTGATGACGATGATAAACATGTTGTCCAACTAAATAAGGAAATTCAACCATACATCACTTTTAACCATCTAACAGCTCAACCTGGTGATGTGGTTGGAGATGGCAGCAGTGAAAAAATGAAAGTTACTGACGTTGAAAAGCATCTGGGAAAAACAATTATAACCTTCAAAGGAATAAAGCAGTTAACCGGGGCAATCTATAATGATGAACAACTGACGTTTGTCCCAGATGGAAACTCTATCAAGGATATTCCTTTTTCAAATAAGGATATTGGTAATGCAGTCCAATTTCATTTCCAAAATGAAGATAAGATTAAAAAAATATTCGGACTTAGTACGTCATTTATTTCAATCGAGGATCTTACTATAAATATTGAACAAATCCAATATATTTATTCAGTAAATGGATCACGTATAAAACTTGGAGTTCAGAATGCGGTTAGTTCGGAAACAGAACTTGATTTTCCTAGGGAAAGATATGAAACAACAATTGAACTTTCAGATGAACTCCTTAATGTTTATAGACAATATGCTCAAACACTTGACGATAACTTGTTAAAAGGACTGAAGCCAATTGAGGTTTTTAAGCTACATTATCATGCAGAATATAAGGAAAATGAAAATGTCCAGTATGCTCTATATATTAAAGGTAAAAAGCGGGGCACACCAGATAAAGACACCTATTTTAACGACCCATTCTTTGCGACAGATGAAACGATGAAGCAAAATGCGAGGATTCTCTATCAAAAACTATTAGAAGTGAAAACCTTTGAGGAAATATATCTATCGGATGAAGAGGTGATAATTAGTTTTGAATTTGATGGACTCACTGACAATCCAATGTTCAGATTAATTAAAAATAAAGAACTAGATGTGTGGAAGGTCGGTTGGATGCCGATGCAATAAGGGAATTCTCATAATGGTCATACATTAAAACATGAATAACCGGTATTAGGTAAAAATTCCTAGTACCGCTTTTTATTGATTTCATATATAATATTTTCTAAGTATTACTACAATTAATTGAATATTAGCTATACTATATTTACTGCAAAGGCGGATTTTATGAAGCGTACTCCAGAATCACTTTTTGAAAATATAGCTCAGGACAATGAAGTACTGCAAATATTCAGGCACCACTCTATGCGTGTGATGTATTTATCATCGATGCTGGCCAAAAAAATTGGCGTTTATGATGATGATTTAAGAGTCGGGGCTTTCCTGCATGATATCGGTAAAATCGGAGTTGCCAAAGAAATATTGTTAAAACCCGGCAAGCTCAATACGATTGAAAAAACAGTAGTAGAAAGTCATTGTCATATTGGGAACGTTATTGTTCGGAAGGAACTTGGGAAGACACGTACAGCGGAGTTTGTCAGAGATCATCATGAAAACTGGGATGGCACTGGATATCCACGCCGTTTAGTAGGTGAGGAAATTTCTGTACAGGGACGGATTATTCGAGTATGTGATTCTTTTGATACAATGACCTATGATTTACGGAATTATAAATCAGCTAAAATGTCCTACCATGAAGCTTTTCAAGAATTAAAAAGATGTTCATGGACACAGTTTGATGGAAATTTAGTAGAAACTTTTATTTCTTTATTAATTGAATTAGAACTTCCTGAATCCTGGTATGATACATATAATTCAACATTTATCGAAAAAATATATAATAAAATTGAACATCCGGAAGATATTTTATAACCGAATTTGAGCTGATGGGCAACTTGGTGCACTTTCTTAATCGACGTTAGGTGTTGTGTTGATTGGATGGGAATCTGTTTATTTTCCGCAGGTTCTACACAAATTCTCATCCAATTAGGGTTTGGCTGGTTCCGGGTGCTGTTCTGTTGATTCCACGTGTTCTTCTGTTGATTCCTCATGATATTCCTACAGCATATCTAACATATAAATAATTAACGGGCCTAACAATACAACGAACATTGCTGGAAAGATAAACAGCATCATTGGAAAAACTATTTTAACGGGGTTTGCAAACCTTCAAATCAGTCCGTTTGAACTATATAAAGAACAATTAAATCACTATAATGAACAAAAGGAAATAAGAGGAGTGGAAGCTTTGGAAATCAGTTTACCGTTTGAGATAAAGATAGCTGATAGTTATTGGGCAAGATTAAAAGGACTTTTGTTTCATAAGAAGCCTTTTACGAATGAAGGTCTTTTAATTACACGGTGTAAATCCGTTCACATGTTTTTCATGCGGTTTCCCATTGATGTAGTATTTCTTGATCATTCAAATAACGTAGTGAGAACAATCCCGAATTTAAAACCATGGAAAGTAGTCCCGCCAGTACCGAATGCTGATTCAGCACTTGAGTTGCCTGTTGGTACGATAGTGAAGAATCACATTACAGAAGGAGATACTATAAAGTTAAGTCCATGAACCTCTAGAGTCGACTTTCACAGTTGGCTCTTTTTTTATTCTATTAGAAGAAACAATCAAGCATCACTCTCCCTCTTTACAATTAAACAGATCCTAGTTAAGATAAAGATAGAAAAACTGCATATCAACCTTTCACTAGGGGAGCTGTTAAATTCAGCTGAGAAGAACTGTTTTGTTCTGACCCTTTGCACCCGAACTAGGTAATACTAGCGTGGGGAAGTGTGGTCGAAGCGTGTATATTTTATTTTGACAATACATACTAACAGACTGCATTCCACGGGGATGCAGTTTTTTGTTTATATTTTAACTACAAACAACAAGGAGGAATTTTGTATGACAAATCAGCATTGTTCAACTTCAGGTATTGCAGGTTGCAGCTTTTCGATTCATCCAATGAGCGACAATTTTATCGAGGTTATTACAACGGCACTCAAAAATGTGGACACCTCAAAAGTTTGGATGGAGACAGACGATGTGACAACAACAGTTAGAGGAAGGTTACCCCATGTTTTTGACGTAACAAAGGCTATTTTTATTCATGCAGCGAGAACCGGTGAGCACGTTGCATTCGAAGGGACCTATTCACTGGGTTGCCCAGGTGACTCAGCAGGAGATGTTTATTTGGCAGAAGATGATGTTACCGTAAATCACGTACAGGTGAAAGACATTAAACAATCCGTTGCGGCTAAGTTTTCTTTATACCCACTTGGTGGCGGGAACTATATGGATGTAATTATGGAACAAATTGAAGCGATGAAAGAACATGTTGATGTTTCGCATGCGCATTATGCCACTAGACTTGATGGTGAATCTATTAAAATATTCGATGGATTGGAACAAGTTTTTAATGCAACGGTTGATGGAGGGTCGAGTCATACCGTAATGACAGTATCTGTATCAGCTAATAGCCCATCCCACAAAGGAGGAGACAAGGATGAGTAATTGGCGCTTCAAGGAAATAGTCGTCATGTCCGCACTTGCTGTTGTATTCGGGGTTGTCTATCTAGCTTTTCTCCCGGTTGGAAAGGTACTTGTTGGCTTTTTCGGACCAATTGGATATGATCTGATATTTGGAATCTGGTTTATTGTTTCAATTATTGCAGCCTACATTATTCGTAAACCGGGAGCTGCCTTTATGTCTGAAACGATTGCAGCTATGGTCGAAGTTTTACTCGGTAGTGCAGTTGGTCCAATGTTAATTATATCCGGGATGATTCAAGGGCTAGGAGCAGAGTCGGCATTTGCGATGACACGCTGGAAGAATTATTCGACATGGGTGCTAATGGCTTCAGGTGCTGGTGCAGCTATTTTTAGTTTTGTATATGGCTACTTCATAAGCGGGTTCGCAGCACTCTCCACACCTTATGTTACAGGCATGTTTGTTGCACGAATCATAAGCGGAGCGCTAATCGCTGGGTTACTTGGAAAAGCATTGAGCGATAGTTTAGCACAAACAGGTGTCTTATCCAGTTATGCTTTGGGCAAAGAACATCGAAAGAAACGAGCAGTATGAGCAATAGCTTACTAAGTGTTGAGCAGCTGTCCTTACGTTTTGAAACGCATTTGGATCAAGACACCTTATCAAATGTCAGCTTCGAATTAAACAAAAGCGAAACACTTCTATTGTTAGGTCCAAGCGGATGTGGAAAAAGTACGTTAACATTTTGTTTAAACGGTTTATACCCGCGCGAACTGGATGGAACAATGACTGGAAATATTTTTATCAATGGTAAGAATACGGCAGACTATAAACCTGGTGAGCTTAGTCGCCATGTAGGTGTTGTATTTCAAGACCCAGAAACACAGTTCTGTATGCTTACTGTTGAAGATGAAATTGCATTTGGCCTGGAAAATATCCACGTTCCTCATCACCAGATGGAGGACAAGATAGACAGGGCATTGTCGCTTGTTAATTTGGCAACCTATAAGAAGTCAACTATCGCTTCCCTTTCTGGGGGACAAAAGCAAAAACTGGCCTTAGCTTGCATTCTGGTAATGGAACCTGAATTACTTATTTTAGATGAACCTACAGCTAATTTGGATCCGGTTGCAACAAGGGAATTAATAGAAACTATTCAAACCCTTAAGCTGCAAAACGAATTTGCGATTATAGTCATTGAACACCAACTTGATGGGTGGATGGATTTGTTCGACCGCAGTCTTTTACTTAACAGATCTGGAGAGGTTTTCTATGATGGCTCACTGCGGACTGGGATTAAAGAAATTTTACCAACAATGAATGATCAAGGAATCTGGCTGCCAAAGGTTACACAATATGTGCTGAATCAGGGAAGTAATCCAGGCAATTTTATCCCGCTAACCATCAATGAATTTGCCAATCAGATCGATCAATGGCGGTCGATAAATTGGGGGTGCCAATTAACATCATCTATTAAAGAAACCCCAGATGTTTTTTTAAAAGCCGAGCATCTATCCTTGTTGAAAAAAAAGCAGGAAATCATTCAGGATATTTCATTAAATTTTTATACAGGTGAGTTTGTTGCAATTGCAGGTGCAAACGGAAGTGGCAAGACGTCCCTTTCCAGAATCTTGGCGGGTATCCAGAAACCTTCAACAGGAAACATTCAAGTTAGCGGAAGAGCATTGGAAAACTGGAAAGAAGCATATTTACGTGATGAAATAGGCTATGTATTTCAAAATCCAGAACATCAATTTGTGACGAACGCTGTGTTTGATGAAGTAGCATTCAGTCTGAAAATGAAAGGTTTGGACGATAAAGAAATTCATGGAAAAGTAACATCTATCCTTACGACATGTGGATTATCGAATCTTGAGAACGAACATCCATATACCCTAAGCCAGGGACAAAAACGGCGTCTAAGCGTAGCAACCATGATTATCGATGACCAGCGCATGCTCCTGTTAGATGAACCAACCTTTGGACAGGATGCACATTCAACCGAAGAGTTAATGAATCTGCTTAACAAGCGGCATAGGCAAGGAACTACCATTGTAATGATTACGCATGATATGGAGCTTGTGCACCATTATGCGGAACGGGTAATTGTTTTGGATCAAGGAGCGATTGTTGCTGACTGTCACCCAGATGAATTGTGGAAACAGCCGATATCGACATTACAAGAATGGCAGCTTGAAAGACCAATTCAGGTTCAGCTCCAGCAAATTTATGAAAAGGAAGCTAGCAATTATGTTTCTACACCATCTTAACCCAAGTATAAAAGCAATCACGATTATTATACTGGTAATTCTATTGGCGTTAGTATTTGATCCAATTACTCCGTCTTTATTTATGGTCTTCACTATTGCAATAACATTCATTGGAGGAGAAATAAACTGGAAAAAGTATTGCCTATATTTTCTCCCCTTTTCTATTATTGCGTTTGGAATGCTATGGACAACAATTGTTTTTGCAGATACACCTAAAAACCCAGATAAAATAATAAGAATACTTGGAATGGATTTTCCAGAAGAATCCTTTATGACAGCACTCGCACTTTCATTACGTGTTCTGAGTGTTGCTTCATTATCATTATTATTTATTTTCACAACAAACATCGTCGATTTTATATTAAGCCTTATCCAGCAATTAAAACTGCCACCCAAAATTGCCTATGGCGTGTTGGCAGGGTATCGGTTTTTACCAATGATGAAAGACGAATTGGTTATTATCCATTCGGCTCATCGAGTGCGCGGATTTGATCAGGCAAAAACGATTAGAGGAAAATGGAATCAATACAAAAAATTCTCCATACCACTGCTGGCCAGCGCTATCAGGAAAGCCGAACGTACTGCCATGGCAATGGAATCAAAAGGCTTTACAGGGGATAAAAACAGAACCTTTTATCGGCTGTTTTCCACCTCAGCAAAGGATTGGATCTTTCTGATTTTTATGGTTATCACCTTACTATCAGTTGCGTACATTTCATGGTATCTAGGTTATTTCAAATGGTACAGCGGTGAGCTCTAAAGGGACAAATTTCCCCATATTTCTAAAGGGATTCCCAAACATATTTTAGCAGTCGATTTTCTCCAAAATCGGCTCTTTTTATGCCTTTTTCCAAACATCTCATGGTAAATTTCATGATTTTGGTAAAAATGAATGATATGATATGAAAAAGTGTTCGATAAAGGAGGAACAGCATAGTGGAGGAATTGGATTTACACCATATATTTTCACTTGCTCTTATACTGGTGATGATTGCAGCGGGGATTACCGCTATTGCCATGAAATTTAATAAACCGTATCCGATTGCGCTTGTTATTATCGGGGCAATTATCGGTCTGGTTAACATCCCTGTCCTTGAGCCTCTAAAGGGATTCATAACGGAAGGTGAGGTTTTTAATTTTGCCGTTATAACGCTATTCCTGCCTGCTTTACTGGGGGAAGCAGCTTTAAAAATTCCGTTTTCCCACCTGTACGATAATAAAAGACCGATTATTATGCTTGCTTTTGGGGGGACTTTTTTATCTTTTATTGTTATCGGCTTTTCCTCCATGTGGCTGTTGCAGTTTTCCATCCCAGCAGCCTTCGTGTTCGCGGCTGTGATGAGCGCTACGGACCCCGTCAGTGTGTTATCAATATTTAAAAACCTCGGTGTAAATAAACGACTTTCTACTATTATAGAAGGAGAAAGTTTATTTAATGATGGATTAGCTGTTGTGCTATTCAACATTTCCGCTTTTTCACTAGTTACCTATGCTGGTATGGGGATTGAAGGTGTCGGTTTAGGTGCTTGGGAATTTGTAAAAGTTGTTGCCCTAGGCGTAATCATTGGTGGGGCTGCAGGCTACATTATATCAAGAATTACGAGGTACTTTGACGATTATCCTTTGGAGATTATCTTCAGTATTGTTCTCTTTTACGGAGTCTTTTTACTGGCGGAGACCATTCATGCATCAGGGGTAATTGCAGTTGTTGTTGCTGCACTGATTTTAGGAAATTACGGAGCAAAAATTGGGATGAGCCCCACGACAAAATTGAATATCAATAACTTCTGGGATGTTGTAACATTGCTTGCAAACTCCCTTGTGTTTTTAATGGTTGGACTCGAAATCACCATAATTGATGTAACAAATATGTGGGGACTAATCTTCCTCGCTATTGTAATTGTCCTTGCTGGAAGAACTGTCGCTGTTTACGCGGGCTTATTTTTCACAAAAACTGTCCCACTAACCTGGAAACACACGTTGACGTGGGGAGGATTAAAAGGTTCCTTATCAATTGCGCTTGTTCTCAGCTTGCCAAGAGACTTTGAAGGGCGTGAGGAGATTTTAATATTAGCCTTTAGTGTGGTGTTATTTTCACTTGTCCTTCAGGGGCTTACGATACAGCCATTGCTTGCCTGGCTTGGCGTTGACAAAAAGGATGACGGCTACGATGAGTATGAAAAATTACTGGCACAGGCATACCGGTATGAAAAAGGAATTGAGGAAATAAAAAGGGTTAAAAAGAACTTGCGGATAACCGATACTGTTACAAATGAAATTATCGATGAATACCAGGAAAATCTTGATTCTGTACAGAGCAAAATTGAACAACTCATCCAGAATCAACCTGAATTACGAGAGAAACAGATCAATACACTTGAACGCCATTCCCTATACGCACAGCACGAAGCTGTTGAACGACTGGCTAAAGAGGATATTATTTCCCCTGAGGTTGCTGATCAGGTAGTTGAGCAAATCATGAATCAACTGGCAGAATTGGAAAGTGAACACTAATGGCTCATGCATTTGTGAGGAGTACAAATCAATTAGCGGAATGAGGATCCGGCAAATCTACGTACGGTGCGGATCCTCGTTCCGTTATTTGGTGAAAAAGCCGTCCTAAAGAGGATGCAATGAATCCTCATTCCGTTATTTACCCAAAAACAATGAAAAATGCGGGTGTAATGTACAAATAGCGGAAAGAGGATTACATAACGTGTTCCAAACAGCCGATTTATCGGAAATAGCGGAATGAGGATCCGGCAAATCTACGGTGCGGATCCTCGTTCCGTTATTTGATGGAATAGCCGTCCTAAAGGGGATGCAATGAATCCTCGTTCCGTTATTTACCCAAAAACAATGAAAAATGTGGATGTAATGTACAAATAGCGGAATGACGATTACATAACGTGCTCCAAACAGCCGATTTATCGGAAATAGCGGAATGAGGATCCGGCAAATCTAAGGTGCGATCCTCGTTCCGTTATTTGATGGAAAAGCCGTCCTAAAGGGGATGCAATGAATCCTCGTTCCGTTATTTACCCAAAAACAATGAAAAATGTGGATGTAATGTACAAATAGCGGAATGAGGATCCGGAAAATCAACAAAATTGATTCGGGACCACTAAGTCTATTCAATTATAGCTTCAACAATAAAGTGGTATTTTGCTTTGTAGGCTTTACCAGGAAAAAGAGGAGTATTTGAAGGCAAGCTAGAATAATATATACAGTTACTATATAAGGAAGTGTTTCAAAAAGGTGGATGAAAATGACCGAGTAGTTCGAGGCAGCGTAGCTTTGAGTAGCGGAATGTATGCTTTTAATACATGAGCACAAGGGAAGCTACCCCGAATCTACATCGCACGCAGGAAAAGGGCTTTTCTTTTCCAAGGAACGGTAAGTCTTGCATGTGCTGGTACACCAGATATCATATTTTCAGGTGGTTTGCCTAGCCGATCAGGCCAATTTTTCCGGACCAGATCAAAGTTGGCGCCTATTCCACCACTGGTCACCATCACAGCCTTGGCGTTATACTCAAAATCATCTATGACGTCACGATTACTTTCCTCGCCTCGTCCAGCAGAACTTGGAGCAAGAACAGCACCTCCTGCACCGATTATTACCCCATTACTCGTAACAAGACTATCCACTCGATGACGTGGCATGTACGCGACTAGGCCATTTTTCTTGTGCTCGCGAACACGTCGTTCAAAAGGAGCAACAATTCCAGGACCTGTTCCCCACACAATATGAAAGCGCGGCACCGAATTACCATGCCCTTCAGCATCATATCCACCACGTTCAGCCCAGCCAACTACCGGAAAGAACTTCACACCCATTTCACGAAGCCATGCACGCTTTTCGCCAGCAGCGAATTCCATATATGCTTCAGACCATTTTCGTCCCCAATAGTCTTCATCATCTTCTCGATCGAACCCTGCAGTTCCAAGCCAGTCCTGCCAGGCAAGTTCTTTGGAATCAATCACTCCTATTCGGCGCTGTTCTGGCGAATCTACTAAAAACAAACCACCAAACGACCACCAGGCCTGCCCTCCAAACGAAGCTTCAGGCTCCTGGTCAAGCAACAGCACTTTTTTGCCAGCGTCTGCCATCTCTGCAGTAGCTACCAAACCAGCGAGGCCAGCTCCAACTACTATTACATCATATTCCACTACTATATCTCCTCTCGACATTATGTTATCTTTAACATTATTTTAAAATTTTTGAAAAGTCAATATTTAGCGAAGAGACTTTCTGCTTATTCCATTATGAAAAATTAATTCTTATTACCTATATTTATACTAGGTCTTTTCACCTTTTATTTGTCATAATCTGTTTATAATATTTACAATATTCAATTATGAATATATTATTAAATTGGTGTTACAATTTTTTTACTATTTTAGCAATTTTGGAAGGAGGCCTTAAATAATAGATTAATAGAAAATTTACTTAGGAGGCTTTTTCAACGTATGAAGAAAAAGGGACTAATTCTCTCAACAACGTTAGCACTTTCACTAGGTCTTGGAACAGTTAGTGCTGACTCTACAACTACAAATGAAATCGGATCTAATCTATCTACTAAAATACAATCAGCACAGGGATCATCCTTTGATCCGGGTATGGCTAATGATGAGAAGTTAATCAAGATGCTGAAAGAAAATGGAACCATTGCTAAAGATGCATCAGCAGCGGAAGCTCAAAAGGCATTACAAAAATACTTAGAGAATAAAGCAAATAGTGCTAATAGCACGAAAGATGAACTACCAGCTGGTCTGAATGGCAAAATGAAAGAATCAGAGAATAATAAAAGCAATCCTCTTACAAGTGGAAATGGTAACAAATTAGGACAAGCTAAACAGGGTGAGGTCGATTCTGTCGAAGAGGAAAGCTATAACGGAGAAGTTCGTAAAGACAAAGTTCTAGTACTTTCAATTGACTTCCCTGATTACGAAAAGAGTTCCATTACACCAGGGGAAACGGATATGTGGTATGAGAATTACCCAACACAGCATTTCCAGGACATGATCTTTGGTGATAATGGGTATGAAGGCCCTAACGGGGAAAACTTCACTTCTATGAAACAATATTATGAACAACAATCAGGCGGAAGCTACACTGTAGAAGGTAATGTAGCTGGCTGGTATACAGCTGAACATCCTGCTGCCTACTATGGCGGAAATGTTCCTGCTCCTGATGGCAGTGATGCTCGTCCACGTGAATTGGTTTATGAAGCACTCTCAAAAGCCGGTGCAGATCCAAGCATTGATTTAAGTGAATACGATGTTTGGGATCGTGACGATTATGACGGTGATGGTGTAAGAGCTGAGTCAGACGGTATTATTGACCATCTGATGGTTATCCATGCTGGTGTTGGTGAAGAAGCTGGTGGCGGTTCACTTGGTGGCGACGCAATCTGGTCTCACCGTTGGAACCTTGGCGGATTAATTGCAGTTCCTGGCGCATCATCTGACAGTGATCGTTTTGGTGGGTTACTAGCTGCTTATGATTACACAATCGAACCTGAAGATGGCGCTGCTGGGGTATTTGCCCATGAATATGGACATGATTTAGGTCTACCTGATGAGTATGACACTGTTTACAGTGGTGCTGGGGAAGCTGTAGCATACTGGTCACTTATGGCAAGCGGTAGCTGGGCTGGTGATGTACCTGGAACAGAACCTCCTGGAATGAGTCCATTCGCAAAAGAAATGCTGCAAGCCAATCATGGTGGCAACTGGTTAAGCGGATCTACAATTCATTCGGATAAAGTCACATCTGAAGGTACTACTGCCCTTCTAGATGAGGCTGTAACAAAAGGTACCAACAATGATGCAGTTCGCGTCGACCTGCCCAAAAAATTGAATGTATTGAACACACCTGCAGAAGGTGAGTTTGAATATTATGGTGGCAAAGGTAATGAAGTTGACCATAAGATGACAACAACAATTGACTTAACAGGGGCAACAAATGCAACATTAGACTTTGATGCTTGGTATAACATTGAGCAAAATTGGGATTATGCAATGGCTCAGGTTTCAACAGATGGTGGCGAAACGTGGAAATCACTATCAAGTGAACGAACTACTTCAACATTAGCAGAAGGCGGATATCCTGCAATAGAAGAAAACCTTCCTGGTTACACTGGTTCAAGTGACGGTTGGGTTCATGAAACAATCGATATAAGCCAGTATGCTGGACAGGAGATACAGCTTCAATTCCGTTCCATGTCAGACTGGGCTACAAACTTGGATGGATTCTTTACTGATAATGTAACCGTGACAGCAGACGGAAGTGAAGTATTTTCTGACGGTGCTGAATCAGAGCCTAAATTCGATTTAAACGGATTTGTTAAGCATGACGGTAAGTATAAAACAGATCATTATTACTTGCTTGAATGGAGATCACATAACGGTGTGGATGAAGGTTTAGCAAACATCCGCCGTGGTGCCAGCCTGATGAGCTATGACCAAGGATTAGTCGTATGGTATGTAGATGAATCATACGATAACAACTGGACTGGTGTTCACCCTGGTGATGGCTTCCTAGGTGTTGTTGACGCAGACCAACATGCCAGTTACTGGAGTGATGGGGCAGTTGGATCTACCCGTTATCAATTAAATGATGCGGCATTCAGCCTTGATAAAAGCAGTAAAATGTTCTTAGATTACACTGACCTATTAGGTGTTACGATGACGGATAATTACACAAAACGCACACCATTATTCGATGACAGTGCAGACTGGAGCAATCCTGGTCTTGTAGACGCTGGACGTAATGTTCCGGAATACGGATTGAAATTCCGTGTAACTGGTCAAAGTAACGATGGTACTGTTGGTAAAGTATTAATTTCTAAATAAACACTATTTAGGCCTACCTTTAGTTCTACTAAGGGTAGGTTTTTTTATGTAGATAGGAAACCACCATCATGATTTTCATGTTGCAAATTCGAGGTTAGCGGACACCAAGGATCTTATTTGGCAAAAATGCCCCCAAACAACCATGATAGATGTAAAATAACGGCTTCTGTGTCCTTATAACCTCGAGAAGATCACTTTTCTACTGAAATAACGTCTCCTGTGTCCGCCAAATCAAGTTAGAGAGGTAAAAAGTATAAATCGTTTCTTCTTGGAAAATATCCTAAATCAACCTGTTCCTACCTTGTCGATTCACAGTACAAAAAGTTAAAATTCCGGGGTGAATTCATACATATTATCACTTCTTTTGTCGTAACGTGGTTTTAATATTTACAATTTTCAATTATAACTATATCATTAAAATGTTCTATGATTATTTTACTATTTTTTACAGTAAGGGGGGACTTCTTTATACGTCATAATAGATTAGCAGAAAAACAAACAATACTTTAGGAGGCGTTTCATGATTAAGAAAAAGGGATTAATACTTACAACAACATTAGCATTATCGTTGGGTTTTGGTTTTGGTACAGTAAGTGCTGGAACAGTATCAACAGTAAATTATGGCTCTGAACTATCTACTAAACTGGCATCACAAGAAACAACCTTTGATGCTGGAATAGCTAATGATGAGAAATTAATAGAAATGCTTAAGAAGAACGGTACCCTGGCGAAAGATGCTTCACCTGCTGAAGCTCAAAAGGCTTTGAAAAAATATTTACAAGCGAAAGCTAACAGTGCCGGTAAAGCAAATAATAAACTACCAAATGATCTCGATGCGAAAATTAATAACCCACAAAACAAAAACAACAATTCGCTTACAAACGGGAAGGGAAATAAATTAGGACAAGCTAAGAAAAACAAAGTAGACTCAGTTGAGGAAGAAGGCTATAACGGTGAAGTTCGTGAAGACAAGGTCTTAGTACTCGCTATCGACTTCCCTGACTACGAGAAAAGCTCCATTACACCAGAAGAAACGGATATGTGGTATGAAAATTATCCAAATGAACATTTCCAAGACATGATCTTTGGAGAAGATGGCTATGAAGGACCAAATGGGGAAAATCTAGTCTCCATGAAACAATACTATGAAGCACAATCTGGCGGAAGTTACACTGTTGATGGCACTGTAGCTGGATGGTATACAGCTGAACATCCAGCAGCTTATTATGGAAACAATACAGATGGTTCTGCAGCTCAATTAGTGTATGAGGCACTTACGCAAGCTGGAGCAGACGACAGTATCGATTTAAGCGAATACGATGTTTGGGATCGTGATGATTATGATGGTGATGGTGTTAAGGCTGAGCCAGATGGAATTATTGACCATTTAATGGTTATCCATGCTGGTGTGGGTGAAGAAGCAGGTGGTGGATCACTAGGCGAGGATGCAATCTGGTCTCATCGTTCATCCCTTGGTCTAGTTGCAGTCCCTGGTGCTTCATCTGACAGCGATCGATTTGGTGGTATATTAGGTGCTGATGATTACACCATTGAACCAGAAGACGGAGCAGCTGGTGTTTTCGCTCACGAATACGGCCATGACCTAGGACTTCCTGATGAATATGATACTATATACAGTGGTGCAGGTGAAGCTGTTTCTTACTGGTCACTTATGGCTGGTGGAAGCTGGGCAGGGGATATTCCTGGAACAGAGCCTCCTGGAATCAGTCCATTTTCCAGACAAATGCTGCAAACCTTACATGGTGGTAATTGGTTAAGTGGAACAACACTTGACGGATCAGAAGTAACAAATGAAGGTACATCTGTCCTACTCGATGAAGCTGTAACAAAGGGCAAAAATAATGACACAGTTCGTGTTGATTTACCAGACAAACTAAATAAATTAAATACACCTAAAACTGGCGACTTTGAGTACTATGGCGGCCGAGGTGATGAAGTTGACCACAAAATGGTAACAACTGTGGACTTAACTGGAGCAACAGACGCTACACTTGATTTTGATACATGGTATGATATCGAGACAGATTGGGATTATGCAATGGTTCAAGTTTCAACAGATGGAGAAACCTGGGAATCATTATCAAGTGAAAACACAAGTTCAACAATAGATCCAGATGGATACCCAGCAATTAAAGAGAACCTTCCTGGTTACACTGGTTCTAGTGACGGATGGATCCATGAATCAATTGACTTAAGCAAATATGCTGGTCAGGAAATTCAATTACAGTTCCGTTCTATGTCTGACTGGGCTACTAACATGACTGGGTTCTTTACAGACAATGTAACAGTGACTGCAGATGGTAATGAAGTCTTCTTTGATGGTGCAGAAGCAGATCCTTCATTTACGTTAGACGGCTTTGAGAAGCATGATGGTACGTATACAACGAATCAATATTACTTGCTGGAATGGAGATCACACAATGGTGTTGACGAAGGACTTGCACACATTCGACGTGGTGCTAGCTTAATGAGCTTTGATCAAGGTTTGGTTGTTTGGTATGTCGATGAGTCATACAACAACAACTGGACAGGGGCACACCCTGGTGAAGGATTCCTTGGTGTAGTTGATGCGGATCAACACGCCTTGAGTTGGAGTGATAAAACTGTTGCCTCAACACGTTATCAGGTTCATGATGCAGCATTCAATTTAGACAAGACTGATAAAATGTTCCTTGACTATCCTGGGCTATACACGCTAAAAGACAACTACACAAAACGCACACCATTATTCGATGACAGTGCAGACTGGAGCAATCCTGGTCTTGTAGATGCTGGACGTAATGTTCCGGAATACGGATTGAAATTCCGTGTAACTGGTCAAAGTGACGATGGTACTGTTGGTAAAGTAAAGATCTCTAAATAAACATTATGTAAGCCTACCTTTAGAAAACTAAAGGTAGGCTTTTTATTTTTTGCAAATAACCAATCCAAGCGGCAATTTTTCTGTTGTGTTAAAGTCTGCCGGCTTGATTAACGCACTTTTTTGAAAATAGAATTCCTTAGCTGTATATTTGGGAAATAAGTTTCTAAATTCATCTACCCTTAACTGATGGACATGAAATGGTGAACCACATGGAACTCCACGCCCTTCGCCAAAAGGAGTTGATAAGATAAGCGTGCCCCCTGGCTTGAGCATTTGGTAAATGTTAGCTAGAAATTGGCTTTCTTCCTCTACATGTTCAATTGTTTCAAAGCTGAGAATACAGTCGAATTGCCCCAATTTGTCTGGTACTGCTGGATCTGTCACATCACATTCTATAAAAGTGGATAATGGATGGTAAAAAGTAGCTCGTGCGTATTTCACAGATTCCGGGTCAATATCGACTCCCACAACTTCATTTACCTTATCCTTACACTTTTTTGCGATTATATGAGTTCCATAACCAGTGCCACTTGCAAAGTCCAAGACGCGTCCATGAACAAAATCACTGGCAAAATGATATCTTGCCATATGTTCAATCAATAACTCGTTGGTGATTTTCATCTTTTCGGGAATAACGCGTTCTCCAGTATCCTTTAACATCATATTCACCGCTTAATTATATTTTATACACTTATTTTAACATAACGCTACTTTTTACGTCGCTTTTAACTTGTCTTTCTGAGGCTTTCTTGCTGTTATTGCACAGATTAGCCCAATTAACGGGAAGGTCAATGAAGCAAGCAAAACAGGTGTATAGTTATGAAACAAATCAAAGCCTGCCCCAAACGGCAGCGGTCCTAAAGACGATCCAAGTACAACCATTGTCATCCCAACACCGTTTATGCTGCCGATATATTTCCTGCCAAAAAAGTCCGGCCAGACAACATTCATTCCGATTCGCTCAATCCCGTTTGCGATACCCCAAATCGTTCCAAATAAAATAGCCATTAGCAGATTATTTGTGATCAGAATTAATAACAAAAAAATCATTTCAATTACAAAGACACTTGCTAACAAATAATTCGTCTGTATTTTTTCGGTGATAAATCCTGACACCATTGACATTGGAAGGCCAACAATAGCCATTAAACTTAACACCATTGCAGCAATACCTGGTGAAAGCCCATTGGAATCAAAGATGGAAATAATATGAAAGGTAATACCTGTATTGATCATGGAAGGGATACTTACACTAATCAGAATCCCCCAAAATGCCCAAGTACGCATTGCTTCTTTTAATGTCCAATCCTCTTCCGATTCAGGTAGTGTTGTTCCGATAACTGGTTCTGAGTTCTCACTCTCGTCCTCATCTTTCTTTGTTGCGTCTGGCTCCAGTCCCATCTCTTCTGGGCGATTGCGAACCCCAAATAGAGCAAATGGAACAAATATGACAAGTAACGCCACACCCCAGAATCTCCATGCAAACTGCCAATCCCATGTCTGAATCATCCAAGAATTAATAATTGGCAGCAGCATTGCACTGATGAAACTGCCCATCGTCATAAAACTGAATGCTCGACCTCTTTTTTTAACAAACCATTGAGCCACAAGGGTATTGGGTATCAGCGACATGGTGCCTTGACCCAATAAACGAACTAAAAAGAAACCAATCGCAAGCATAAACATGTTTGTAACAGCACTGTTGAAAAAACAAGCCAGTGCAAAGACTATACCTACCGTTACCATCATGAACCGCTGCCCAAATCGATCAATAAACCGTCCAACAAACATCATAGTCAATCCAGCGACAAGTGTGGCCGATGAATATAAGCCGGAAACCTCCGTTCGAGACCAGCCAAAATCATTAATGTACTGGTCAATAAATAATGAGATGGAATATGTTTGACCAGGTCCTGAAAAGAAAATTCCCAGCCCACCAATAAAAACAATAAACCAGCCATAATAAAATCTTTGAAAAAATTTGCCTAACAAAGTTGCACCTCCATGTCCAAGCGCCGAATCTATTTTAAATTCAGATTAAATTTTACGGCAAAACAACGACAAACACAAACTTAAAAATGGTTATTTCATCCTCGTATATTCCCTTTCCCAAAGTAAAAAATAAGGTTATGCAATTCAGAAAGGAGAACAATCATGGACAGGAATCGGGCACAGGAGATTATTGATTCACTTGCAATGATAAACGTAAAATACCATGGAATACCAGTCTATATACAAGGACTAAACGAAGACAGCGAAACAGCAACTATTTTCCCGCTTGATGAGATGGATCATGAACAACAAGTTGATTTACAAGGACTATTTGAAGAAGGTCCATAAGAAAGGAGTTAGTTAACAATGAACAGACAACGAGCCGAAGAAATAGCACAATCAGCAGATATGAAAAACGTTACCTATAACGGGAAACAAGTCTACATTCAGCATGTAAGTGACCAAAGTGATACAGCCCGGGTTTTCGCTTTGGATGACACAGAATATGAATTTAACGCCCAGCTTGCTCAACTCAACGAAAAGTTAGGAGGATAAATAATGGATGACACACATGAGTTTGTGAGGAAATTTAACGAAACTTAGAAAACTTTGCTTATCGCCAAGCCTTAATATAGATAAGCCTTAGTTGCACTTATGCAGTAAGAAAGTATTTATACTTTCTTAACTGCCAAGAAAAAGGATAAACAAAATAAGAAACAACAAGGTCAAGGCGACCCAGCTGATAAACTGCCCAACAAACGCAACTAAACAGCAAAATCTCTCCTTCTGCTTTAATTTTCCATATATATTTTTTTCAGAAAAGCACAAATTACTAAAGACAATGAGCAAAGGAGGCTAATGACATGAAATTTAACAAAATACTTGTAGCCTTAATAAGTTTACTCTTCTTATTATTGGTTGCATGTAATAACAATACTAATGATAATGAAGATGCTTCAAAAAACGATCCGAGTGAAGAAGACGCTATCTCATTCACCAAGACTGATCAATCCAGCGGGGATCTTCAGACCGACCAAATTGAAAACCAACAGAATCAGGGCAATTTCAATGTCGATATGTTTGGCTTAGGAGAAGACGATAAAAATTGGAATCAGCGTGAACAGAGCCGACAGGGATTAGATCGACAGGATTTGGGTCAATTTAGACAAGATCAGCAGAATCAGGATCAACAAGGACAACAAGGGAATCAAGGTCAGCGAGATCAGCAACAGCAACAACAACAGCAAGATCAAGGACAACAAGGTCAGATGCAGCAAGATCAGCAGACTCAAGATGAAGCAAACCAAACACAGCCACAAAAAGGACAAAACGAATATACGTCAACTGTTATCAAGTTAACAAATCAAGAAAGAAGCAATCAAGGACTTTCCCCATTAAAGGCCCACAAAAAACTAAGCAACGTAGCCAGAAACAAAGCTGTGGATATGCAATCCAATGGTTATTTTTCACATACTAGTCCAACACATGGGTCACCATTCGATATGATGAAAAATGCTGGTGTTTCCTACCAATCAGCTGGTGAAAATATCGCTCGGGGTCAAAAATCACCTCAGCAGGTTGTCGATGCCTGGATGAACAGTCAAGGACATCGGGAAAATATTTTGAATGGAAACTTCACACATATTGGAGTAGGTTACACAGAAAGCGGCAATTACTGGTCACAGATGTTTATTCAAAAATAACGATATGTATTGGGGATCAAAGAAGAAGTTTGTATCTTCTCTGATCCTCATTTATTTAGGCCCGTCCTTATTTAAGCATTGACTTTGACAGTACATTACTAGTACTGTATGTTAAAATAAATTCCGATAATTTTTATAGGAATAATTATACGATATAAAAGAAACTGGCTTGTAAGGAGGGCGTATTATGAAGGCTATATGGAGAGGTTATATTGATGCCTCACTTATTTTAAAAATTACGATAGCACTTATTTTGGGGATTATTGTTGGTTTACTATTTGGAAAAGATGCATCTGTTTTAGCTCCTTTTGGGGATTTGTTAATTCGATTACTTAAGTTCGTTATCGTTCCACTTGTATTATTCACGTTGATCGTTGGTGTGAATCAAACCAGGATGGCTAATTTGGGCCGAATGGGAGGAAAGGTATTCCTCTATTATCTGGTAACATCTGCGTTAGCTATCACTGTTGGAATGTCTGTCGCAAGTATTTTCGATCCTGGGACAGGAATGACACTGGATACAAGTGAAGAATTTAAAGTCCCGGAGAACCCAGGTGTTACAAGTGTTATTTTAAACATTGTACCTGAAAATATTATAAGCGCATTTAGTAATCTAAATCTTCTCGGTATTATATTTACTGCTATCACGTTTGGAATTGCTATTTCTGCCTTAAGGTCATCCAAAGACCATGCAGAACTTGGTGAAAGTGTATATAAAGTAGTTGACGGTCTAAATGAAGCTACATTGAATATTATGAAGGTCATAATCCAATACGTTCCAATCGGGATTTTCGCTATAGTCGCAAAAATCGTCGGTAACCAAGGTGCGGATACATTATTAGAGCTAGGTAACATGATTGTTGTTCTCTATATTGCCTTAATTGTTCAAGTTGCTTTTTATGTAATTTTCATGATCTTATCAAAAATAAACCTAAAAGGATTTTTCACACATGCACGAACACCTATGATTACCGCTTTTGTTACGCAAAGCAGTTCGGGTACATTACCACTAACACTTGATGCTGCGAAAAACCTGAAGTTATCCAAAAGTTTGTATGGATTTAGCTTGCCATTAGGAGCCACTATTAATATGGATGGTGCAGCAATTCGAATAGCTGTATCTGCAGCATTTGCCGCCAATATTATTGGTGATCCATTAAGCTTTACTGACATGCTGCAAGTGGTATTGATCGGAACATTAGCATCCGTTGGTACAGCCGGCGTCCCTGGTGCAGGAATTATTATGATTGCCACCGTGTTTGCACAATTGGGATTGCCGATGGAAGCAGTAGGACTATTGACTGCAATCGACGTTCTGGTTGGCATGGGCTGTACAGCCTTAAATGTCACCGGTGACTTAGTCGGTACATCTGTCATTAATAAAACGGAATCAGAGCAAGTTACTGAACAACCAACTGGGAATTAAATAGAACGAATTTAAAACGGCTACTGCCTCAGTTTTAGAGGTGGAGCTGTTTTTTTGGCAGATAAGAAAGTATAAATCCTTTCTTACTGCATAAGTGCAACTAAGGCTTTCGCCATTAAGACTTGGCGAAAAGCCAAGTTTTCTAATATATAATCCTTAAGAAGCTGCGAAAACAGTCGATATAAGAAAGGTCGAACTTTTTTCATAGGAGATGATAGCGTGACCAAGGATACGGAGAAAAAGTCAATGGGCTGGTTGAAAGGTGTCTTATCTACCCAAAATCAACCGGAAAAGTCAGGCGCAGAACAGCAAGAAGCTGCCGTAGCAACCGAAGAGCAGCAGGTAAATAACAACGATGAACCTGCTCAAGTAGATACGTCTGACGATAAACATCTATTTTCAAAAGATAACCAGGATAAGATAGCCTCAGATTTAATTGTTTCTTTAGAAAACATGCTAAAGGACCGGGAATTAATTTTATATAAAAATAATGGGCTTAAAGATCAATTATATACAGCGAATGAGACCATTAACCGTTACAAACATGACGAAATGAAAAAAGATCAGCTTCTACAGGATAAAAACAAAGAAATACATGATCTCGAAGGTAACCTTACGAATAAACAAATGAGTTATGATCAGTTGCTTGAGGATTACAAAGAATATCAAAACAAGTCCAACAGCGAATATGAGAAAATCTCAAATGATTTGGAAAAAGAAAGTAATAAATATAATAAATTAAATGAAGAATCTACCAACACGCAATACCAGAGTATGATGAGAATTAAAGAACTGGAAGAAAAAGTTAGAAATCTGGAAATAGAAAACCAGAGGTACCATGAACAATACGAAAAAATCACTGATGAAAAGGCTGAATTAATGCAGACCATTAACGACTTTACCGAGCGGATGTCCTTCTCGTTCTCTCCAAAGACACAAAGCACCAATGATTCATCTGATTAACTAAATGGTTGCAATTCCCTATTCTTATTACAAAAGGAGGCAGCCATGTCAGACTATCAAGCAAAGCTAATTGAACTAGTAGACATTGAAACAGATACTGACCATTCATTATTGCAGATAAAGCTATCATTCGGGCAGGATATTGAAATGGTATGGAAAGTTGACCATTATACAGCAGAGAACTTGAGATCTGTTTCAGTATTTGACCAACAATATAAACACAGAATATCCTTCCATAATTCTTGGGATCCCATTAGAAAGTGTTACGTTAGTTTTTTAACGAGAACATATCGAGATCAAAGCGACAGGGTCTATTTCTGTTGCTCAGAAGAATTTGTGAAAGCATTGCATGAATTTAAACTCACTCAAAATACAGTTGACGTGGATGAATTAACATTCTTATCTCATAAACTACCAGAGATTGATGAACCAGAACAAAAAAGAATACAGGATGTTTACATACCAAAAAAATATAATAAGAAGATGACATGGGTAGCTGTTGCTTTAATTGGTATTATATCTACCGTTTTGTTCGGTTATTCAGGTCATGCCTTAAAAACAATTTCTGATGAGAAGTCAGCCACTAGTGCAGATACGACTGACAGCGAATTAACACAAGAAATGGATGCAGCTCCACCGGTCACCAGCTCAGTAGAGATTAACTCTTCTGATCAGCCTAGCATTCCTATAGTTGAACTTAACAGTGCACTAACATACGGCATCAAAGAAGGTAGCGTTGCACTAACCTTCGATGATGGCCCTTCTAAGTTTTCAAAAGAAATTGTTGATATATTAAAAGACTATCAAGTTGGTGGAACCTTCTTTTTTATTGGAAAAAATGTTAAAAAGCACCCTGACTATGTGCGCTATGTCCACTCCAACGGCTATACTATTGGCACACATTCAACGAACCATGTACATGTGTCTGGGCTCTCTTATAAACAACAGGAGGATGAGCTAACAGAAGCAACACAACTAATTGAGGAAATAACAAACGAGAAAGTTGACCTATTTAGACCACCCTATGGTGATATGAATCAACTGACAGTAGATTTAATGAACGAGCATAAAAGTAAGATGGTACTTTGGAATAAAGACCCTAAAGATTGGAAACACCATAATGCAAAAAAAATCGTCAGCTACATCCGTGACTCAAAAGCATCCGGATCAATCATCCTGCTTCACGAATCAAAGGCTGTTATTGATGCATTGCCACAGGTAATTGAATATTTACTTAGCCAGGGTCTAGAAATTGTGAACTTAACATAACAAAGAAGTACAAATGGAGTGATAATAATTGTGAAGCGAAAAAAGAAAATACTGACCTTTACCATTCTATCAAACGATGCCGATAAGGTTGTCACTCGATTTCAACTCCCAAAGAATATGATATACCTACTATCGATTATAGCTATTATCCCAATCATTTTTTCATTTTATTTTTTTAATGAAACTGTTCAGAAGCAACAGAAAAACGACCATCTGATTGATAATTTAACACTTCAAACAGATAAAGTTGACGTATTACAAGCAAAAATAAATAACATGGAACAAAAAACGGCTGAAGTACAAGCTAAAATGAATGAATTAAAACAATTGGAATCACAGATTAGGGAATCGATGACAGAACTCCCTGTTAGTCTAGGGTCTAGTGGGGGAATTGACATAAATGTTTCAAAAAATGATATAACACAAAATGAATTCGTTAAACAGTATAAAAAGACAATTGATGAAATGGAACAAACAAATGATGAACTTAAACATACCCCAACAATTTGGCCATCAAGCTCTCATGGCATATCATCAGAGTTTGGTCTGCGCAGTGATCCATTTAATAGATCATCTTCCCTACATGCTGGAGTCGATATTAGAGGAAACATCGGAACTCCTGTTTACGCAGGTGCAGATGGGACTGTAATTATGGCTGAATACTACGGTGGATATGGTAAAGCAATTAAAGTTCGTCATTCTGATACGTATATAACACTTTATGGTCATCTTTCAGAAATAAAGGCAGAGCAAGGTGATACCGTTAAAAAAGGCGATAATATAGGATTTATTGGCAACACCGGGAGAAGCACAGGACCACATCTTCATTATGAAATTTTAAAAAATGGAGAACCCGTTGATCCTTATCCTTATATGAAATTATTTAAAAAGTAAATGCCGAGAAAGGAAAGCTGTATGAAAAAAGAAAAAAAGCAAACTATAGTTGATACAATAATTGGACAAGGGACGATAATTGAAGGAAAGATAAAACACCCATCAAGCCTGCGCATTGATGGAAAAATTTATGGTGAGGTTGATTGTGCCGGTGACGTTTTTATTGGAAAAGACGGCTATGTGGAACCTACTATTAAAGGAAAAAACATCATCATTGCCGGTGAAGTAAACGGAGATTTATACACTTCCGAAAAAGTACATGTCCAGCCAAGTGGTAAATTATCAGGGAGTGCAACAACTAAAGGTATTATTATTGATGATGGTGGCGTGTTTAACGGTGAAAGCATCATTCAGGATAATGACAACAAGGCTTCCTCTGATAAGAAGAAAAAGAAACAAAACGAAAAAGTTAACGATTAGAAGGCTTGGCATTGGTTAAAGGGATTCTTAGATTTTGATTTCTTTGAGCCCTTTAACTATTTAGCGGAATGAGGATCCACGTCGATTGTTCGGCGGATCCTCGTTCCGTTATTTGTTACAAAAACCGCGTTTGGAGCATGGTTCCGGATCCTGGTTCCGCTATTTGCCTTTTTCAACCTACTATACCGTTGATTTTATGCATTTAGCGGAACCAGGATCCGTTTCACCCCTTCTAGAACAGCTTTTTCTCCTATTAGCGGAATAAGGATCCGCGTCGATTGTTCGGCGGATCCTCGTTCCGTTATTTGTTACAAAAACCGCGTTTAGAGCATGGTTCCGGATCCTGGTTCCGCTATTTGCCTTTTTCAACCTACTATACCGTTTTTTTTAGCCATTTAGCGGAACCAGGATCCGTTTCACTCCTTTTAGAACAGCTTTTTCTCCTATTAGCGGAACGAGGATCCGCGTCGATTGTTCGGCGGATCCTCGTTCCGTTATCTGTTACAAAAACCGCGTTTGGAGCATGGTTCCGGATCCTCATTCCGCTATTTGCCTTTTTCAACCTACTATACCGTTTTTTTTAGCCATTTAGCGGAACCAGGATCCGTTTCACTCCTTTTAGAACAGCTTTTTCTCCTATTAGCGGAACGAGGATCCGCGTCGATTGTTCGGCGGATCCTCGTTCCGTTATTTGTTACAAAAACCGCGTTTGGAGCATGGTTCCGGATCCTTATTCCGCTATTTGCCTTTTTCAACCTACTATACCGTTGATTTCACCCATTTAGCGGAACCAGGATCCGTTTCACTCCTTTTAGAACAGCTTTTTCTCCTATTAGCGGAACGAGGATCCGCATTAACCTGTTTTTTGATCATCTCCCTTAAGCAAAATACACTTTCATAAGTCTCTAATAATAGAAAAATTATTTTTCCATAACACTAAACTTCGACAGAATAATCGAGTGGAGTGAATTATACTAAAGACAAGTTTATAAAAGGGAGAGTGTTTTATTTGAAAAAATTAGTTAAGTTACTGATTTTAATTTTAGTTGCAGGGTTACTGTTCACAACACCAGCTGTTGCCAAAGGCGGAAATGCTAAGGAATCCCTGGTATCCTTGGGCGACTCAATTCCATATGGATATAATTTAAATCAACATAACAAAACAACATCAAAGGATGCCTTTCCATACTTAATGGGTGATACCGGCGATCTACGGGTGCGAAATCTTGGTGTACCTGGCTGGACAACATCTGAACTATTAGCTTCAATGCAATCAGATCAAAAGTACCGGCAAGCAGTGAGACACGCTGACTATATTACATTAACAATTGGAAACAATGACCTGCTCCAGGCATTGCAGGCTGCACAAGCAGAGAGTGGTAGTGACCCGCTTCTTTTTATGGCCATATTACAACAAAAAATTAGCGACAGTAATGTATTTGGAAATATTGGTAAAATTATCAAAGAGGCTCGGTCACTTTCTGATGCTCCCATCGTTATTTTTAATGTGTATAATCCGTTTCAGGCAGATGATCCGTCGCATGATATCGGTTCACTGGTTTTACCTGGTATAAATAAAAATATTGCCGATTTAACAGCTGGCTATAATGCTAGGTACGGTAATATCCTGTTAGCTGATGCCTATGCTGCATTTGACCAAAGTCAGCAATCATATGTAATCCCAGGAGACATTCATCCTACAATTGAAGGTCAAATTAAGCTTGCGGAAATTGGATTAGATGCACTAGGCCTAAACGAATAACGTAATCCCGGGAAGGAGACAACCCTCTTTCCCGGTTTTTTTACGCAAGAAATGTACGCATTCCCAATTTCGCCCAATGTTGCATATACTGACTCTGTTAGAAAACTGGCATTCGCCAAGCCTATGGGCGAATTGCCTTAGTTGCACTTATGCAGTAAGAAAGTAGTTATACTTTCTTATCTGCTAAAAAAGAGGAGGTATATAAATTGTATAGAGATCAATATCAAACACCACAATTTATACCAGTAGATTATTATGGTCAACCCTATTTTGATTTTCGGCAACAGCCGAGTGTCCAGGAAGTTATGCAGACGCTTCGCTCACAGCACAACAACTTATATTCCCAGTTAGAACAGGCTGGAATGAACCGGGGTATAACGGATTATATTTTTTCACTGGCTGTTGGCTATACACTCAATCAGGCAAACACAAATCAGTCAGCGAGCCAAATATACAGTCAATTTAAAAACCAAGTTCCATGGCTGAACCTGTTTTTCAGACGTTTCAATGTATCACAGGATTTGGCAGACCGTGTCCTGACGAGAGTTATTGAAATAACGCTAAATCAGCTTGGGAATGGTCAAGGTCAGCCTGGCCAAGGCTGGAGCAGCTGGGAAAACTTAGGTGGCACACTAACTTCCGCCCCCACAGTAGCATCCTGGCAACCTAACCGGCTTGACGTCTTTGCAAGGGGGACTGGTGATAGCCTGTACCATAAATGGTGGAATGGAAACCAGTGGAGCAATTGGGAAAACCTTGGCGGTACATTAACATCAGCACCTGCCGCGGTATCCTGGGGGCCTAACCGAATTGATGTGTTTGCGAGAGGAACAGACCAAAGCCTTTACCACATATGGTGGAACGGAAACCAATGGAGTAATTGGGAAAACCTTGGCGGTACATTAACAAGCGCCCCTTCCGTTTCTTCACGACGGTCAAATCAGCTTGATGTCTTTGTGCGCGGAAGCAATCAAAGGCTTTATAAAAAAACATGGAACGGCTCTAGCTGGCAGGACTGGGAAGATCTTGGCGGTTCATTAACGTCAGCACCTGCTGCAGTATCCTGGGGACCTAATCGGATTGATGTTTTTGCGAGAGGGCAAAACCAGGATTTAATTCACAAATGGTGGGATGGAAATAACTGGAGTGATTGGGAAAGCCTTGGTGGTACATTAACGAGTCATCCCACTGTCTCATCACGCCGGCCAAACCGTCTTGATGTCTTTGTACGAGGAAATAATCAAAGGCTTTACAAAAGGTCATGGAATGGTTCGCGCTGGGAAAATTGGGTAGACCTTGATGGTACTTTAACATCAGCACCTGCTGCAGTATCTTGGGGACCAAATCGTACTGATGTATTTGCCAGAGGGCGTAATCAAAACCTCATTCATATATATCAAGGACGTTAGAGAAAAAACTATCCTCACATCGAATGTGAGGATAGTTTTTATTCTTTTACATTCGTATACTTTTTGGTTATATAATTGGAAGACATAACGGCCAAAAGCGCACCATAATCAAGAGAAAAAGTAACGTTATCTCCTACTTGTAAATTGACGTTCTTAGCATCGATAATTGTATGATCACTGCTAGACCCGAGAATTTCAATATCTAACTCTGGTGTTAGTCCCTTTACAAGAACGTCCTGCGATCCAAATGCAACAATAGCCCTGCGAATCATTCCACGATCACGAAACTGGGGTTCATTTCCAAACGCGTCCTGCCCTGTTTCTCCGTATGGTACAGATGGCTTTATTTTCGATTCAATCACTTCTGAAACGAACGTAAAAGCATCTGTAAATAAACCTGGAATTGCTTTTCGATCAAGTGTTTCACGCCCCAAATAAATGGATTCACCCAGTCGTAAATTATTGATTTTTCCGATATTTTCAGCAGCCGTAAACCAATTGTAATTAGCCGAATTCCCCCCTGAAATATATGAAAGTGGGAGAGAAAATTTTAGTTCAATAAGGCCAGCTAGTTTCGATAGGTCTGCCATCTTTTTTTCACTTGGTTTGACCCCTCCAAAGCAGGCGAAATTTGCACCAATCCCAACAATTTTAACTCCTGAAAGTTTTAGGATCTCCTGAACAAAACCCTCAAGGTCTGCAGGCATAATTCCTTCTCTTAAATCTCCCATTTCAACCATCAAAATAATTTCATGCACTGTATTGTATTTTTCAGCTGTCGTACTTAGCCCTTTAATAACAGCTAACTCCGTATTCATACTAATATCAGCATTTTTAACAACTGCATCAAGCTCACTAAGAGCAGGTGATCGTAGCAAAACAAATTGTGCGTTCACGCCTGCATCACGCATCTTCTTGATATTTTCTATTTTAGAATCTGCGAGTAGATGAATCCCTTTATTTACAAAGATTTTGGCGATATTCGGATCACCGCAAACAGTTTTTGTAACCGCCATGATTTCGATCCCTTTTAATCCATAAAATTGAACCAATTTCTCAGCGTTATGAGCGATCTTTCCAAGGTTAACTTCAACCCTGGATGTGGCAGGTGCCGCAGTACCAATCAATTTACGAGTACTTTATTCTTTTTCCTTGCCAACTCCGGATAAGTTGTAAATAATGTATCTATTAATTTGTCACAGCCATGCTTAAGCACATCCGTCGCAGGAAGCTTCAGATCCTTTTCATACGTAGTGACAGCCTCAGAAATCTCTGTATCCGACATATTTTCATGATTGATGGTTACCCCAATCACCTTTGATTTTGAAAAAGTTTCAATGAGTTCAATTTCACTTTGTATTGTTGGCATTTTCATATAGTCAAAATCACCTAAGTTTTTCCGCTTCGGTGGGTGCTGAACAATAATGGAGCTTGGTCTTGATCCCCTGATTATCGAACAGGAACTAATGTATGCGGGGTGACTTAGTGCCCCTTGGCCTTCAACAATAATAATATCCGGATTATCATTATCATAAGCTCTCATAACTTGATTTTCAATCTCCCCTGTCATAAATTGTGAAGGGATTGCATCTATTGCTACGCCGTACTTTGCACCTTGAATTAAACCAGTTTGACCCGTTGCAACAAAAGCCACTTTCAGACCCATTTTTATTAATGCTTCTTCAAGAATTACCGATGTTGTTCGTTTACCAACTGCGCTGTCCGTGCCAAGCACCGCAACGGTAGGTGTATTGATATCGAGAATTCTTCCTGAAAATAAATGCATATCCTTTTTTTCAGGCGGCTTTCTTACGTCATTGATCATTACGCCATACTTTATTGAATGTTTCACAAATTCTTCATCGTTTGTAAAAAATTCATGCAGGGTGTTTACAATACTCATCCCTTGTTTCATTGCTTCTAATACAATTTCACGTTCATAACGTTTCAAGAATGCTTCTGATGGTGCTATCCCATAAATGAACTGATCAGGTACTTTAGATAACTGTAAAAGGGCTTGCTCAAGACTTGCGAATATAGGGATGTTGTTTGGCTTCCCTTCTAAATAATCACCAGCGTCGACACCAGCTTTTGTACTGTCGATTACTCCAACAACCTGGTATTTATCCGATCTGCGTACAAGGCCGTTTGCAGTTTTGCCATCCATTGTACCGAACATGTTCTCACAATAAACTATTGCTGTTTCCTTCATAAACTTCCACTCCTATAGATATTTTAAATTATTTGGTAATTTTTACCATATAAAGGCAAATAAAAAACCCTTTCATCTAGTAAAAATCGACATACGAAGAGCCAAGATACTAATCATGCAAGGATTGTTTTTCGAGGTATTTAGTTTTTTAGTCTACATTTATAAGTATAGCACAGTTAAGGAAATAATATGTCTTTTTTTGAAAACTTGGCTTTTCACCAGGACTTAATAGTGAAAGCCTCCTATGCAGGAAGAAAAGGTAACCCTCCTTTAAGCTGGATGAGTTACCCTTTTAAAATTAGTACATCGTCAGTTTTCTCTGAATCACACCAAGGTCCTCTGGTGTTCCACTTACCAGGATTTTGTCGCCATCCTCTAAGGTGGTGTTCCCGTGAGGAATAACTACTTTCCCATGTCTGTATATGTGTAAGATCAAGGATTCCCCCAGAAATGGCAGATTTGTAATTGGTGTCTGATCATAATAGGAATGATTGACATTAATTTCCCTAATAGTTTTGTTATGGTTCGTAATAAGCCGAACAATACCCGGATTATCAATAAGTGCTTTTAATAGCGTTCTTGTTGAATAGAGCATCGAGTATACTGTAAATCCTTCCTCAGATAACTCATCCTGGAGATTTTTATTTTCAATCCGTAAAATAATTGTTTTTATACCTTGTTCTTTTGCATGACGGCCAAGATCAATGTTAGTTAAATCGTCGTCTGATGCAATTACAATTTTATCTGCCTTGAATGCATTTTGTTCCTCCAGAGATCCTATCGTTAACTGATCGACATGTATATGCGGAAATGAAAATAACTCTGTACCGCGTACAGTCTTAGTACTATACACTCGCACAACTGCCTTATCCTCCATCTTATCTCTTGCGACCAGCATTGTTGCATCATTGGCTCCAATAATAGAAATTTCTAATTGTCTTGGACGATAATTTGATTTTGGAAATAATTTTGTGAACGTAATTGGCGAAATTAGACAGGTTACGATGGATACTAGAATAATAGCTCCATTTAAGACCTCGTTAATCACACCTAATTCAAGCGCTATTGAGGAGGCTGCAATTACGAGACTTAGCTTCGATGTTGTTAAGATACCTACGCTAAAAACTTCTTTCCATGAGTACCACTTTTTCAATACTAATGCCGGAATTACTTTAGCAAGATACATAAATAGTAGTAAGAGCGGCATTAATAACAGGATTTTTTGATCCACAAACAGTTCCCAAATGTCTAACCCCACACCAACCATTACGAAAAAGATGGGGATTAGAAAACCAAATCCGAAAGAGTCCAACTGGTGGATAAATTCCTTTCTGGGTGCAAGTAAAGATATGATAACACCAGCAAGAAACGCTCCCAATATATTTTCTGCTCCAATCGTTTCTGACAGAGAAACAAACAATAAAATTAGAGCAAATACCCCTCTGGTTCCCAGCTGTACTGTTCCTTTTAAAAGGTTATCAAACAGTTCAAAGTTGAAATACTTTTTAATTGTTCGATAGGCAAGAAAAACGGCCATGAAAAGTACTAATAACAGTAATACCCTCATACCTTCCTGATCTTTGAACATGGCATATACCGTTAATAGAATCATAGTTGTAAAATCTGCAATAACGGTGATCAGTAAAATAATTTGACCGAGAAGCCCATCCGTCAGATTCTTCTCTTTAATAACTGGAACGACAATACCAAGTGACACTGTTGAAATAATCAATGTCATTAAGTAAGGGTCCTTAATTAAACCCAACAGAACCAGTACACAGGATAGTGCGAATGACACACTAATAATTAAAGCAAAGATAACCAACGAAACCTTCACAGGATCCGGAGAATTTTCATCTTTCTTTTTCTTCTTTTTAAAAACACTAAAATCTATTTCTAAACCACTGATAAACATAAGGAATATAAACCCAAGCAGTGAAAGCAACTCAAGCAAAGGATCCCCTGAAATAATATTAAAACCGCTTTTTCCGATAATCAGCCCGGCAATAATTTCGGCGATAACGACTGGAATAAACCGTAAATTAAACCGCTGCAGCAAAATTGGAATAAAAAAGGCAATCCCGACCACGATCATTAATGATGTTAGTGATTGATGTTCCATAAAACACCCACTTTGAATTATGTGATAAGAATAAGATTAACGAATGTTCACAGTTTTTACAATAATATTGTTTTTTTCATGGTAAACAAATGGATACAGTGAAGGGTAGGCAAATGGGATAGACAATCTTGAAAGAAGAATTATTTTGAAGATAAATTTATTAGTTTTTCATTGGGACAATTCGTTCTATTTGTAGTAACACGGAGAGTACGTGAATGAATGCTTCATATATCGTGGCATCTTTCATGTGGTTTTTATGGTGATGATCGAACGTCACTGCAATTTCTTTTCTCGATGCATAATCGAAATGGTAAAAATCAATAATTGGAAAGTATAATGCGTCACCAATGGGAATTAAAGTCCCCATTACGATTTCACCGGTTTTTGGAGGAACTGCTGTGGGATCATAAACCATGACATCTATGGTTTTTGTTGTCAGCATATCTATCAGGACAAGCACTCGGTCATTATATTTGTAACCGACATAGTAAAATTTGGGTACTGCCTTGTCCCATTCTCTTAACCACGATGTGATCAAAGGCTTGTCATTAAGTCTATGAGCATTTTCAGCAATATAATCTTCCACACAACTTTCTGAGACATCCTGGCTTGAATGGTATAATACTTGCCACCAAAATAGATTCATTTCTAATACCTGACGTTTTTCACTATCTGGACAATGTTCATCAATAAATTCCTGTAACATTAGACTGTACTCCGTAAAATTTCGTTCCAGCACATACCATGTGAAGTCTCTAAATTCCTCTGTCAGTAAAACCTGCCTCATTTCATCAGGAATCGGATAATCATGCCGGAATTGCTTTGCCTTTGATTCGGACTGCGCAAATTCCGCCACCTTTTCTATTGGTCTTTTCTCCATAAAATCAATCCTTTCTTTTTTAGATACACTAAATTTAATTAGACATTAATCTGCATATTCCTCTTTTTATTTAATAGTTTTTCGAAGTCTGAATTGCAGCTCTCGAAATTCACCCAAAACATTTCCCGCAAAATTTTTTGACAGAAATAAAAATATTTTAACAATCTGGTTTTCTAATCCCTGTCATAGCGCCAAACAGAAGTTGGCATGAAATTTGCTTGTAATAGGTGGAGCATAAAAACAACAAAAACAATAACGTTTTTATGTCGCTTAAAAGTGCGGAACGATTTATAGGGGGTGACAACAAGATGAATCAGAGTATATGGGAATTCTTAGTAAACTATCAGGATCAGTTGATTAGTCTAACCATCGAACACGTAAAACTTGTAGGCCTAGCAATTTCAATAGCAATTGCTATTGGTGTGCCTCTGGGAATATATTTAACTACTAATAAAGGACTTGCCGATTTAGTACTGCAGTTAGCTTCCATCATGATGACAATTCCGAGCCTTGCTTTTTTTGGAATTATGATGCCGCTGCTTGCACTAATTGGACAAGGAATAGGATTTGTACCTGGGCTAATAGCATTAGTTCTTTATTCACAACTTCCTATTATAAGAAACACATATGTGGCGATCAATAACGTTGACCCAAATATTCGAGACGCTGCTAAAGGGCTTGGGATGACGGTATGGCAGCGATTGAGAATGGTAGAAATCCCTAATGCTATGCCTATTATTATGGCAGGTGTCCGTATGGCTGTTGTTTACAGTATTGGAATCGGAACTATTGCGTCATTTATAGGGGCAGGGGGTCTTGGAGTAATTATTAACCAAGGAATAGCCAGAACGAACTTTAACATGATAATCGCTGGAGCTGTTACCGTAGCCCTTTTAGCCATTTTAGTTGATATGCTTTTAGGATTATTACAGAAATGGTTAACACCTAAGAGTATTTAAAACATAAAAGAGGGGTGAAAGAAAAATGATAAATTTTTATAATATAACAAAAACCTACAATGGCGACACGAAAGCAGTCGATGATATAAGTTTTAACGTTCCTGAAGGTGAAACAGTTGTTTTGCTAGGACCATCTGGCTGTGGCAAAACCACACTATTACGAATGGTTAATCGACTGATTTCATCGACAAGCGGAACCATATCCGTCAACAATCAACCTATTAACTCTTTAGACAAAATTGAACTGAGAAGAAAGATAGGTTACGTCATACAAAGTAATGGGCTATTTCCTAATATGACCATCGAAAGGAACATTATGGTTGTCCCTGAGCTTTTAGGCTGGGATAAAGGCAGGAAACGGAAACGCTACAACGAGCTAATGGGATTAATGGGGATGGATGCCGATCACTTTCGCAGTCGATATCCACATGAACTTTCCGGGGGACAACAACAACGAATCGGTATCGCCCGTGCAATGGCAGCTGATCCTCCTGTATTACTAATGGATGAACCATTTGGTGCGCTTGATCCGATCTTGCGTAATAGAATCCAGGATGAATTTTTACAGATTCAAAGAGAAGTAAATAAAACCATTTTATTTGTTAGTCATGATATTGATGAAGCAATCAAAATGGGTGATAAGGTGGCAATTTTCAATTCAGGGAAACTAGTACAGTATGACCGTCCTACTGAAATACTTGCCCGCCCGAATAGTGACTTTGTTGCTAAGTTTGTTGGTAATGACAGAGCATTGAAAAGTCTAAGTCTTCATCTAGTAAAAGACCTGGTTGCATCACAAACTCTATTACCAGCAGATGTTACTGCAAAAGACTCTAAACCTATTAATCTGAATAGCAATTTAAAAAATGCATTATCTATTTTGCTTAACCAGGAAGCGGAGCAGTTGGTCGTATTAGGTAATGACAATAGCCCATTAGGTGCAATCACGTATGAACAGATTGTTCAATATATGCATCATGAAATAAAAGGAGAAGAGTCAGAACTGGGAGTGACAACATGAAAAACCGTTTCGTTGTAAATTCCATAAAAGTTTTATTTACTATCCTGGTAATTAGTTTTTTAACATGGGCTATTCAAAATAATTACTTTAGCCAAATTAGTGACCAGCCAGAAAAGTTTTTCTATTTGTTAAGACAACATGTACAACTTGTTGGGTTATCATCATTACTTGCTCTGCTCGTTGCCATTCCAGGAGGTATCTTTCTGACAAGGCCCAAATTTCGAAAGGCGGAATGGATCATTGTCAACCTGTCAAACCTGGGCCAAACGGTACCAAGTTTAGCCGTACTAGCTCTGTCTATTGGTTTCTTAGGACTAGGATTTATACCGGCAGTATTTGCCTTATTTATTAATTCAGTTCTGCCAATTTTACGTAATACAATCGCCGGGATTGATTCTATTGACCCCGAAATAATAGATTCTGCAAAAGGAATGGGATTCAAACCGCACCAAATTTTGTTTCAAGTCGAACTGCCAAATGCAGCATATTCGATAATGGCCGGAATTCGAACAGCTATTGTCATTAATATTGGTACCGCGGCATTGGCATTCTTAATTGGCGGCGGAGGATTAGGTGTCTGGATTATTACCGGAATTCAAATGTTTGATAATTCATATCTATTCTCAGGTGCAATTCCCGTAACCATATTAGCTATCTTAGTAGACTTTACACTTCGTATCATCGAAAAGGTTATTATCCCTGAACATTTACGTCGGTCAGTGGCAGAAACAGAAAATTAATTTATAAATTACAAAATTATTAGGAGGAACATATTATGAAAAAAACAATTTATTTACTTTTATCATTAGTACTTTTAGCTGGGATTCTTTCGGCTTGCGGAAATAGTGAAGCATCAGGAAATGAAGAAAAGAAAATTACCATTGGATCCAAAAACTTTACAGAACAATATTTATTGTCTAAAATTACGGCACTTTATCTTGAAAAAAATGGATTTGAAGTAGAAGAAGTTAGTGATTTGGGTAGTTCTGCTCTGCGAAAGGCATTGGTAAATGAGCAAGTTGACTTTGTATGGGAATATACTGGTACAGCACTTGTTAATTATTTAGGAAAAGACCCTATCGCAAAGGCTCAGGAATCTTATGAGGCAGTAAAAAAGGCTGATAAAGAAAATAACATTACTTGGATGAACATGAGTGAAGTAAACAATACGTATGCTATTGCTATGGAAAAAACTGATACGAAAAAACTAGGGATTAAATCACTTAGTGATCTGGCAAATTATGTTAACAATAATCCCGGAGAACTTACTTTTGCATCTGCACCAGAATTTGCTTCTCGTGAAGATGGTTTAGTGGGTCTGCAAAAAGTTTATGACTTTAAATTTGGATCTGGAAATGCCCCTACGATGCAATATGGCCTGCAATATGAGGCTATTAATAAACAGGAGCTCGATGTCGTAGAAGTATTTTCAACAGATGCACGTGTTAAAGAATTTGATTTAACTATATTAGAAGACGACAAGCAGTTTTTCCCAGCGTACTACGCAGCAGTTGCAGCAAGAGATGAAATTGTAGAGGAGTACCCTGAGCTAAAAACATTAACTGCTGAACTAGCTGAAGTACTTACTTCAGAAGTTATGACAGACCTCAATTACCAAGTAGAAATAGAAGGCAAAATGGTTGAGGAAGTTGCTAAGAACTGGTTAGACAATAGTGGCTTGTTAAGTAAATAATACTAAAAATTAAAAGTCGCCTGAGCATATGTACAGATAATAAGTACATTAAGGCGACTTAACTTTTATTGGAGGATATAGTCATGAAAATAACAGATATAGAGATTAAACATTATGTAATTCCTTTAGAACCGCCATTTAATGCAGCATGGGATCCGGAGCCCAGGAAGAAATTTGCATCAACCATTGTTTATATATATACCGATGAAGGACATGTTGGCATTGGGTCAGGAGATTTAATGCTAGGTTTTAAAGGGCATGAAAACCTGTTCATTGGAAGAGATCCCTTTGAAATAGAAAGACATTTTCAAGTCCTTGAAAATATTGACCTGCATTATGGTCGCTGTTGGCCTGTCGATCTTGCCCTTTGGGATTTAATGGGGAAAGCAACCGGCAAACCCGTTTATAAACTGTTGGGTGGTCGTTCTAATAAGATTGATGTGTATGTCTCCACTGGTGAAATGGTGGCAGCCGAAACTCGCGCAAAACAAGCGGTTCAATTTGTGGAAAAAGGCTTTAAAGCAATGAAGATTCGCTTTCATCATGAAGATGTAAACGAGGATATTAAAATTGTCAAAGCAATTAGAAATGCTGTTGGAGATAAAATTGAAATTATGGTTGATGCTAACCAAGGGTGGAAAATGCCATGGGATACGGAAGTACCTTGGGATTTGAAAAAAGCTTACCAGGTAGCGAAAGAATTAGAACAACTAAACGTATTTTGGCTTGAGGAACCACTCCCATGCCATGACTTTGAAGGAATGGCAAAATTACGGGAAATGACGGGGATCCGAATTGCTGGAGGCGAAATGAACCGACGTATGCATGATTACCGTGAAATGAATAAACATGGATCATTGGATGTATATCAGTCAGATGTTGCTTTAACTGGAGGCATTACTGGTGTCAAGAGAGTAGCTGAAATGGTACAAGGGAATGGAGCATGGTGGAGTCCACATACTTGGAGTAATGGAATTGCACTAATGGCTAATCTGCACCTGGCATGCGCAATAAGCGATGGCCCTTACGTAGAATATCCCTTTGATCCACCAACTTGGACGCCAGAGAGAAGAGATTTTGTACAAGCAAATAAAATAATTGCTCAAGATGGAGCGATTGTTCTATCTGACAAGCCTGGTCTTGGTATTGAGTTAGATGAAGATGCCTTAAAGAAATATGAGATTGATTCCGTATATTTATTCGGGGAATGATATAATAGATGTAACGTTTATTAAAAGGTGATAAAACTAATGTTATACAGTAAAAAACGGAATTTATTAATCATTTTCTCCATAATTGCTATCATTCTTATCGTAATGGTTTCTGTTAATGATCAGACAACTGAAAACCCTGATACACCGGATGATGAGGTGAAGGGAGAAGTTATTGTTGGCGGGAAAGATTTCACAGAGCAATTTATATTATCTGAAATAACCTCCATTTATCTTAAAGAGAACGGATACTTAGTAGAGGAAGTAAGTGACATTCCACATAGTAAGGTTATCCGCTCAGCGCTTTTAAATAATCATATTGATTTGTACTGGGAATATACCGGTACAGCATTTATGAATTATATGGAATCACAGTATTCAACTGCATTAGTCGACCAAGTCTACACTAAGGTGAAAAATTGGGATGAACAAAATAATGTTAAATGGCTACAACCTACAGATATCAATAACTCATATGCATTAATCATGAGCAAAACGAATGCAGATAGGCTGGGGATTCACTCAATTTCAGACTTGGCTCAGTATATGAACGAACAGAATGATCAATTGAATTTTGCTGTTAATCAGGAATTCCTTGTTCGGGATGATGGGTTAGATGGGTTAGAAAAACATTATGATTTTCAGATTCCGCCAAATAGCCTTAAAAATATAGATACTGGTTTATTTTATAAGGCATTAGAAAATGGAAGAGTAGATGTTTCTCTTGGTTATGCTACTGACGGTTATTTAAAAAACAAAGGCCTTGAAGTCCTAAAAGACGACAGAGCTTATTTTCCACCTTATTATGCTGTCCCCACTATAAGAGAGGAAACATTGGAAAAGTATCCAGACATAAAGAAGCTATTACACGATCTTTCGGACCACCTAAATCATAGAAAAATGATTAATTTAAATTATCAGGTGGATGTTCGACATGCTAATATATCGAAAGTAGCACGGGAATGGTTGATGTCAGAAGAGCTCATTCCCAAAATTGATTTAGAATTATTTGAGGAGACGGGAAAATAACTAAAGCTTTCCAGAATAATAACAGGATAGGATGTTTAGAACGTTCATTTTCAATTGTTGGGACTAATATGAACTTGATATAAACTGCGACACATACTAGGAGAACCGATTGTAGTATTTAGTGTGGCTTTCTGACCACGCAGTTGGAATATACTCGCGCACCAAGGGCTCACCACGAGCCTTCGACGCACAGGACGTGCTAGTGCAGACGTTGCCACAGGACGTGGCGTACTTAGTCTGCCTCGCTCGCAAAGGACGCTCCCTGTGGGGTCTCTTAGGATCGCTGTCCCACAGGAGTCTCGCATATTCCAACTGCTGGTTTAAATTTAGCAGTTAA
Source organism: Virgibacillus sp. L01 (assembly GCF_052246775.1). Classification (NCBI taxonomy): domain Bacteria; kingdom Bacillati; phylum Bacillota; class Bacilli; order Caryophanales; family Bacillaceae; genus Virgibacillus; species Virgibacillus sp. L01. Next base: position 219,644 of record NZ_JBQQCP010000006.1, on the reverse strand, counting down.
GAAAGCATAAATCCTTTCTTACTGCATAAGTGCAACTAAGGTTTTCGCCATTAAGGCTTAGCGATAAGCCAAGTTTTCTAAAAATCTTGTTATTATCCATTACCATAATCATTTGTTAACTTCTAGGATAAATTGAGCACACCAGCGTAGGAAATACATGGAGACTCCTGCGGGAACCGGCTAAAATCGGTCACGTCCTGTGACCAACGCCGGTACTAAAACGTCCTGTTCGTCGTAGCAACAGCTGAAGATCCCGCAGGAAGCGGTTTTTGCTTCCGAGGAAGCTGAAGCGTTGCCCGCGGAAAGCGGAATGTATTTCCGAAGCGGTGTCATAGCGATAAAGTTTTCTCTACAGTACTTAGTAGTTTATGTCCAATCAGAAATAATAATAAATCCGAACTAATTCGAATTCCATTTCAAGAATTTTGAATTATAGTTCGGATTTCACTTTGACTGAAACACTTTTATCCCAGCCTCCCTTTGTTAAGGTTATATTAATTATCAAAGGTTGCAGATTTGTTCATCTTATAGGAAAGCAACTGCCTTGATATTCCAAGTAGCTTGGCAGCTTCTGCTCTATTCCCATTCGATTTCTCTAAAGTGGACAAAATAACTTGCTCTTCAACTTCATTCAAATGCTCCGGAAGTGTTTTGGTACCCTCGGTGACATCAGATAATGCAGACTTGGATTTTTGCAATTCCTGCGGCAAATCATCAGTGGACAATTCAGTGCCTTTACTTAATACGACTGCCCGTTCAATTGCATTCTCTAATTCTCTGACATTTCCAGGCCACTCATAATTCATTAGCGCCTTGATAAAAGACTCCGTAAGCTGGCATTCTTTGCTATGAATTTTTTTGTATTTGTCTAAGAATCGATCAGCGAGTAATTCAACATCCTCTATATGCTCCCTTATAGGAGGTATATAAATATCAACTATTTTTAAACGGTAATATAGGTCTTCTCTAAAAGTTCCTTCTTCTACCATTTCTTTTAAATCCCGGTTCGTTGCCGCGATGATTCGAACATCCACTTGCTTGGTCTCATTGCTTCCAATCCGCATAAATGTTTTATCTTGAATAACCTGTAATAGTTTTGCCTGTAATGTAAACGGAACCTCTCCAATTTCATCCAGAAAAATAGTCCCCTCATCAGCCGCTTCAAACTTTCCTTTTTTACTCGTGTTCGCTCCAGTAAATGCACCTTTTTCAAATCCAAACAATTCACTTTCCAGCAGGTTTTCCGGAAGGGCTGCACAGTTGATAGTAAGAAACGGAGCCTTATTTCGGCCACTTACCTTATAAATCATACGTGCTACCATACTTTTGCCAGTTCCACTTTCCCCTTGTAGCAAAACAGTAGCATTCGTATCAGAAACTCTTTCAATTATTTGAAGGATTTGTTTCATTTCCGGACTTGATCCGATAAAGCCTGACCTTGAACTTATTTCCTTTAGTTCGCTCTTTAAATCCTCATTTTCCCTCTTTATATCAATCCATTTTTGCGCCTTTTGAATAACAACTTCAATCTCTTTTATTTTGGCGGGCTTGCTAATATAGTCAAATGCACCTGCCTTCATAGCTGAAACCGCACTTTCTATATCCCCATAGGCTGTCATAATTATTATTGCTTTATCAGGGTAAGTCGACGAGAACTCCTCTAAAAGTTCTAATCCCATGGTGTCTGGCAGCCTTAAATCCAGGAAGACAATATCTATAGGATTTTCCTCCAATTTATCCCTTGCTTCCTCACCATTTGAGGCAGTATAAATAACATAATTTTTCTTTTTAAAAGACGAGGATAATATTTTTAATAATTTAATTTCATCATCGACAAATAGTATATTGTTCAAGTTATATCCTCCTCTGTTATATTTGGCAATTTAATAATAATTGATGTTCCTTTTCCTTCTTGACTTTCGGCCCAAATCTCACCATTGTATCGCTTTACTATTTCATGTGAAATAGACAAACCAAGTCCTGTTCCTGTATTTTTCGTAGAGTAGAACGGGTTAAAAATCCACTTTAATTCTTTTCCGGGAATTCCTGGGCCTGTATCACTTATCTCGACCTTCCACTCCTCTTCAAGCTCCTTAATGCTAACCGATAATATGCCTCCATCCTTCATCACCTGGATACTATTAAGCAATATATTAAGGAACACCTGTGTTATTTGATTTCGATTGCCAGATACAAATGAATCAGCAGCATCGTAGGACCTATTCACAACAATATCCTGAAATTCGGTATTCTTGCCTAAATTTTGGATTAACTCTTCTATGACTTCAGTAATATTAACTACCTCAGTTTCACTAGAACTTTCTTCCCCTTTTGTCAGTTGTAAAAAGTCTGTTAATAAATGATTCATTCGATCAGAGGTTTCCATAATATCATTAGCAAGGTCCTGAACCATATTAGAGTCAATTTCCTGTTCATTGTCTGTCTCTAAGGTTATTGCCTCTGCAGCCGTTTGGATTATATTTAGCGGGTTTTTAATTTCATGTGCAATGCCAGCAGTTAACTGACCCAGCGATGACAGTCGCTCCCTTTGTTTCAAGTAATCTTCCATTTTCTTAATATCACTCACATTACGGATAACCATTATTGTCCCGAGATGTGTATCGGTAGGTGCTTTAAACACGGAAGAGTAGATTTTTACAGTTTGTCTGCTGCCATTCCTGTCATAAATGTAGCTTTCATATTCATCTAATTCTTTACCTTCTTTTAATGTTTTAGATAATATAAATTCACTATTTGGCGGACTTGAAGGAAAATCGAAAATGGATTCCCCAATCACTTCTTCCTTTTTATACTTGGTAAGTTTTTCTGCACCATTACTAAACGATGTAATAGTTCCGTAGTAATCTGTGGTAATAATACAATATGGGATAGACTCGAGAATATAGAAAAGTTTACGTTCCTTCTCCGTTAACTCAGTAGCCATTTGTTCCAATACTAATGATAAATCCTCTATCTCATCTTTTGTTTTTAAATGATCAAAATTAGTTCGCTTGTTCTCCTTATATTCATTCACCTGTTTAACTAAGTTTAAGATTGGTTTTATAACTTTGGATGCACCTATAAAAGTGAGAAATAGTGCAATTAAAAATACAACAATAAACCCTTTAATTAGAAGTGACTCGAGGGAACGTGCAGGAGCCATTGCCTGGCTTTCCGTTTCACCAACAACCAGCCCTAATTTTCCTAACAATAAAGGTCTGTATGTTGCTATCATTTTTTCATTAAATAACGACCCTTGCCACAATCCGAAGCGGTCTTTTTGTAAATTCTCCGTTAAAGGATGATTATCCAGATCGGTGCCTATGTATTCGTTATTACTATGGGCTAAAACTACCCCATTACGGTCAACAATCATATTTATTCCAGCACTACCAATTACAAACTTCTCCAAATAACTGGAAAGTGTATTGAGATCAAGATAAGCAATCACCCCACCTTGGAATTCAACATCATTCTTCAAAGAAGGATAGGCTATTGCCAGTGTTTTTTTACCATTTGGAAGCTCCATTATTGTGGATATGTAAGGTGTTTTACTCCAAGAAAGACGATCCCTTATAAAGCCCACTTGATTGGGCTCCTGGTAGTTAAGTTTAGGTACATAACTTAATACATTGCCATTCTTATCAAATACTTTTAATTGGAGATATAGAGGATCATTTGAAACGATGCTCTCCATCTCTGACTTGTAAGCTTGTTGGTTTTCCCGCGTGTTATAGTATGAAGAAATTCTCAGGTCATTAAGGATTGTTGTTAATTTCGAATCAATATAATTTCCGAGTGTTTTAGAAGCTAACTGATCACGTTGTTCAACCTGTTCTCGAACAGAAGTATTAACGATGTTCACCGTAATTATATATAGAGAGGACAGAACAAAAAGGATAACAACAAAAACAATCAAAGAATATCGTTTAGTTAATCTGGTCTTAAGAAAATGCATGATAGATCTCCTGACTATTATCTCTTACATATATTATAACATCTACGACTATGAGGAGTACTGATTACAACGAATTACCAATGGTGAAAAATGTCATCGCCCACAAATGTAAATCAGCCCAGGTAAAGAAGTTCCGTATTTTTATACTCAAGTATAATTTATTAATCATATGTTCGCTGTTAAGCTATACAAAAGTATAAGGGGGAATTGACTCCAATGAAAAAATTTATAACTGTTTTATGTCTATCCTTCGCTCTCAGTATATTTTTAGCAGCGTGTGGATCTGATGAAGGAAAATCAAATTCAGAGGCAGATACCCAAGAGGATGTTAATGCTAGTAACACTGATGAAACAGATAAAGATAAAGCAGAAAATGAACAGGATGATGACGCAGCTCAGGAAGAGGATGAATCAGCATTACCAGAGGAAGTTCCATCAGACCTTCCTTTTCCATCTGAAGCCAATTTACAGGTTCAATCATATGATACAGCTGGGCACAAACAATATGTGGTAGGTTTTTCGTTTTCAGAAGAAATTAACGGGGTCTATAATACGTTTAAAGATTATGCAGAAAGTAATGGATACGACATCATCACAGAAGATAATGAAAACAACGGCTTTGAATCAATGAAAGAAACTGATGCAGGTCCAACGACATTTGGCGTGAATTTTTCAGATATGGGCTCAGTTAAAACGGGAACTGTGAGTTTTGCTATTCCATTAGAGTAGACATTAAGATCCCGCCTACAGCGAAGCTCTGAAAAGTTTTTGATGGTTTGCCTTCAGCGGAATGAGGATTCATCTCACCCTTCCGAGTGCACCTTTTCTACTAAATAACGGAATGAGGATTCACTTCGATTGTTTGGCGGATCCTCATTCCGTTATTTGCTTGAAATCAATCGTTTTAGGCTTGGGTGCGGATCCTCATTCCGCTATTTGTCATTTTTGCCTCAAATTTTGCTGATTTTCTGCTATTAGCGGAATGAGGATCCGTCTCGCCCTTCCGAGTGCACCTTTTCTGCTAAATAACGGAATGAGGATTCACTTCGTTGTTTGACGAATCCTCATTCCGTTATTTGCTTGAAATCAATCGTTTTAGGCTTGGGTGCGGATCCTCATTCCGCTATTTGTCATTTTTGCCTCAAATTTTGCTGATTTTTTGCTATTAGCGGAATGAGGATGGAAAATAGCCAACAAGACGGATAATTGTCAATAACCACAAGGTAAGATATGCAACAATGTTAATATACAACAGTATTGTGGAAATAGACTCCATCCCCAATAGAAATGATCCAATTGATAATGCCCCAGTAGCCATAACCAATGCGAAATAGCCCGGGAAGAGATCCCGGGCCTGCTGCTTTAAAAATTTAATCATTGCAAGTCAACTCCCTGAAATTAGGACATTATTCTTCACCTAGTTCCTATCTTATCATTTTCACTTCACTTATAATCACAAACCCGAAATTAACTTTCCAGCTAATTAACATGTTATCCTTTAAATACACTACTATCATCGGGGTGATTAAATGAAAATAGGGATTATTGGATTGGGTGATATTGCCCAGAAAGACTACTTGCCTGTTCTCTCGGAAAAAGAGGGTATCGAACTTGTGCTTTGTACTCGAAATGAAGACACGCTTAACCGTTTATCGGAAAAGTATAGAATTCATGAAAAGGTTCAAATAGTAGATGAACTTATTTCAAAGAATATTGATGCTGCATTTGTAAGTACTGCTACAGAGGCACATTTCAAAATAGCTGAAAAATTACTTAAAAGCGGCATTCCTACATATATAGACAAGCCAATATCTATGAATCTTCACGAAACAAATAAAATAACAGAGCTCTCAAAGGAAACAAATACATTAGCCATGGCAGGTTTTAATAGAAGGTTTATCCCGAAAGTTAAAGAGCTAAAGAAACATGGTAAACCAAGCCTGGTACTCATTCAAAAAAACAGATTTTCCTTACCCGATTATATACGAAGATTTGTTGTAGAAGATTTTATACATGTTGTTGATACACTTAGATTTCTAATGGATACAACTGTTTTGGATGTAAAAGTAGAGAACTTAAAAAATGGCGAGATGCTTGATCATCTGGTCATACAGCTTATCGGCGAAGGTTGTACTGCTATAGGAATTATGAACAGGAACGGCGGCGTTACCGAGGAAATCATTGAATATTCTACTAGGCATGACAAATATGTCGTGAACGGTCTTGTCGAGACAATCCACTATCACGATAAAGAAATTAATATTACTAAGACCGGTGATTGGGAGCCAACATTATATAAACGTGGTTTCTATCAAATAGTAGATCATTTTATCGATTCCGTAGAAAACAACAACAAACCTGACCCGTCTATTGATGACTCGCTGATCACTCATGAAATTTGCGAAAGAATTGTGAAACAGATTGACCAAGATGCTTAATAATTGGCACAAATATATAATATCCCAGTTGATGTAACTGGGATATTATACCTTAACTGGATATGGAGCTTATTTAAAATACACTTTCTCAACGTTGTATTTTGATTTTAGTTCATTAATAATATACGTTTCATAAATCTCTCTGTGGGCAGGATCCCTAACAATACAAACTTCAATCTTGCTTACTTCATCCCTGTGCAATTTAATCGGTGACACATTATCATTAAAATGCTTTTTAATTCGTGGTCTTAACTTCCTTGCCTTACCAACAAACAATAGCTCCTGATTGTCGTTGTAAAACATGAAAATTCCACCCTTATCTCTTGTGATCAGGTGAAAATCAGTAAATCCATAAATATTACTTTGCTCCGGATTATCCTGTTTCGTTATGGTAACATCTGGTGTTGGAATCGTTATATTTATCACGTATGCTCACTTCCTCTTCCTGCGTTGTTGTGTAAATGCTATCACAAATCGACATGTATTACTATTTCCTTAAGCCAAATCGTATTAAATAAAAAAAACTGGCACCCACCCTTTTCAAAGAGCAAATGCCAGATTTCACTAGTGACTTGAGTAGTTTACTATATGGGATAGATGATATATTAATGAATTCAAGCATTCAAAGACTTAACTATGTGCAAGCTTCTTTTCACTTAAATCCAACGCCTCCACTATTGAAGCATGAATTTCCCGAAAAAGCTCTGGGTTCTCGACTAGTGAAACGCCATAAGAAGGAATCATTTCTTTTATCTTCGGTTCCCACTCTTTCAAATATTGCGGGAAGCATTTTTCTATTACCTCAAGCATGACGTGAGCGGCAGTAGAAGCTCCCGGAGAAGCGCCAAGCAACGCTGCTATCGAACCATCAGTGGATGTGATTACCTCAGTACCGAATTGAAGCGTTCCTTTGCCGCCTCCCTCTGTATCTTTAATAATCTGCACACGTTGGCCCGCTACTACTAAATCCCAATCCTCAGTTTTGGCATTCGGGATAAACTCTCGTATTTCTTCCATACGTTTTTCTTTTGATAACAGAACCTGTTCGATTAGATATTTTGTCAATGGCATCTCTTTTGTTCCTGCTGCCAACATCGTTACGAGGTTATTCGGTTTCACGGTATTCACCAAGTCCAGCATGGAACCAGTTTTTAAGAACTTTGGTGAGAAGCCAGCAAATGGTCCGAACAACAGTGATTTTTTATTATCAATATATCTTGTGTCAAGATGTGGAACAGACATTGGCGGTGCACCAACCTTAGCCTTGCCATATACTTTTGCTTGATGCTGTGCTACTACTTCCGGATTGTTACACACCATAAATTGCCCGCTTACCGGGAATCCTCCAACATGTTTTGATTCTGGAATACCGGTTTTTTGAAGTAGAGACAGACTGCCGCCTCCACCACCGACAAAGACGAACTTAGATGTATGGTATTCGATCTTGCCGTTAACGTTATCATGTACTTTTACTTCCCACTTGCCGTCGCTGGTACGCTGGATATCCTCAACACTGTGCTTGTAGTTTACCTCAACATTGTTACTATCCAAGTGGTCAAACAACTTGCGCGTTAATGCACCAAAGTTAACATCTGTTCCAGAGTCGACTTTTGTAGCCGCTATTGGTTCATCGGATTTACGGCCTTCCATAATAAGCGGAATCCATTCCTTCAGCTTTTCAGGGGTATCGGAAAATTCCATCCCATGAAACAGAGGATTCTTTGATAGCGCTGCAAAACGTTTTCTCAAGAACGTTACATTTTTTTCTCCACGCACAAAACTCATATGAGGTAATGGCATGATAAAGTCCTGTGGATTACGAATAAGATTGCTGTTTACAAGGTATGACCAAAACTGTCTTGAAAGCTGAAACTGTTCATTAATTTTTACAGCCTTACTAATGTCTATAGATCCGTCGGGTTTTTCGGATGTATAGTTTAACTCGCACAGTGCAGAATGGCCAGTACCCGCGTTATTCCATTCGTTAGAGCTTTCTTCTCCTGCTTTGTCGAGCTTCTCAAACGTTGTAATTTCCCATTCCGGTGCCAATTCTTTCAATAATGAGCCCAAAGTTGCACTCATAACTCCAGCACCAATTAAGATAACGTCTGTTTCTTTAGGCATGTTACTCATATTTATCATCCTTAAAACTTAAAATTTATTTAAAGATTGTAGGCGCGACCAAGTCACAAACCTTACATTATATTCTCTATTATATTGTATCATATTTATTTAAAATTTAGCTTAACAAACTAAAAATGGAGGAGATTGAATTTATACCATCCCCCCTTCTCTTTCATACAAAAAACCATCGTTACCCTTAATACCCTGAGCGAATATTTCAATCACCTTGTCCCATACTAAGTCCAAAAAGGAGGGACATTTCATGGCAAAACGAACAAAGAAGAATGACCCGCAGCAAAAGAATAAACAAGGATTTGATTCCAGTAAAACAGATTCGGAATACTCTAAGGAACTCGGTAGTGCGGCTGCAAATCAGGCACACAAAGAAAAAGCTAAAAAAGAACGAGCATCAAAAACGCAAAATTAGTAGAGAGAATATAAAAAAGGAGTTTTAGTAAATATGTCTAAATCTAAACAACAACAAGAACGGGAATGGAAAGACAGAAAGCAATCACAAAACCCACACGGGAAAGTTAGATCTTTTGAAGAGATAGCTGACGAAACACGGAGAGATGGGAAGAAGTAGAGCGGTAAGAATGTTAGAAAACGAGGCATTCGTTAATGGGATTCTTAAGAATGCTTTCTTAGAACCCTTTATATTCTGGAGTGCAAGCCTAAATATAAATAACCCATTTTTTATTGACGGAGATGTAACTGCTAAAGATCATCATTGTGAAATTTGGACCGATTGTGAAAAATAATACGTTACGTCTTGTGAGTTCAGCTTAAGTGAATTTAGTGTTGCAGATTCGAAAAAAACAATCGAAGTGAATCCTCATTCCGCTAAATAGCTGAAAAAGTGCTCTTGGAAGGGTGAGACGGATCCTCGTTCCGTTAAAAGCAGAAAATCAGCCAATTTTGAGGTAGAAATGACAAATAGCGGAACGAGGATCCGAACCCAAGCTTAAAATGAGGGTTTTTAAGGAAATAACGGAATGAGGATCCGTCGAAGCAGTAAACCGGATCCTCATTCCGTTTAGGATAGATTTTTAAAGGTGTCTTTGCCTTTTGGGGCCAAGACACCTTTATATATTGGATGGATCAGCGTGATGCTATCCTTTTTCATCCACATCTTCCAAGGGTATGTATTTAAATATTTCCCCAGATTTAGTGAGCTTGGTAAGCCGCTCTAGCCAATGATAATATATCAAGGCATCATCTAGTTGTTGATAATCTAACCTGGCTCTTTCTCGTAATGTTTCATCTGTTTCATTATTTTCAATTACCTCATTGAGTTGTTCCTGTGATTTCCTAATACTAACCAAAAACATACTCACTTCGCGTTCCCATTTCATACCAAAGAAATTAGAGAAATAATTGAAGAAGTTTTTTTCAGCCATGAATGAATCTTTTCTCGAGCCTTTCTGCCATACCTTTTGAACGATATTAATTTCTTGAAGCCTTCTTACAGATGTACTCATGCTTGGTTTACTCATGCCGAGTGCTTCTTTCATTTCATCAAGGGTAATTGGCTGATGTTTAAAATACATCATTCCGTACAGACGTCCGACTGAAGGAGTAACACCATAAAGATCCATCGTTTCAGAAATCGTATTAACCATCATATTTTCGGCTAGGTCGATTTTTTCTTTGGCTTTTTCATTATTAAAATTATTTACGTTTCCTTCCATTGCGGCACCTCTTTTTTTTGGAAAATAATAAGAGCATTAGATACCTTTTGCTTGTTAAATTCATTTATAATTAATTAAATGTTTCTTCCATCTTATAATGAATAGTAATGTTATGCAACTACGCCGTTGAACTACCCGCCACTTATCGACCTTACGATCCGATTGAAGTGGGGGATTCCTAAGAACACCGGCGTAACCGCCAGTTATGGATTAGGCTATTCCCGCAGTTCCTGCGGTTAGAAGTCTTATCGCTTCGTTTTTAAGGTTTAATCCTGCATTGATATCTCGATGGTGATGTGCACCACATACACAGGTCCACTCACGCACACGCAGGTCTTTAACGTCTTTGTTTTGATAGCCGCAACTCGAACACAGCTGCGAACTGGGAAAGGTTTTACTCACTTCCACAACAGTCTTGCCGTACCATTTAGCTTTATATGTCAACATGACCTTGAATTGATACCAGGAAACATCAGCAATGGATGGAGCGTTTTTCTTGTTTTTCATCATATTCGATACCTGCAGACGCTCGATTCCAATCACATCGTGGTTTTTAATGATATCGGTAGAGGTCTTATGCAGGAAATCTTCGCGCTTGTTTTCGATTTTCTCATGAATGCGAGCTATTTTGATTCGTTGTTTGTTCCAGTTGTGGGAAGCCACAACGCGTCTTGCGAGCACTTGTTGAGCTCTTCCCAGTTTTTGCTCCAGGGACTTGTAGTAACGATTGTTTTTGTAGATAGTTCCATCCGACAGAACAGCGAAGTCTTTCAATCCCAGGTCAACACCGGTATTGGAATTGGTCTGCGGTAATGGCGCGATCTCCACTTCCGCAAGAACAGACACAAAGTACTTTCCGCTCGGGTTACGTCGGACTGTGGCATTGATAATTCGCCCTTTGATTTCACGACTTTAGGAAAACCGCATGAGACCAAGTTTAGGCAACTTGATATGGTTATCCAAAACAGCGATATTCCCATTGGTTTGTTTGGTGGTATACGACTGGACCTTATTCTTTTTGCTTTTGAATTGAGGCGCTTTATTTTGTTTTCTGTAATACCGTTGGTATGCATCAGCCAGATTCTCAACGGACTTTTGAAGGGAAATACTGTCCACTTCCTTTAAAAAAGGATAATGTTCTTTTAACTGGCGAACCGCTTTTATCGTTCCATATTTATTGAAAAACGCACCTTTCCAATTATTAGAAGGCAGCTGGCCGTTTTGTACCATCTCTTCTGTTATGTACCAGTAGGCATCTTTTTGTTTCTGTTTTGCAAGAAAGAAATTGAACACAAACCTGGAGCAACCAATCGTCTTGTTGATTAGCTCGATTTGGCTTCGATTGGGGTATATGCGGAACTTAAAAGCTTTGTTGACGAACATGAAACTCACCCACTTCACAGGAACGTTTGTTCTAATAATATCATGAAGTAGGTGTTTTGGCTATCGCCAACCGACATTCATCTCCACCTTATTGCTGGGCTGAATCCCTTTGCACAATTGAAGAGGGAGTTTTCTGTCGGAGAATGATAAAATTCCAAACAGGTTGTGATTATTTTAGAAAACTTGGCTTATCCACACGCCTTAGCCATAGAAAAGAAGACGATTCTCTTATCGAGAGTCGTCTTCTGATTTTACACATTTATTTCATCCATTTGTCAATTAGATCCTGGTTTTCTTCAACCCATTTTTGTGCGCCTTTGATAGGATTGTCCTCATTATTTTTGGTGTAAACCATCAATTTACCAAGCTGCTTATCGTTCAATTTAAAGTTTTTCATCCATTTGCTAACTTCTTCAAAGTCTGAGGAAAAATCTTCGCGAGTTGCCATATAAATTTTTTCTACTCCACCGAAAGTATTCTTAGGGTCCTCTAAAAACTTCAAGTCCACTTCAGAAAATACATAATGCGGTTTCCATAGCGGTGCAACGATAGGTTTTTCTTGTTCCACTGCACTCTTAATAGATGAAATCATTACTGGTGTACTGCTATCTACCAATTCATAATCAAGACCGTATTCCTTTATCACATCTTCTGTTACCAGCATTGTTCCTGCTCCAGGCTCAAAACCTACTATTTCTCCATCGAATTTAGCTTTGTTTTCATTTAGATCTTTAATACTATTTATATCTTCCATATACGTTGGAACTGCCAATCCAACCTTTCCATTATCATACCAAGGTTCTTCGAAGAAATTTGCCTCATCTTTATACTCTTCATAATAACTCTTATCTTGTACCGGCAGCCAAATTTCTGGTGCCACATCTAAATCGCCTTCAGCTAAAGCAGCCATCTGGGGACCCATCTCAATAAGTTTTAACTTCACTTCATAACCCTTATCCTCCAGAATTGCCTTCCACATATTTGTAACGGCAATATTTTCGGGCCAATTAATTTGTCCTATCGTGATTGTTCCTTTATTTTCATCTGGTTTGTCAGCTGCACTGCCGGAATCATCACTTCCACTAGTTGAACCGCAAGCTGCTAGTGCAATAATTAAAACAGTAAATAAAACGAATTGACTTATTTTTCGAAAACTCATTAAATGACATACACCTTTCCAATTTTTATTTTGTCAAACATCTATTGAAAAAAACACCTTTTCCAAAAGTGCTAGTAGCATTATATTACTAATTCGGCCCCCTTATATTAAATAAAATAAATACGTTCAATATTTTCTAAATGTTTGACTCTACATATTAGGATAACGAAAGATCAACTTTTGTCAAATCTGATAATTTATTTCATCTTGTTTCATTATTGTCTTAACAGTGATATCAACATCTTATATTTTTTTAATGTTTGAGTTAATTTTCATAATCACTTGTTATCGTTATCTATCCGAACAATTGAATTGATTATCGAAATAAACAACCTGTACCTATTGATTGGTACTAACTTTGATAACGTTATGTAAATCCATGCTTGAGCTCTAAGCCTTTTTAATAGCTATATTACGCTTCCCCCAAGAATACTCCCTCGAGTTTTACAAGTTTAAAAAATCATGTTATGTTTGTATTGTTTCGTGAGTTAAAAATATATTTAACAAATTTAATATTTAAAACACAGTCAAAGAAAATGAATAGCCTTGCATGAAGTTTCTGATGAATATTTTTAAAATTTTCTTTGTCTACTGTATTCCATTTAACAATTTTCAGGAGGTATTACAGATGAATCAAACATACGACTATATAATTGTTGGCGGCGGAAGTGCAGGTTCTGTACTTGGCAATCGCCTAAGTATTGATAAGAATAAAAGTGTTCTAGTTCTGGAAGCGGGGCGTAATGATTACTTTTGGGATTTGTTTATTCAAATGCCGGCAGCTTTGATGTTCCCGTCAGGCAATCGCTTTTATGACTGGATCTATTCTACGGATGAAGAGCCTTATATGAATGGGCGGCGTGTCCCACATGCCCGAGGGAAAGTGCTTGGAGGATCAAGTTCCATTAATGGAATGATTTATCAGCGCGGGAACCCAATGGACTATGAACGGTGGGGGGCTGAATCGGGAATGGAAACATGGGATTACGCCCATTGTCTTCCGTACTTTAAACGACTGGAAACAGCCTCTGGAGCAGACCCATCTGATGAGCATCGCGGTCACCATGGTCCAGTTAAATTAAAGCGCGGACCTGCAACGAATCCTTTATTTCAAGCCTTTTTCGATTCGGCTGTTGAGGCTGGTTACACGAGAACACCCGATGTAAATGGTTTTCGTCAAGAAGGATTTGGTCCATTTGACAGCCATGTACACAACGGTAGACGTGTTTCCGCTTCACGCGCATATTTACGTCCTGCCATGCGACGCAAAAACCTTACAGTAGAGACGCGCGCTTTTGTTACGAACATTAATTTTGATGGTACTCAAGCGACGGGCCTAACATACCAGAAGAATGGAAAAACCCATCATGTTAACGCGGGTGAAGTTATTCTTTCCGGTGGCGCATTCAACACGCCGCAGCTGCTTCAATTGTCCGGTGTAGGAGACGCTGACCATTTGAAGTCACTTGGTATTGACCCGGTCGTTGACTTGCCTGGTGTCGGTGAAAATCTTGAAGATCATCTCGAAGTATATATTCAACACGCTTGTCCGCAGCCGGTTTCGGAACAACCTAGCTTAAATAAAGCAAAAATGCCTTGGATCGGCTTACAATGGCTCCTTGGACGTACTGGTCCAGCAGCAACGAATCATTTTGAAGGAGGCGGGTTCGCCCGTTCGAATAACGATGTAGATTATCCGAATCTGATGTTCCACTTCCTGCCGCTTGCAGTTCGATATGATGGGCAAAAAGCGGACACGGAGCATGGATTCCAAGTACACGTTGGACCGATGTACTCCAATTCAAGAGGCAGTCTGAAGATTCGTTCGCGTAATCCTTTTGAGCATCCAAGCATTGTATTTAACTATCTATCTACCGAAAGGGATCGACGGGAGTGGATTGAAGCAATACGTGTTTCAAGGGATATCCTTTCTCAGCCTGCATTAGCACCTTACAGTACAGGCGAAATTTCACCCGGTCCATCTGTTGAAACGGATGAAGAAATCCTGGAGTGGGTAGCAAATGACGCCGAAACGGCACTCCATCCATCCTGCACGGCAAAAATGGGACCTGCATCAGATCCGATGGCAGTCGTAGATCCACTGACGATGAAGGTTCATGGCGTGGAAAATTTACGGGTTGTTGATGCATCGGCTATGCCGCATACGACAAACGGAAATATCCATGCACCGGTATTGATGTTGGCAGAAAAAGCAGCAGATATCATTCGTGGACAAAAACCAATGAAGCCTGAGTACAAGGATTATTACCGTCATGGCGTTCATCCAGCAGACGCGGGTACGGTTGAGAAGTAAACTTGTACAATGGAAAAATCGGGATAAAAGAATAGATGCAGTGAGAAAGTATATATACTTTCTTCACTGCCAAAATAGGTCAGTCCTGCACAACGCTATCACTTTAGCACAGTGAGGGACTGACCCATTTAATTTTGTTTAATAACTTTACTAAGTTTCTGAACTCCCTCCACTATCTCTTCTTCCTCCGCATAACTAAATGATAGACGAAGGTATTCCGCTCCATCTTGCTGATTCAGGAAAAAATGTTTACCCGGGATATAGGAGACACCTTCATCGAGTGCTTGGGTTAAAAGTTCCGACGTATCAACTCCAGCAATTTTGACCCAAACAAAGTAACCACCTTCAGATACATACCAGGAGACCGATTCCGGCATGTGCTGATCCAATTCAGAAAGTAGGACGGTACACTTACGTTGATATATTTCCCTTAAGAATTTAAGCCGCTTATCGAAGTCATTTTTTTCTAAAAAAGAAGCCATTGTTGCTTGGGTAAATGGATGGTCTAAATCCTTTTTAAACCAATCCACAGCGGTAATCAATTCGGGTGTTGCAGTTATCCATCCGATTCTCATTCCCGGCGCTACTACCTTGGATAAAGAACCAAGATGCAGCACGCGCCCTTCGTTGTCCATTGCTTTTAATGGGGCTGCTTGTTCATGAAAGTATAATTCGCCATAAGCATCATCTTCTAAAATAAGAAAATCATATTTGGTGGCAAGCTCTAGCACATGTTTCCGGCGATCCGTTGTCATCGTTGTACCTGTTGGATTTTGAAAAGTTGGGATGGTATATAAAATACGAGGAAGCGGGAGCTCTTTACTTTCCCTTTCCGCTAGAATCGCTTCCAATTTATTTGTTTGCAGACCGTGCTCATCCACCGGGATACTTATAAAGTGCTCCGTATAGTTTTGGAAGATTTCTAACGCTTCCATATACGTTGGTGATTCTATTGCAACGAAAGTTTCATGATCCATTAAAATGCGGGCAACTAAGTCGATCGCCTGACATGCACCAGATGTAATTAGGAGTTCTTCTTCTGAAACACGAATACCGCGGCGGAACAATTTATCTTTAATCTGCTCCTTGAGCTTTGCCATTTTAGGGCTTCCAACATAATGCAATGGCAAATCTTTCTCATCTTCAAGCAAACGGGTAACTGCTGCTTGTAGCTGCTCAACCGGAATGAGATTAGGTGCTGGAAATCCAGAACTTAAACGGATACAATTATCTGGAAGTATCGGCATCCACTCGCCCGGCGGGTTATTCCTAAGTGCGGCTTTTGTGCTTTCAGCAAAAAATGATTCACTATTCACTTCTATCATTCACCTTTCCATTAAAACGTACTGTTTATATACAGATCACTACTTCTATAATACCATTGTTGGTAAATAATTTTGGAAGAGAAAATTAGCATACATTTCGCCTCTGTTGTTTAAGAACACATTTTTTAACGGAATGAGGATCCGCTTCAATTGCCTGGCGGATCCTCATTCCGTTATTCCCTTGAAAACACTCGTTTTAGGCTTAGGTTCGGATCCTCATTCCGCTATTTGTCATTTTCGCCCACGAATTCGGCTGATTTTCTGCTATTAGCGGAACGAGGATCCGTCTCACCCTTCTGAGAGCACCTTTTCTGCTATTTAGCGGAATGAGGATTCATATCAATTGTCTGACAGTCACTCATTCGTGTGTGTTTTATGTTTTCTCTCCTAAAACTGAACTCATTATCGTGGATACTTAGTCTAATTCTCTAGAAAAATAACAGATGTGCCATTAATGCAGCAACCGGCAGTGTCACGATTGTTCTTTGCAGAAATATAATAAACAGCTGCGCAAATGAAACTGGAATTTTTGACTTTATCAATAGGATGCCAATTTCAGACATGTAGATTAACTGGGACAAGGACATTACACCTATAACAAAACGTGTAAGTTCTGACTCAATCCCACTTCCAATTACAGCCGGTAAAAACATATCTGCAAAACCAACAAGCATTGCAGGTGCAGCAGCTTGAGCTTCTGGAATTTGCAGTAATTGAAGTAACGGTACGAAAGGATATGATAAGTAATTAAAGATTGGCGTAAACTCCGCAATAACAAGTGCTACCGTTCCTAACGCCATCACCAATGGTATTAAAGCGAACCAAATATCGATCACATTCTGTACCCCGCTTTTTATAACACCGGGATAACTCTTGACTTGGTCTGCTTTTTCAACAGCCTTTTTTACCCCCCACTGGAAACTAGACACCCCTTCTGGCACAACTTCATCTATTTGTTTCCCAACCGGTTCGTAATACGTATCTTTCTTAATTGAGAGAGGCGGGATCCGTGGACAAACAATAGCAGCGATTACTCCTGTTACGATTACGGTAAAATAAAACTGGATAAACATATGGTCAATGTTTAGAAACCGTGCAATAACAAGACTAAAAGCAATCGAAGCAATCGAAAAGTTCGTTGCAACTACAGATGCTTCACGTTTTGTATAATAACCAGATTCATATTGTTGTGTGGTCAATAATACACCGACTGTTCCACTTCCCATCCATGATGCTAAGGCATCAACAGAGGAACGTCCAGGCAACTTGAATAAAGGAAACATTACTCTACGTACCAATGTTCCAATAAAATCCATCAACCCAAATTGAAGTAAGAGCGGCATAAATAAACAAGCAAATAAAAACCAAACCATTAATACCGGAATTAAATCATATAGTACTACCCCGCCCGTAATACTCGACCAAATAAATTCAGGACCTATTTGATTCAATGTAAAGACAGCAAATAATGCGCCGATACATCTCAAGATTAACCAGAACGGCGTAATGTCAAATAAAGCCGTTAAGAATGCACTCTTTTTAACCGCTCCTATTGTGGTAAATTTAACGAGCAAACTACCAGCAGCAGAAATACAGAGGATAATTGTCATTATTGAAGGAATATAATCAGCTATTGCACCCTGTAAACCATCCGCTAAAACCCCTAATCCGATTGTTACTTTTCCATTTACAGAAATAGGGACTAAGAATAGCAAAACACCAATTAATGAGGGAAGCCAAAAAGCCATATATTGTTTGGCTGTAAACTCCTTTTTGTTCGTAACTTCTTCTGTCTGTTGTAATTTTTCAGTTAACATGTCGCCTCTCCTCCAACTTCTTTATATTTTAAATATTATTTCCGCTGAGTTTAATAACTCATAATATACATTATTTTGTATAAATATACAACAGACTTTTTATCTTTTAGTGTTTTACTCATTCTAATAATAAAGCCAATTTTCTTTATAAATAACTAGAAAACAGGCTTTTGGAATATGAAAATAAATGTATAAAATATAGGATAATTTTTATTTAACAGGTTTAGTTTTGAAAGTAGAGAACACATAATAATTAGCATACATTTTGCCCTTGTTGTTGAAGTATCCATATTTTAGCGGAATGAGGATTCATCTCAAGTGTTTGTCGGGTCCTCATTCCAAGTAGCTGAAGCACGCGGCAACTTCCATTAGAAAATACGAAACAAGCCCCCCCTTCCCAGTTGTTCAAAATAACCAAATAACCCTTTGATTATTGTTTACTATTGACGTATAATAGATTTTGTTCGACATATCTAACTAGAGAGTGTGAATTCACATGAAAACATTGAATAATTTATTTATCCTGGAAAGCATGAAAGAATGCACGGTGCTTGCAGGCCATCGGGGATTAACCCGAAGCGTGCAATCAGTAAACATATCCGATACGCATGATGTTATTAATTTTTTAGATAAAAATAATTTACTGCTTACAACTGCATATGGATTTCAAAACGATACAGAAAAACTGTGCGAACTCATTAGGCAAATGCATGAACTCGATTGTGCAGGCATCGTTATCAAAGTTAACCGCTTTCTGAAACAATTGCCAAAAGAGGTCAAACTGCTGGCTGATGATCTGGCATTCCCGATTATTGACTTGCCGACAGCTCAAACGCTGGGTAATTTATCACGGCACATCCTTAATTATTTAAATGATCATGAGTCAGAGCAGCTGTATTATGCGCTGCATGTACAAAGAGAATTTTCGGATATGATGGTTCAAGGCCATAGTCTGAGATCGCTTGTAGAACAATTAGGGCACTTTCTGCAGCGCCCAGCTCTCTTATTAGACCACCGGGGAGAGGCAATTACACAAAGTCACGATTTCCGCATGGATTCTATGAAACCGGTGGGACAGAAAATCACTGAGGCGGTTAAGAGTGATTTAGAAAATGCCAGGGAAGGCAGTACATTTTCTTTGCCTGCAGAGGAGAAATCCATTACAACGTATCCGGTCAAAACAAAACGGCAGTATCCAAGTATGTTAGTAATTTTAGATGCACAGACCTTACCTTATCCTTCTTCACATATGGCTATTGAGCAAGCCGGGAACGTGATTTCGTTTACCATAATTAAAGAACAAGCAATTGAAGAAAACACACGGCTGTTGAAAAACAACTTTTTTGCTGATTTGATTGAAAGGCGCGTACACTCTGTTGAAGAGATTATGAGCAGAGCGGAATATTATGGATTGAAAGCTGACAATGAAAGCGTCTGTATTGTTTGTTCAATTGACGCAGAAGGGAACAGCTATGAAACATTGCAGCTTTACGAGAAAAAAATTGGCAACCTGCATCACTACATTTATGACCAGCTAGAAGATGAAATCATTAATGGAAACATGAAGGCAACTTTATTCACGAAGGAAACGTATTTTGTGATGATCTTGCAATTTCCTCACTATACAGAAGCAGAAATTAACAATGTTACCAATTTTGTCGAGCGTGCCCAGACAAATATCGAAGGAGATAATTCGGTATCATTCGGAATAAGCAACCCTATCCAATCGATCACTGAAATCCCAACCGCTTACGAGGAAGCAGTGGAAGCGGTTCTCAATGGATATAGCATGCGAATGGCCGGGTTTATTAACTTTTATAAAACAAAAGAAATAAAGGAATTATTAAACACACTGCCGCGGAAAGACTTAAAGGCAATTTATGAAAATACACTAAAAACACTGGCCTATCCAAAGACAAAAGAGGATGTTGAGCTGGTCAAAACGATCGAAACCTATTTAAATTGCCAATGTGAAATCTCCGACACATCACGAAGACTCTACATCCATCGGAACACGGTAAAATACCGAATCAGCAAAACCGAAGAAATGCTTGATTGTTCTTTCCATGATCCAAATGATTCCCTAAAAGTTCGTGTCGCCATACTAATCGGAAAAATTCTGGAAGAAGATCAGCAGGAATAATTGGGCCAAATGAACAAAAACCCAGGACCACTTTTTGAAAGTTGTCCTGGGCCATTATTTTTATGTTGTGTGAATTCTAGCTCCATTGAATAAGTTGAGCGACGACAAGTGAAACCAGAGATATTGCAGCCAACATCAGGAATAGCGGGAAGAAGAAACGAATCCACTTCTGGTAGGCAACCCCGGCGATTGATAAAGCAGCCATAAAGTAACCAGATGTTGGATAAAGAATATGAGCGAATCCATCTCCCAGTTGGAAAGCAAGGACTGCTGTTTGTCTTGTAACGCCGATAATATCTGACAAAGGCGCCATGATCGGCATTGTCACAAGTGCTTGTCCACTTCCAGACGGAATGAAAAAGTTAATGACCAATTGAATAAAATACATCCCTGCTGCACCGAGAACCGGCGGCAGTTGATCAACTGCTGTTCCTAAACTGTGTACAATCGTATCCAAAACTTGTCCATCTTCCATAACAACCGCAACCGCTCTTGCGATACCAACAATGATAGCACCGACAAGCACATCACGAAAACCTTGGTTAAACCCTTCACAAACCTGCGTTAACGTAAGTCCGGCAATTACACCGACAACAGTACCCATTACAATAAATAAACCTGACATTTCAACCATGAACCAGCCTTGGCCGATAACACCATAAACTAAAATTCCAAAGAAAATGAATGTTGCCATGGAGGCGTATTTTTGCCGTGTTGTCATCTGTTTTGCTTCGATTTGTGCCTTATTCTGATAAAGAACTCTTTTCTCTTCATCATCTTCATACACTAAACTGTTTAACGGATCATTTTTAACTTTCTTCGCATAGCGCATAATATAAAAGACGGCAACGCTCAAAGCAACAATGAAAATAATCAAGCGAAAGCCCATTCCTGAAAAGACCGGAATCCCGGAAATCTTTTGGGCCAAACCTGTATTAATCGGGTTTAAAACCCCAGCAGCAAAGCCTATCACCGTACCGCAAAGTGCGATTGCTGCAGCAACAATTGAATCATATCCTAATGCAATTAAAAGCGGCATAATAACCGGAATATACACCAGACTTAACTCAGGCGTACCAATTAATGTTGCAACGGCAGCAAAAGGAATAGTCAATGCCGGAATAATAAAAATACTTCTATTCGAAAACTTACGTGCTAGATTATCAACGGCAATTTCAATTATTCCTGTGTGACGCAATACCATAAACATACCGCCAATAATAAACGTAAAGAAAACAACTTCCCCTGCATCAATCAGCCCTCTTGGAATAACAGTCAGAAAATCAATAAGACCAACAGGTGTTTGCTCCACTGTCGAATAGGAATTTGGATCAATCGTCGTTCTTCCTTCAGGTCCTGGAACCCGCTCGTATTCCCCGGCTGGCACAAAGTAAGTGGCAACCGCAGCGAGTGCACTTAATATAACAAGAATCACATAAATATGAGGCATTTGAAACTTCTTCTTTTTCTCTTGATTTTCCACATTAGTTCCCCCTTTAGCAATATTCTGATAATAGTTGTTGTTGATTAATCAACTACTAAAACGCTTTCTTTTGTGTAGTATACGAGGACACCAAGTGAAAGTAAATGTATGGATTAAACCAAACTAACATTAGCAAACTGTACAATCTGCACTAGACTTTTTCATTTTTGTTCAAATTGTATAATTAGTTGTACATTTTTGACTATTTCTGATCCAGCGGGACCGGAACTCTGAACCATTTTTTTCCATAATATGAATACTCATCCACCTTCTATCATAAAAATAAATTTGTAATTAGAGAGGTTTTTTCATATAATAAGTGAATTTGAGAATTCGCGGACAACAGAGACCTTAATTGCTTAAAACAAACTAAAAAGGTGATGTTGGCGGATACTAGGGACCTTATTTAAAAACAAATGCCCTCTATTAACCATGATATTGGTAAAATAAGGGCTACTGTGTCCGCTAAATAACAAAAGTCATAGATTCCATTAATTATAGAAGTTAAAAAACGCATGAGAACCGCTCCCATGCGTCTATCTTAGCAGCAGAATTCCTCTCCTGCAGTAACAAATCACCTACATCAAAACCGCTACCAGTCCCGGCGTAATAACCGATACAACTACTGCACTGACAACCATCGCAATCGTGCTGACAGATCCTGCGAGCTGGTCATGTTCCATGATGGTTGCTGTTCCGATGGCATGTGATGCACTACCCATCCCGACACCACGTCCGATTGGGTGATGAATACGGAAACATTTCATAACTGTTGAGCTGATTAGCACCCCGCCAATTCCTGCTATCATCACAAAAACTGCCGCCAAAGGTGTTGCTCCGCCAAGCGTGTCCGTGATGGCCATGGCTACCGGGGTAGTAACCGATTTTGGCGCAAGTGAATGGATAATTAGCTGATCAACCCCCGCCCATTTTGCCAGTAATACACCCGTTGACACGCCGACTGCCGCTCCTAGTATTGTTCCGCTAAGAATAGGCACCAGTATTTTTTTCAATATGCTTCGCCGCTGGTAAACAGGATAGGCGAGGGCCACAATCGCAGGACCCAGCATATGGTTTATCCATTTCCCGCCACGCATGTAGGTGTCATAAGGGATTTGAAACGCCAATAAGATAGCGATAATGATAACCGTAGCTATAATGACAGGTATGGTAAATGCAGAATTGAACTTCTTGTATATATAGAGTGCCGCAGCATATATTCCAACTGTTCCGGTAATAGCGGCTATGGCAATTAGGCTATCAATCATGTTCTACTTCCTTCCCACGCATCATCCACTGCGTCACAAGTCCTGATCCCGCCATCACAAGCACCGTACTCACGAGAACGATCACAATCAGGAGAAATCCCTTTCCGGAAAAAACCTCATAATAATTTATAATCCCGACCGTAGCCGGAATGAAAAACAGCGTTAAATGTTTCACAAAAAAATTGGCACCCTTTTCAACCCATACGTCCTTCACAACATTTGTCGAGAGCAGGATAAACAGAATAATTAACCCGATGACACTCCCGGGCACAAATAAATTCAATGCTTCCTGAATCCAATGTCCGATTAAATAGATTCCATACAAAAAAGCAATTTGGATAATTATTTTATAAATTTTAAACAATTGACGAACACTTCTTTCGGGAAAAATATAGTAGAAAGCTTACGTTGCACTTATGCAGTAAGAAAACTGCAGATAAAGTCTATCATAAAGTGATTCAGACTTCTTGAAAAGTGAACAGACTCACATACTAGCAAATATATAGTAACGTACAGACTGTGTCAGTGATAGTTTTATCCTGAAAAATAATACTATCATTTCGTTCTAGCGTATAAAATTTAGGACTGCCCTTCTTTATATTATAATCGAACCGTCTTTTAAAAAGGTGGCATATATTTCTTAGAAATTTCCCCCTTCAAAATGATACATTTAACTGAGAAAAAACGAATATAGTAATGAATAGAGTGGGTTAGCTCTTTCATCAGGCATATGAGAGAATGGCTCCAACCATATGCTTCTTGAACTACTCCCTCTCATTAGATGGAACAAGCAAATATCCTAGTATGAATGATTAATAACCATCATAATATTAAGTAAAAAATGTTGGGAAGTGTTTACTTCGGCATGTTAAACCCCGATAAACTTTATGTTGAGTTTAGAGAAGGAATTACCGCTACAGAACCTATAATCCATAGGCGTTACACCCTGACCCATTCGGATATTACTGCAGAGCTTTTTTTGACAATTGGATTAAGATTTGCCCGGGATAAATTTGGCCCTATGAGAGATGAAGTACTTGGTGAGTGGACTAAAATTAGAGGTTGCTATGTATATAATGTGTATTTGGATGTAAACGGACAATCTAATCAGACTGTTGCAGCAAAACGAAATGACATATTTAGACGTGAACTACCACTTGCCTTAAGGGCAATCAGATATGGAGATAGTAGATTTTTCATTTCACATCCTGAGTTGAATAATTCTCCAATTATAGTTCACTTTAAATCACTATATCCCCAGTTGAATAAGATAGAAAATTGGGGTACTTTTGTAAAGTACTAAACTAAAAATGACACTTTTTACTAAGCAAAGACGATTATATTAACGAATAGAGTTGGGCTAGCTGCTTTCATCAGTCATCAGGCAAATGAAGCAATAGCCTGCTTTCTTTTTAGATAGCTAGAAAACAGGCTTTTGAATTTTTTTAATTTACTTCGGTTTGATTCAAAGCTTCCTGGATTGAGCGTTGCCGAGCAGTAAACGAAATAATAAGCCTTTATATTTCAGATCGGCTAGACCGGCAATCACCAGTACAATTATGACCGGCAGCAAAAGTCTTTTCTTTCCTGTAACATTCATTCATCCATGCTCCTCTACTAATAGTTATTAATTATATAACAGCCTTTTTTTGACAAACTGGGGCGAATTCGATACTTTCATAGACTTGCGATTGGTTAGTCGCAATGGCAATGTTTAATAAAATCAAGTTCACCTATGCATTTACAATTTTTAATTGGCGTAGTTCTTCTACATTTTTAACACCGGATAACATCATAGAGGTTTGAAGGTCCTGAAGAAAATTAGCCAAAAATTGGTCTACCCCTTTTTCGCCACCTGCAGCTAGGCTATAGACGTATGGACGGCCAGTCAGGACAGCATTAGCCCCAAGAGCTAGCACCTTTAAGGCATCAATCCCTCTTCGGATCCCACTATCAAATAATACAGGAATTTGACCATCTACAGCCTTTACGATTTCAGGTAGAGCATCAATGCTAGAAATAACACCATCTAATTGCCTTCCACCATGATTTGAAACGATAATTCCATCAACCCCATATTCAATAGCCCGAAGAGCATCTTCTGGATGTAAAATCCCTTTCAAAACGATTGGCAACGACGTTCTCTTTTTCAACTCTTTGACATGCTCCCAATTTAAAGCTGGGTAATTAATATTATCTACAATCCCCTGAAAAATAGTGCGTGAATTAACCTTTTCCAATGTTGATAAGAATACAGGATCTGATTCAAAGTTTCCTTGACCATAGCCTTGTTCTAATGGTGAAAAGCGATGATACATGTCTTTCTCTCTATAACCTAGTGTAATAGTATCAATCGTTAATACAATCGCTTCATAACCTGCTTCTTCAGCTCGTTTCACCAAATTAAAGGAAATTTCCTCGCTGGTGGTCCAATATAATTGAAACCATTTAGAACTACCACTAGCAGCTTGAACAATATCTTCAATTGAATAACTCGAAACAGTACTTTGTATAAACGGAACCCTATACTTGGACGCTGCCCGAGCAACAGCCAGATCCCCCTGCTCATCAGCTAACTTTAAAACACCAACTGGCGCGAGTAATAGTGGCGTAGGGTATGTTTGTCCAAAAATAGTTATACTCGTATCCAAATTGGACACATCATTTAATAATCTCGGGGTAATTGAATATTTCTTAAATGCATCAGCATTTTTCCTGATTGTCTCCTCACCACCTGCCCCGGAAGCGATATAACTAAAAGCAGGAGCAGACATAGCCTGTTTTGCAACACTTTCTATTTCCTCGAAGCTAATTGGCAAATTTTCCTCTGTGTCAGTAGATTGAACGACATTATCATTACTTTTAAAAGAATTAGACATCCTTTGATCACCCCTTCACTTTTTGCTATTAAAGCACGGGGACGGGTTTTATGCAATACGAAGCAAGCGGCTCCGTCCCCCTGCTTCTAGCCTGGGGATTGAGCTGTTGCTTCTTCTTATTGTTTAACTAGGAGCAAGTAAACCTTTCCCTTGGATTCTTTGTTTCAATTTAATGTAATCCATATTGTTCGAGATAATCTTTCTCCAGCTTTCTCAAAATTGTTTTCCTTTAGAGACTCTAAGCTGGATGTGATGTTAGTTACGCATGAAATTCACTGAATTACTGCGTTCATCCTTTTTGCTTCTTACATAATTGCTATTCACTATTTATTTTAATAATTATAATACGATAGGCAACAATAGAATTGAATTTCCCAAAGGAAAGAGGCGAATTGGTGAATGCTGTTAAAGTATAAAAACTTTTTTTCAGTTCTGGGTCAATGGATTATCTTTGGAAGCATAATTGGTATAGTTGTTGGCTCGACAACTTATTCCCTTTTAGAGATAAACGATTATCTAGGAGATGATATACGATTAAAAAGGGATTGGCTTATCTTCCTTCTCCCCTTTGGAGGAATTATCATAGGATACATATATATGAACTACGGAAAAGTATTTTGGAATAATACTTTGAACGACACTGCTGAACTAAATAATTTGGTGATAGACTCAGTTCATGGAAAAAAAGATGTACCGCAGAGAATGGGACCTATCGTTTATTTCGCGACTTTTGTCACAGTCCTCTTTGGAGGTTCAACCGGAAGAGAAGGTGCAGCTGTCCAAATGGGAGGAAGTGTCGCTGCTGCGGTAAACAAATTTTTTAAGGTAAACATATTCGATAAGAAAATTTTTATGATGAGCGGGATAAGTGCTGGTTTTGGTGCTGCATTTGGAGCACCTATAACAGGTGCTGTTTTTGGCATGGAGATGACTGCTTTAGGAAAGCTGAAATTTGAAGCACTTGTTCCTTGTCTTACGGCAAGCTTTGTTGGTCACTATGTAACTACAGCAGTATGGGGACATAAACACGAAGAATTTATAATACAAACCGTACCGGAAATATCTATTAGTACATTTATAATAGTTATTCTTCTATCAGTCATTTTTAGCCTAATTAGTGTTTTATACTGTCAGTTGAGGCATGGGATAAAAAAATTCTCTGAGAAACTTTTCAAAAAAAACCACATGAAAAGAGCCTTTTTTGGAGGTATTGTCATTATAGTATTAACTTTAATCGTTAGTTCACAAGATTACAATGGCCGAGGATTACAGATGTTAGAACAATCTTTTATAGAAGACGTTCCACCCTTTGCTTTCCTGGCCAAGCTACTATTTACAGCAGTAACTCTTGGTACCGGCTTTGTTGGCGGTGAAGCCATACCTTTATTTTTTATTGGAGCAACATTAGGCAATACCTTATACACATTCATCGATTTACCTATGTCATTTCTCGCTGCACTAGGATTAATCGCTGTTTTTTGTGGAGGGGCTAACACCCCTATAGCAGCTTTCCTGCTGGCAATGGAAATGTTTGATGGAAAAGGGTTAGAGTACTTTTTTGTTGCTTGTTTAGTCAGCTATCTATTCTCAGGACATCATGGGCTATGGCCATCTCAAAAAATATATGAACCTAAAAGCAGGTTATATAATACTCTTCACGCAGAAACTATTGAAAACGTTGAAAAAAAGAAAAAACTTTAGAAAATTAGACGTAAAACAGCAATATGCTGCCATTTTATTGTTCTAGTTATATAAAGACACTTCACTAAAGAATAAAGTAAAGGATATCATCCACAATAAACAATAGATATTAAACATTCTATATATAGGAATTTTAATTTTAGCAACATTTGAAAAGAGGGGATCCTATTGGATTTACACTTCATATGGAAGGCTGTTGTCGTCGTGATAGGAGGAGTCCTGATTTTACGGTTAGCTGGAAGAAAATCAATCTCACAGCTTACTGTTGCTCAGACTGTCATGATGATAGCTGTTGGATCATTAATTATTCAACCTGTTGGCGATAGGAACATTTGGATTACAATGTTGATTACATTTTTAATGGTAGCTACACTTCTTTTTATTGAGTATATCGTTTTGAAATCGAATGCGCTTGAAACTTTAATTTATGGGAAAGGACTTTTAGTAGTTGAAAATGGCCAAATTAATGAAAGTAATCTAAAGAAGATGCGATTAACGGTTGATATGCTTGAAGTACGAATGAGACAACAAAACATTCAGCATTTTACTGATTTACAATGGGCTACAATAGAATCGAACGGTCAGTTAGGATATATGTTAAAGTCTGATAAACAATACGCTACTAAAGAGGATATTCAGATGCTGAAATCGCTGATTGAATCAAATCAATCTAATCCTCCAAATGAAACATCAAAAACTAAAACAGGTGTGTCAGATAACATATTTACTGAGGTTAAAAATAGAAAGCATAAAGAAAAACCTAAAGAGAATCTGGATTAACAGTAATACTAAAGGATTCCAACTAAGCATGATGATTTACGTTCTTGATCAAGAAACATTCTTTAGGAGAATTACAGTTCGGCTGCATCTTTCCTCTAGAGACAACCCGGAAAACAGAATCTCTTATTTACCGGTATTGGCTGAGAAAAAGAAAGATGTGGCGAAAAGGGAAGCTAAAATGAAGGAGTCCAAACAGACTGGTGAAAAGGCTGCTATCAGACGCTGGCAAGAGAATTGTAACAATTCGAGAATGGACTGTGATTTGGATAATATGACTGAGTTCGCATTACCTGATGGAACAACAAAAAACGAAAGACGGCATACAGGCTTAAAGGGCTAGGTACAGTTTGGGGGTAAGCGGACTTATTCCTTGATCCAGCAGACGAGACCTTCGGGATATGGGTGGTTAATCAGAGTTAGTTGACGAATGTCTACAGGCAACCGTAACGCCCACCCGATTCCATACTCTTGTTAAAATTAGTGATTATGTTTAATTCTATATCCTTTTCTGGGCATAACTCAAACAGTGAATTTATCAGTTCTGTGTCAATACCTAGACTAGGCAGGTCTTTCTGGAAACTTTTAAAGGCAACACGTGAACTTCCTCCCAAGTACTACTTCTTAGATTGAGCGTTGCCACACAGTAAACGAAATAACAAACCTTTATATTTCAAATCGGCTAGACCGGCAATCACAAGTACAATCATGACCGGCAGCAACAGTCTTTTTTTCCTGTGAAATTCATTTAACCCAGCTCCTTTACTATAAGTTTATTAATTACAAAACAGCTTCCGTTGGTAACTAATTATCACACCAGTCTTTTTGTTACTATTATTTTTGAACTATCTATCCATGGCGTTCTATTTATTTAAAGTCAATGGAAGAAAACCTGAACAATAATGATGAAAACAGTTTAAACAAGCCAAAATATACAAGTTTCCTATACTAAACTTGATATTTTGACTTGTTCCTTTTATATCTTCCACCGTACTCACGGTTCCTTGTACGGCACATTTAAGTTCAACGCTGCCGTTTCTCCTATTACCTCGCTTGTACGATAGCGTCAATTATTCCGTAATCTTTCGCTTCTTCAGCATTTAAGAAATAATCACGGTCTGTATCGACTGCAACCTTTTCAACCGGTTGGCCAGTTCGTTCTGCTATTAATTGATTCAATTGTTTACGCAGCTTTATAATCCTTTTAGCTGATATATCAATATCTGTTGCTTGACCTCGTGCACCACCAAGTGGCTGGTGAAGCATAATCTCACTATTTGGGAGTGCAAATCGTTTACCCTTTGTTCCGGCGAGTAAAAGCATTGCAGCGAATGAGGCCGACATTCCTGTACAGATCGTGCTTATATCTGGTTTAATGTATTGCATCGTATCAAAGATTGCAAACCCTGCAGAAGTTGAACCACCTGGGCTATTGATGTAAAGAGAGATATCCTTATCAGCATCATTAGCCGCTAAAAACAATAGTTGTGCTACAACACTGTTTGCCATGTGATCGTTAATTTCATCACTTACCATGATAATTCGATCCTTCAACAACCTGGAGTATATATCGTACGATCGTTCACCGTGACTTGATTGTTCAATTACATATGGGATTGCAGTCATCCCTATTCCTCCTTTGTATACAGCCTAAGCTGCCATCGAGAGGGAGCCTGAAGGAGGAGAGAATTGATAAAGTTTCAGCTTCGGTTGAGTTTCCATTGGGAATAAAATTGGTATAAGCCTGATCACACCAGTAGGATCATTCAACCGGATCGCCTGGATTATTGCCGGGGTCAATACTTCTATATTCTCCTCGGACCAATAATCCCTGACAGAATGTATTTCTTCATCTAATAACTGCCTTGTAAGCCTTTTTCTTGCTCGGTTTAAAACTGCTTTCACAGCTGTTTCAGTCATATCGAACATCTCGGCAATCTCCATAATTTGATACCGAAACACATCTTTTAACGCAACTATAACCGATTGCTTTGGTGTTAGCTTAGAAATCAACTCTTCTACCAAGTCCATCATGTCATCCTTATACTCATTTGTTTCATCAGTTTCTTCAAACGTAAACCCGATTATTTCTCGATTACGTTTTTGGAGTAAATCCATCCACAAATTAAATGCCATCTTTTTTAACAATGCAGCATTCAAATCTTTATGTTGTCCGTAGTGGTTTATCGCTTTGAATAACGTTTCCTGGACAAGATCCTCAGCATCCCATTTGTTTTTGGTCAAATAATGGCAATAAGGAATAAGTTTCGAATAAAGATCTTTCAGCTCAGAAGAATTAACTTTTTCAGTTTGTACTTCTATGCCAGGCCTGGCGTACATTTTACTCACTCCTTTAGCTCCTCTCTTTACTTATTTAACGATTTTAGAAGGAAAAAAGATACGGGAGTTATATATTTTTTATATAACACTAACATTTATACCTCATAAATAAGGGAAAAATGATTATATTCTCTGATTTTTTCTAACATGAGTAAGTCTCTTTCAAAGTCTAAGTTACACTTATGTAAATAAGAAAGCCTTATGCTTTGTTATCTACAAAAAAACACGTAATCCCCTTAACTGAATTAGGACTACGCTTTTGTCTTGTTGAACTTTTATTAACTTGACTAGTATTCCATATCCCATTTCGGGTATTTTAATACGTGACAAGTATTTCTTTGTGTAGACATTCCCATTATTAACACTACCAGCTATTTTTTAAATTTGTTATTCTAAAAAAAATAATGACCACTACTTCGATAAATTTCATAGCCTGGATGAGCATTAATGTCATCCCATGTATTACTCAATGCCCAGGGAGCCAATAAATCATCATCGTCAAGGTGGTATATATATTATTCATATTTACATTGAGAAAATCCAAATTTAAGTTTCTTTCCAAGTAATGAAAACCTTTCTATTGCATCATTTCAAATTTGTATGTACTAATTCGACACTGCTCTTTAAATCCCATTCGTTGATAAAGTTTCTCACCTTGTTTAGAAGATTGTAAAATTCCATAATGATAACTATTCTTTTTAGCCTCTAGTAACGAATATAGTGTGATTTCTTTTCCATAACCTCTCCTGCTAAACTCACTAAGTGTTCCAACATTATATATTCCAGCAACGCCTGCTGTATAATAAACTGATGAGATACAAACTGGTTTCCCACTTTCATATCCTATATAACTTTCTAATTGTGAATCTTGATTAATCCCTTTACTTAATACTGTCTTTAAAAAACCATCTCCCACTACCTTTGGAACTCCATAGATTTCTGTAAATAGGGTTGCTAACGTGTTTGCCTGTTCTTTATTTTCAACTTTTCTAACTTCTAAAGTTTGCGAAGAGGGGGCTTCTCCCTTAATAGTATCAAGACCAATCGCCATTGCCGAATAACTTCTAGAATACTGGAATCCATATGCCCTTAATACTGCTTCTATATTAACAGGTCTATTGGTTGGCCAAATTTCCCAGAACATAGGAACTCCTTTTTTATGATAAATGTTTGCCAGTTCTTTATATTTTATTTCAAAATCTTCTAAGCTGAGGTCTGTTCGAATTACTCGATTTACGACCTCTATCGGTATATCACTATATAATCCCTCAACCTCTTCTTGTTTCAAATAGTAAACTCCAGAACTATATATACTCGTTATCTGAAAGAAATCAATCAAGTTTCTCTGGTTAGCTATTATAAGTTCCACTTCAGTAGCTTCCTTTAAAATAGTGGGCATGATAAACCTCCTATCAATCTGTTCACATTTTTATATCATTATAAAAACAGCATGCGTGTGAGTTGAAAATAGAATTGTACCTTCTCTTTTAGTTATTCCTGATAAGTCATAAAAATGTTGCCTCCTATAACTTTATCTTCTACCTAATTTAAAAAGCTACTAAGATCCTTATACTTTCATTTCTGTAATGATTAACCAAACTCCTTTATATTTCTGAAAGTTCCGCACGTAATGCTGTTCGGCTTAGAGACAAGGTATCGTAATTAATTACATGGCGTAAAAACATGCCTATCACCATGCAAATCACAAATAACGAAAATAATTATCAGAATTTTACTTGAACTATTTTTAAACTCGTGTATACTATATCAAAAAGATACATATCATAATGATAGGTGGTTTACATGACAAAACATAATCATACAACATACGCCATATTGGGGCTGCTGACGATTGGATGCCATTCAGGCTACGCCATTAAGCAAATGATCGACCAGAGTCTAAATCATTTTTGGAAGGTCAGCTATGGGCAGATTTATCCAACGTTGAAGAAGCTTGTTGCGGATGGATTGGCGACCGTTCAGGAATCCTCACAGGAGGGCACACCAGATAAGAAGGATTATTTTATTACCGCAAAAGGAAAGACGGCATTACTGGAGTGGCTGCAAAGCCCTGTAGGTGATGTACCAGTTGAGAAAAATGACGTATTGCTCAAGGTTTTTTTCAGCCGTCATCAACCTCATGACAAAACCATTGCCCATCTTAAAACATACAGACAAAAACTGCAGGAGCGCTACCAGACGTACGAAGCGATTGCAGAAATGATCACATCAAGTTTACACAACGAAGAAGATGCACCATATTGGCTGTTTACCCTGAATTATGGAAGACGGATGACAGCTGCTGCGATTGACTGGTGCAGCGATACCGTCCGTGAAATAAACGATTGGGAGGAATAACTATGGGAAAAACCATTTATGAAGGCCGGTATACGACGGAAAATGACCGGGGTCTTGTTGTGTTTCTGATTGGCATACGGATTAACAAGCGACTTGCCATCCGGAAATGGCTCCCGGTGTTTACCGCGATGCCGGGGATGATTAGGGAACTGTATGAAAACCAGGAGGAGCTTGGATTTCTGTCGATGGAAAATTACTTCGGACTCCGCACAACGGTGATGATCACATACTGGCGGTCGGAAGATGATCTGCTTGCCTACTCAAAGGGGCAGAAGCATTTGACAGCGTGGAAGAATTTTAACCGGAAAATCGGCGATTCCGATGCGGTTGGGATTTATCATGAAACATATGTCGTGCCAGAGGGAAGGTATGAGGCGATTTATGGGAACATGCCGGTTTATGGGCTGGCTAAGGCTGCTGGGCACATGCCGGTTACTCGTGAAATTAGGACTGCGAAGAAACGGCTGAAAACTGAAACGAATTAATCACACCTATTACATGCCAGTCGTTTAAGAACCATGGGGAAGTTATACTGCTTCCACTCCCAAAAAGGAAGCACGAGACCAACCGTCCCCGTGCTTCTTCTACACACACCAAACCAGATGAAATTACATTCTTACGTCCAAGGCCATTTTCAAATATTCAATGAACAGACTGGATTGCTGTTCCAGCTGTACATCTTTTTCCGCCAGGATTGCGTCATCAAGGGCGAGACCATCGATGAAAGTAATGATTGACCGCGAAAGCAGTTCACTGTCAAAACGATCACTAAATTCTCCAGAGTTCTGCCCAGCTTTAATAACATCCGCATAAACACGAACCCCTAAGTTATACCGCTTCCTGCCATATTCTCGTCTTCGCTCATCATTTCTTCCAGTGATGAAAAATTCCAGTTTACTTGGCGCGAGTGGATCCATTTCGGCATCAGGCTTGCCGTCATCCCCAAACAGCAGCTGCATGAGAAGTTTCCAATGCGATTCAGTCATGCTCAACAATTCCGCTGTGTTCTCGGCTTCATTACGAAGTCCTTCTTCAATGATAGCCTCGAATAAGTCTTCCTTATTGGAAAAATACTGATAGAGTCCGCCCCGGCTGACACCAGCTGCATCCATGACGTGCTTCATCGTCGTGTGTTCATAACCATGTTCGATAAAAACATCCCTTGCAGCGCTCATAATATTAGCCCGTCGTTGCCGGAGATGCTCCTCGCTCACTCGTGGAGCCATGTGAATCCCCCCGTTCTACTTTCCTTCTTGTAAAATACCCAATCAACGACACAAGAACCAGCAAGCCTGCCGTAATTGTGAAAGTTGGAATAACCCCAATAACGGTTGACATCCATCCACCAAGCAACGGTCCAATAATCGTTGCCGTTGTCATAACACTGTTGATAACCCCGAAGACTCGCCCCGTCATCTGAACAGGGGTATCGACTTGAACAGTTGCCTGGAATGGCACAAAAATAAGACTGGCTGAAAACCCTCCAGCAAATCCGAGGACTGGTGCCCAGATTACTGAGTAGTTAAGATCGTAATTAGTTAGTACACCCATCATACCAAAACTCAATCCAATTCCACAAACACCCATCACCATGAGTGGGTATGCCTGATAATCGGTTTTTTTAGCAAGCAGGTAGCCAGCAAAGAACATACCAAGACCGGATCCTGTAACCAGATAACCGAATAAATCAGGTGAAGCATTCGTTAACTCCCGAATTAAAACAATCAACTGCGAGTCGGCCAATTGAAGAATTAAAAGACTAACCCCCATAATCAGTAATCCGATTATCATAAAACGGCTTGATTTGATAAAAGAAAGTCCCTCGACGAACTCCTCTTTGAATGATCCTTGTTCCTTTTCATCTTCCTCTACGGTCTCTACTTTTATTACATTAGGTATAAAAAGTAACAATAAAGCTGAGACAAAGAACGTTGCTGAGTCGATAATAAATACCTGCTGAGCACCAAATGCCACAACGAGAACCCCACTAAGGAGTGGCCCAATAATTTTTGTCGATGAATCAATCATTGACGTGATGGACATAGCAGCCTTCATATCACCTTCCCCAACAACCTCCTTCAACTTGCCATTTTTAGCTGGAATGAACACAGCCGAGAACGTTCCAATTGCAAACAGCGTGGCATATACCATCCAGAGCGAACTTGCGATGGTAAGAATAAGAATCAACCCAGCCCGGGTGACATCAGAGATAATCATAATTGTTTTTCGACTGAAGCGATCGGCAACAATTCCCGCTACCGGCCCAAGTAAAGCCATTGGTACAGCCAAACATAGAATAACCAACGAAACCTCCATAGGTGATGCATTCCACTTCAGCCCAACAAGCGTAAATATCGCCACTATACTCAGCCAGTCACCAATACTCGAAATTGCCTGCGCACTCATTAACGTCATGTACCCCTTATTCTTCACCAAACTTTTCATACCGATCTCCCTCTTCCTTAAAACGACATTATTGTCGTTATTGGTTAATACTTATTATATCGACACGAATGTCATTTTGCAACTGTTTTTTTGCCTATTTTGAGAAGAGTTTTTAAAACCTGCTTAAATAAGTAAAAAGCCTCCTGCTTTGTTAGGCAGAAGGCATGGTAATTTCATTTCGTAATAAAGTTAGTGTGATTGGAAATTGCCGTTGGAAAAGTTTATGAAAAGGAAAGTGGACAGTTTTAAACACCTTATTTACTTGTGATACTGTTCAGCATAGTTATTTAAGAGGCAAAAACGAGCATTGGGAGTTAGTTAGCAATGCCTTTTTTAAAGTTAAATTTAACCAAATAAAACTTTAAATAATCGTTCCTTTATTTAATGCATTTTGGTTTTGACAGATAATTGTGGCAGCATACAATTTTGATACTTGACAGTTTTAAACTTATTAATTTATATATTATAAAAAATATTTATATATCCTAGATTTAAGGTTTCCATTTTTATCGAAGTTTCTATCAAACATTTTTCCAATCCTGTGTCTTGTTAGACTTTTCACTTTACTAAATATTATTCTATCATCGCTAGCAAAATCTAGTTCGACCTTTGTAAGAACAGTGGGTAATAACTTTTTATATTCTTTGTTTTTTAAAGCTTGTTTCAATAGAATCCCTTTGACATATAACACGTACATTCTTGTTAAAACAAAAATCACTCGGTCACTATTTACGGAATAATTAATACATTTATAATAATCTAGCGTTATAAAATCCTTTACAAATTGTTTAAAAGGAATTATATCTCCCTTTCTAGTAACTATATTAGTAACTATTAAAGGTGGTGCGCAAAATGTCGTGCTCATGCTAAAAAGAACATTATAATTAGTAAAATAATATATTACTTTTTGAACTAATCCTCCTCCTTTTGAGTGTCCAATCAAAGAGAGGTTATCAACTACAATATATTCTTCAGTTCTGAAAGGGAAACTTTTATCTTGTTCCTCAATAAAAGCTTGAATATTAAAATTACTGGTCATAAATGGACTTTGCTGAAGTACCAAGTGAACAAAGTTTATAGCATGAAAAATTTGCCGATTATCTTTTTTGTTGGAAAGAAATAATGGGTTTAGATTTTCCGCCATATCCCTCCAAAACTGTGGTTGAAAAATGGAGAAGTTTGTACCTCGAAAAGCAATAACATATTTATTCATTGTAACGTTACGAAATAAAAACGCATCCAGATATTCATTGTGAAATGGTTGAGTCACTTCACCTTGGTGAAAAATCCCTTGTAATGTTAGAATTAGTTCCCATTGATCTCGCTTGCGTTTGGGAGATATAAGAGTTTCTAAATCTGGCATTTCTTCTAAAGGCAATACGTGAGTAGGGTTATTAACCTTTTCATGCCCATACAAATCAATATACATCTTTGTTAAGTCTTTATAGGATAACTCACTTAATAATCTTAAATCATACTCTGAAAAACTCATCTAATGTTCCTCTCTTCAACATAACTTCCTGTTTAAATTTATTACAGTATGACACCTTTCCACGTACTAAAATCTATAAGATTAATAAATAGTGCCTGTCACCGCACGTTTAATCTTATTAGTCAATCTATATGTTGTTTATATTTTCTAGATGGCTTTTTATTTCATTTATTGTGCGTTCACAAAATACACCTTTAACTATCCCATATCGCATTATACAATTATCATCCATACATATATCTAAAGCGTTATTTGTATTATTATCATAGTGATCATTAGCTCCAATTAGATGAGCTACTTCATGCCAGATGTTTTTTTCTTGTGTGCAACTTATAACCGCAATATAATCAGTGGCATCTCCCCACTGGTTTTTTGTAGGTAATTCTTCACCAATAATGGCAAAAACTTCACCCTTACTATTATTTAACGTTAAGCTTAAATCAAAGTTATGTATTAAACACTCACTTACATTTAATCTATCAATAATCTTTTTTACTTCTTCAAAATAGAATTGATTATTGTAGTCAATAGAAAATTCATCTATATTTTGTTGGTTTAGATATTCAGTAAAATCACGCATATATTTTTCAATAGTTTCATTTGAAGT
This sequence comes from Virgibacillus sp. L01, assembly GCF_052246775.1. Classification (NCBI taxonomy): domain Bacteria; kingdom Bacillati; phylum Bacillota; class Bacilli; order Caryophanales; family Bacillaceae; genus Virgibacillus; species Virgibacillus sp. L01. The sequence goes on along the minus strand of NZ_JBQQCP010000006.1, from coordinate 181,942 downwards.
CACGTTTGAGTAGTTAAGAACATGAATGTTTGTACTCATTTTTCAGTAGTCTCTCCTAAGATAATAAGTGTCTAACATTTTAATATCAATTTATCCATTTCTGCCTTCTCATTTCCGTTAATAAAAGGGTCAGTCCCTCCAAGCTGGGCTAATTCTTTATGCAATTCCCCCACGATAGTACTCAATTCCGGTACCTATTAAAACTACTCCAGATGTAGGTGACTCATAACTCATTTGAGCTCATCTCATTTAAATAGTGATTTTGCATAATAGTATTCTATTGTTATCCTCAATATACCGGTGTTAATGGTTTTTCGTCCTTCAATACACGCAGGATGTTCTTTGCTGTAAGAATTGCCATCTCATCCCTTGTTTCAATTGTTGCATTACCAATATGCGGAGTCATTACAACGTTCTTTAGTGTCTTTAAGCTTGCCGTGATTTCTGGTTCAAATTCAAACACATCCAGTGCTGCACCAGCAATCTCTTCCTTTTCCAACGCTTCAACAAGGTCTGCTTCCTTCACTACAGGTCCTCTTGACAAGTTAAGAAAAAAAGCGTCTTTTTTCATGCGGACAAAAGTATCTTGATTAAACATGTGATGTGTATCTTCATTATAGGAAGTGTGCACAGTTATTACATCACAAGTTTGTATCAGTTCATCAAATGCAAGATATGTTGCATCCATCTCTTTTTCTAATTCAGCATCTTTTTGTGTTCTGCTTGTATAATAGATATTCATGCCAAAAGCTTTAGCTCGCTTTGCTACTGCCTGACCAATTTCACCAAACCCTACAATTCCCAAATTCTTATCGGTTAGCTCTCTTCCCAAAAAGAAAAGTGGTGCCCATCCGTTGAAACCCTCTGTCCGGCAAAGCTGATCTCCTTCAGGAATACGTCTTGTAACAGCTGTCATTAAACCCAGTGTTAACTCTGCAGTTGCCTCAGTAGAAACTTCAGGTGTATTAGTTACTTGAATGTTTTTTTCCTTGGCAGCTTCTACATCAATATTATCAAAGCCGGCTCCAAAGTTTGCAATGATTTTTAAATTGGGAGCAGCGTTTATCACTTCTCTTGGCACCTTCGTTGAAAGAGGACAAAGCAAGGCGTCTGCTTCACGGAGACCCTCTAGTAATTCTTCCTCCTCGATCAGTCTGTCTTCTTTAAATACATCCAATTGATGATCGGCGAGGAATTCATAACCGACATTCGGAATTTCTCCGGAAATAAATATGTTTGCCATTTTTAATCAAGTCCTTTCGATTATTCATCTGTACTATATTTAATAATTAAATTAAATTAACTTTCCCAGATTTATACGGTTGTCCAGATCAATAGACGCTTTCACTTTTTCATTTAACGTCATTATTTCTTCGTCAATTTCCATAATTTTATCCATTAAAATAACACCAATAATCAGTTCGCTGAGCACCAACAACACCTGTACCGGCATAAAATTATTTTTAGTCCACTCTAACCCTATTCTTGGCAATATATTATCGAATAATTCTCCTTTAATAGTTGAAATACCTTGTTAAATTAACGCGCCTTTAGTTGAAAACAGTTCTAATTGAAATTTAATGAAATTAGTGCAACAAGTATAACATTTATAATTTAAAATACGCATGGCTTTCAACTTTAATCAACCAGAAGGGTCGTGGCAATCATATGTCATTTACTGGTACATTTCTTGTCATTCATTGGTAAAAAAGTATGTCAACGTTGGTACATTTGCTTGATAGTAATCACGAGCACCTTCGCGAAGCATAGGGACGGTTCTACCGCTTCCACGCCTCAAAAGAAAAGCATGAGAACCGTCCCTGTGCTTCTTCTGCCTATTTTGAGAAAAGTTTTGTGAACCTGCTTGAACAAGTAAAAAGCCTCCTGCTTGTTAGGCAGAAGGCTTGGTAATTTCATTAACAATTAGTGTGATTGATATTTTTGTTGGAAAAGTTTATTAAAGGATAGTGGACAGTTATAAAAACCTCATTTACTTGTGATACAGTTCACCGTATTGTATCTAAATGAGGGTTAAAAAATATGACAAGACCTAAAAAGGTCTTGTCATATTTACTTCACTCATTACTTCCTTCCATTTCTTCTGAGTTTTCGATCACTGAAGGAAGTGTATACCCTTGTTCATGAAGAATTGCTTTATATTGGCTTCGAAAGCCTTCATTCATTATATTCAAGTAACTCATTCATCTTCCTATTAAATGTTCCATAAGAAGAGGCTAAAAATGCACTATTTAACTCCGAGACAACAAGTACATCTAAAGACATTTGGGATAAATAAAATTCAATTAATCTCCAATTACGATTGGCAAAGTCTATCCCGTTGGGAGGGGATGACATTCTTTTGTTGTCAAACAAATGACCTCTTAACAAGCTAAAGTATTGAGTTCCTTTTAGAAAATCAATTATAAACTCTGGTGGGATACTTTTAGTTTTGTCTACCAATAGTTTGATAAAATCATCTATTTCATTTAACGGGATTATTTGATTATCAACTAAGTTTTTTATTGTTCTCCATCCATCAGTATCACCCCAAAGCAAAAGTTTCCAAATTTCATTAGTCCAAAACTCTCTAATATAACTCTCATCTGCTGAAACTTCATACAATTTATCATCAAATACAACAATAAACTCCCTAAAGATATCCCAGTCACTTTTAATAAAGGTTATAAATCCTTCCCTTAGGACCTGTAATGGTGAATGTGCGATATTATTCCAAAATTGGTATGTAATACTTTCTTCGTCAAATACTTCGAAACTTGTTACATTATCCTCAAAGTAATCATGGACATCTTTTAAAAATACAGGGAGGTCTCCATTCGTCATAGCGTGTGGGATTTCTCTTATGAGAGGTAAAACATCTGTATTTGGGGGTGTATACCTTACATCATAGTGCTTCTTTATTTTCTCAAACAGCCCATCTTTGCCACCGTTAACTATAAACTTACTTGAATTTGATTCAATAAACAACCAAAGGGATTCTACATGAGGGTGACTAATTATATTGTTCTTCGCATGAGCACAATCATTTCTTATAGTTTTCCAATATGAATACTGAGTTCTTATATCATCATTTATTAAAAATGGATTATCTGGGTTTTGTCTATTAACAAAATCAAACACTGTAACATCCCAAATCTTTTCATCTTTTAAGTCATTTATCCTATTCTCCCACATATGTTGCGGTATATTGTCAGGTTTGTTTTGAGCACTCAGTAATCTCTCTCTCAAAATAGTTTGTAACCCTAAGTAACCCATAATGAACGAGGCACGATAAGCACCAATCTTATAACAAAGAACTGACTCATTAAAAAGGTCTCTGGCGTCTCCTTTAAAGTCATTTTCTTCTATCCATTTCTCAAACCTAGTTTTCATAGAATATCACTCCATAAAATCATCGTTTTAAAACTATTCTTTTTTACCCACTACATTCATTATTAACTTCTAATTTAAAGAAGGTTTTTCTTCATCAAATACCGTCCCTTCATATTCTATTTTAATGAGTATAAAAATCAAGAAGTGGAGGAGGCATGAACAGTTTTCCATTGATAACTCGTCCATACTAATATTATAGTGTGCTAATCTGTTTCTTAAGTTCCATCCATATTCCTTGTTTGTTAAATAGTAATCCATGGTTTCCATTTCTTCTTTAGAAAAAAGCAACAATAATTTATTAATATCAGACTTAACATTAAAATTTAAAAGGTTACCTAGTGTAAAGTTCGCTTCTTTAAAAATCCCACTTTCCCCATACATTAGCTTCAAAAACAATTCTCTTAGAAGCCGTTCAATTAGTTGCGAAATAAAAGAACACGCTATAAAGAATTCATTATCTAACACTAACTTTTTTAATCTATTTATGTCATTTGTGAGAAAATCTGAAATCCCTGTAAAATTAGTTATCTCATCAGAAATTTTGGCGAGTTCCCGCCAAAATTTTTCATCATAATTTTTTATTAAGTACATTGTATTTAATATATTTTCTGTTGTCATATTCTTAAATTTAAATGCGAATGATGCTTTTCCATACTTTTCATGGTTAATACCATTCATATTAGACATTAGGTCCATAATGCTTTGACTGTTTTTATCTTCATACTGCATAATCTTATATCTAGATAATACATCTATATATGTCAGCTCATAAAACTTATCTTTAAAATTATCACGTTTCACTTCATTCTTTGCATATTCTTCAGATGAAATCACATGAGATATTCCTTGACTTTCTAAATTATTTTCCAGCTTCTCCTCTTCTCCTGTTAATTTATCTTTAATCAACAGTTCTCCTTTAATTCCTAGTATGCGGCTACCTAGTACGTCTCTCATTAATTTAACTTTTTCAAAGGGGCTTTGATTTTCAAAAAAGTTCGATTTAATTAAACTAGAAAGTTCCGTTTGAAAACCTTTATAGATTTCAGGATATCTTTTCTTTATACGTAATGCTATCTCGATTTGAGAGTCGTAGTCCATGAAAGTAACTGGGGATAATATTATTCTAGTTAATGTAATTAAATTATCATTGTATTTTTTATGAAGTATTTGGTATAGTTCATCATATCGACTAAATAACATAAACCTGTCAGCTAATTCTATTATTTGGCCCCAAACCCTAATTCCTCCCGAATTTTTTGTAGCAATGTCAAGCGACTCATCTTGAACATAAACGTCTGAAAAAGAAAAAATTTCCGTTGGATTATGATTAATGTATTTAATAATTTTCCCTTTTATTTTATTTTCAAGGTTTCCTTTAGAACTAGCAAGATCATAAAATTGATTTAAACTATTTATTATGCTCGAACTGTTTAAATACGGTATAAATTCTTTATATTCAATAAGAACCTTTATTTTTAATAGAACTTCAAACCCATCAATATTTTCTATATCAGAATTAATTATATTAAATATTCCATCTGTAATCTCCCCGTTCGTAAGGTCTTCTGCAAATTTCTTTATATATTGGCTCGTAGCCAAATCATTCAAACCGTAATTCTTAACAGGATAATCTTCAAGCAAATAACCACCTCGTTTAGTAAAGAAACAACACAACTCAAGATTACTGAAAGTTGTGCTGTTTTTCTTTTATTCTTCAGAACGTCTAAAATAAGTCTTCCCCTTAGCATGTGGATAACTTCCAAAATACCAATCTTCCGATCTATCCATCATCACCTTATATAATATTTGTCCATAAAACTTAGCTGCTTCTTCATCATTTCTTCTGCAAGCTTCCCATATAGGTTCATATACTGTTCCCATCCAATTATGCCCCGGAATCCAACTAGATGTATGAACATCTCCTGTGTCAATTATACGATTTAATTCATCAACTATAAGGTCATAATGTTTTTTGTTTAACATCAATAACCTTTCGTTGAACTTCCTTTCATAAGCTACCTTTGTAATTTGTTCTCCTTCAATTGTAAAAAGCATTTATTCACCTTCCCTTGATTAGACAGTTTATATATATAAATTAAAATAGTTATTATTCTTACCAATCATGTTTACGCACTCTTTTATCCATTAAGATAGCATATAAGTAAGAAGGAGCTTGCAGATTTTGTAACGGAACAGTATTATTTAACGGAACATGTGTTAAAGCCTCTTTAAATGTACTTTTTGAAACAGAACGGTTTGTTCTACTCAACTCTATATAATCCCCCTTTACTTTATAAGTAAATTGCCCGCCTCTTATCTGTCTAAATTGTTCTCCTTCGAGTCCCTTAACCCTTTCCCATACGTACTCTATCAACATACTCTTTCCCTCCAAACTATTGAGTCTCACATGTTATCATTTGGGTTTTTTATATCTTCTAAAAAATTATTTAGTAGAGTATCCACTTTTATAACTTGGTAAGATATTATAGTGAAGTTGCACTTCTTCCAAATTTCTTATACCTATTCTTAATATTAATACATCTTTCATATAAACTTCTTCCATATACTCCATATCCAATGATTTCTGTATAACTTTTTTGAATTCTTCATCTAATTCTAATATTACCATAGTTTGGTGGTCAGGGAGTATAAACTCATCAACTCCCTGACCATTACTTAAATACTCATACAAGTCTTTAAATTCCTCTTCAAGATAATCCGCCACTTCTCTACAAAATCGTTGTTTTATTATTTGCAATTCACTGTAACTATGAATCTTTTTCAACTCCAATTCCTCCCATACTTTTTCTGTCCATATTCAGCTACTATACATAGAGCAATCCCTACCGCTGTTCCTAACAAGAAATATTGCAATACTATCTCCTACCTTTTTCATATATTTATATTTGCTCTTTAACAAAGACATAGATAGATACACCAAACATCATTCCGGCTTTAAATAATTCCACCGATTTCATAAAAATCACCTCCCTTGAGGCATTTTTCAGACATTAAAATAGAGAACACAGCCCCAAAGGTGAATTCTCATAATGGTTTAATATACAACTACTATTAGGTAACTTTCATAATTTTATAGCGTTCACCAGTTCATCATTCTTTAATAACCCTATTGCAATATTGGTTTTTGCTTTTTTATCCTGCAATAGGTATACAACATTCTTGGTTCCTCCCTCATAGAAAAACACAAAGCAATTAATATCTATCATACCTTTGGGAACCATTGCCCTTACCTTACTATTAACAATATCTTCACGTTTTATTAATTGGCTATCAACCAACCAATCATAGAAAGCTATCTTTGGATGGTATTTATATATAAACTCCCAGAAAACATCCATTATACTCATAACATTATCTCCTTTTTTATAAATTGATTCTTTGCTTTAAATCCACGAAACCTAGATATTAAAATAAATAGAAAAAGGGGGAGAAAAATCATCGCTGATAGATGAATTTTCTCCCCCTTGAATGGTGAAGTGTCGAACAACTTCTTTATTTAGTTGGATTTGTATAGATTCAATTTCTCTACTTTCCGATATCGTTATCTGTTTTATAACCAAGTGCAATAATTGCTTACGTTGCTCCCTCGTTAGAGCTTCTTTGTAACTTGCTGTAAAGTTCTTCATCACTTGTGCGACAATCTTGAAGTTTATTTCCTTTACCGAGCCTTGGCCCATCTGCTTCTCAATAGGAGTTATTCGTTCTGTGAGCCTCTCTTTTTCTTCGTTCAAACTGGAAAGACGTGTTACAAGATCTGCTTTAATAATGAGCCCTTCTTCATACAAACCCAGCATTTTATCCTTCTTTGACTGGATGGCATCTAGGGACTTTTTAATTGATTCATATTCCTGTCTGATAGGAGCATCCCCATCTTGGTTCTTTCCATTAATTTTGTCCACTATTTGTTGTATAAGAATCTCGTTATTAGCCACATTTGCAATCTTCTTTAATACGTACTCGTCCGCATAATCAGTTCGGACACCATTAGAACGGCAAACAGTAGTACCTTTATTTTTCCATGCACCACATGCATAGTATTCTATTACTCGCTTTGTTCCGTCTTTTTTACGATTGGTTGTTCTGCTAAGCACCATCCCTGCCCCACACATAGGGCAACGCATGATACCAGTCAATGGAAATTCCCCACTATGGACTCGATTGGGTTTCCCTCCTCTAGTTTTCATTATTGCTTGTGCTTTCTCCCATACTTCTTCCGAAATAATCGCTTTGTGTTGTCCTTTTTCCATGATAGGATGAGGGTTGATATTGTTTCGCCGCTTTTCGTTCCAATCTCTCCTAACATTATAGCGAATCACCCCTTTGTATACTGGGTTTGTCACAATAGTTTTAATTGCGGTGATGGAAAATTCTTTATTGCGTTTTGTTCGGTATCCTCCTTGGTTTAGATGACCAGTTATAGACTTGTAGCCATGACCCTCTGTATAAAGTTGAAAGATCTTTCGAACAGTTTGAGCTTCCAACTCATTCACCACCAGTTTGGAGACCTTCTTTTTTGAATTGTCGCTAGGTGTGCTAACCACATCGTAACCAAGCACTTGCCCACCATTCCATGACCCTTCTTTAGCTCGAGCCAGCATTCCCATCTTTACATTTTCCGCTATATTGGCTCGCTCAAATTCAGAAATTGCAGCCATCATTTGAAATTGGAGCCTACCTGCCGGAGTTTCCGTTTCATATTGCTCGGTTATGGAACGAAACCCAATCTGCTTTTTCTGTAACATTTCCACAATAGTAAGCAAATCTAAACTTTTACGTGAGAAGCGGTTCATTTTCCACACCAATACAATGTCGAATTCTTTATTTTGAGCGTCATTCAATAATTGTTGCAAAGCAGGTCTACCGGTGATGTTTTTTCCACTAATCCCCCTGTCTACATATTCATTGTATATAACATATCCTTCCCTTTCACACAATCCCCTGAGCGTGCGTACTTGTTCATCAATACTATATCCTACCTCAGCCTGCTCGGTAGTTGATACACGAGCATAGATAGCCACCTTCTTTTGTTGTTCAACTTGTACATTATCTCTATGAGGGGATAGCTGCTCCACATAACTTTGCATCATCTCCACTCCCTTTCATACTTGCCCCTCTTGAGATAATCAGTCGTGCTAATGTAGACAATGATACATCTTGCTTAGTTGCCAGATGTTCATGTTTTAATAAGAAGCACATGTGGCCAAACACCTTATTACCTTCTTCAGTTGAAGTATCAAACGACTCGGTTGCTGAACAAAGCTCTACGTCATATCTGGCAAGTTCTCTTTCGATAAGTTGTAGCTCTTCCCCCTCAGATGTGAGCGTAAAGACATCCCATACTAAGACTACCCCGAACAATCCATTAGCCGCTTCTTTTAACAATCTCTGCAGTATAGTCTTTTCTTTTGTCTCACCAAGGTAGCTCGGTTCATAATAGATTTTATGAATTTCATATCCTAACCGCTCGTACTTATTCTTTAGTAATTTTACGTCCCGGTATAGTCGGTGTCCTTCTGGTTGTTCCATAGCGGTATTTCGAGTATATATAACAATTTTTTGCTTCTTAGAATAAGAATTATTCATTAATATTTTTTGCATTTGATTCCTCTCCTTCATGATGAGTTAGTTGGTTTGCAATATAATTCGTGACCATCTCCGCTAAAATATCTATCAAGTTTTGATATTCGTGATCAGGGGATTGTATGTTATTCATACTAAGTACCTCCGTCTTATAATATAATTTTCAATCTCTAGTTAAAAAAGGGGGAATAAGGTGGTCAGTCAAAACAAAACTTTTCTAGGAATACATCTACCTATCTTCATCTTATTAAAGTTTTATTTTTGTAATCCCCCACACCCCTTACTAATTTAAAATTCGATACTATTTCTATTAGGTTCATCGTCTAATCCCATAATTGTTATACCATCTATATGAATAATTCCTCTAACCTTCTTTTTTGCTTTTTCGACGCCATAATTTTTTAAGACAACATCAAGGTTTTTCCAAAATACCTGCTTGGACTTAGTTCCTTTATCATCAATTCCTTGAAGACCTAACCAATACAAGTACTTTTTATGGAATTCTGATTGTTTTGTGCGTGAATTTCCATCTAGTTTAATATGTTCTTCAAAAAATTCTGCAACAGGATTCTGTTCGGTATAGTACGATTGATGAAATTGCTCTATTGTCTCACACGAGCTAAACTGGTATTGGTTCCTTCTCAACCGCTTCAAGCCTTCTATTGCTAAATTCAATATCCCAGGAAGCTCTCCTGATAGTTCCTCTATCAAATTTACGTTCCGTTCATCCAGATGAAATGTACGGTTAAAAGGGATTACCATCAATTTCCTAAAGTAACCGTGTGTCACATCCATAGAATCAGGGAGATTATTAACCAAAAACAAAAGCTTTGTGAACGGCTTGTAATGAATTGGTGTACGGTATTTAATATTAATCCTAATAGGATCGCCACTTACAATCGCTTTAAAATTCTCTGTTCTAAGCGGTTTACCACCTGTTTCATTTTCAGATGCAATATTCACCGTTTTATTGATGAGGCTCTCTAAACCAAATTGTTCTCCAAAGTTAGCTAAGGGAATACTACTAATATTTTCACTCCCTACTAAACTTGTTATAATCGAAGCTAGTACACTCTTGCCATTCGCTCCCCCACCAAAATAGTAAAATGCTTTCTCAGCTTTTGTTTCGGCCGTTAAGAAGTAACCCATAATCTCTTGATGGACTTGCATAAGTTTCGTGTCTTCTACAGTAATTTCATTCATAAACTTCTTAAATAATGGGCAATCCGCTTGTGAATCGTATTCAACAGGAATTTGTACCGTAGAAAGATAATCAGGGTGATGCTGAAAGAGTTTAAATGTATCCAAACTAAGCATTCCAGTCTTGAGGTTAATATAGTTGCGATGCGTATTCATTTCATCAACAGTAACAGCTTCACGTTGAATAGCTTTTATCGCTTCACCCTCTAATTTACTTTTCCAACTGTTGTACCGCCCTTCGTGCATCAATGTTCGAACGATTTTTCCCAACTCTACTTCTGATGGTTCATCGTAAAATCCACTTTGGTTGTATATGAATAGTCTTCCTTCTTTAGTCGAACGCACCGAACACCTACGCAGAAAGTGATTTGCAAAAGCATTAGCATTAAATAAATAGCTGTCCTTTTTTTCATCATAAATGAATCCTCTTTCTTCAGAATCCCCAACCTGTTTCATTAAGGACAGTTCTTTTATTAAGTCATCTGAAACTATAGCCTCTGAAAAGGAACCTGCCGATTTATACAAGTCGGTAGCTTTGTTCATTGGTGTTTGGTTGTATTGCTTCAATAATGATGAAAAGTAGTGAATCACATCTCTACTAACCACCATTTGTAATGCTGTCACAAGCATTGACAGACTATCAGGTAGTTTAATAGATTCAAGCAACCTTATAGTACAGTTGCTTGAATCAAGTAATTTTATTCTTGTAGCTTTGTAAGGTGAAATATATTCAGATATTTGATTATAAACATTAGCATTTTCCAATTCTTTCAGCTCCTTTTTTAAAATATTTTATTCCTTTATATTTTCTGTTACATGTAGAACCTCAAGCTTCTCATAAGCACTACCCGTAGAAGAATACTTATGGTAAATCCTCCCTACGCCTGTTAAACCAACCAAGTCATTCATTGTTATCTTCTTCCCACTGAAAACTGCATTAAATGGTGTTAAAAATTTTATAAGTTGAGATTGTGGATGGGAAGAAACATTAAACGTCATACTCATCTTTTTCTCCCCTAATTCCTTACTGTATATAGAAAAGGCAACTCTAAACTGATTTTTAACACCAAGCTTCGTCTTAACATTTTCTTTGTAATAGGTTTTATCAATTCGGTATTCATACTTTCCTTCACTTATGTTAGCCTGCCTTATAAAACTAGGTGTTCCTTCTTCATTAAAGTAAATGGTAGGGTTCAACGCATTTTCTCCTAAACTTTGGTTTCCTATAGTTTCGTTTTCCATGTTAGCCTCCTCCATTTTCTTCTGGGTTACTGTTTCTTCCTTTTCCTGTTCAGCTTTAGCCTTTTCACTTTCTAAAATTGGTCGTTTTACTTTTCTCAAAGCCATTACGCCACCACCTCCAGTCGTTCGTTCAATATTAGAACTTTTATTTCTTGCTCATCTAGCCCAAAACATTCAGAAGTAAATTGAGGTGAAAAATTAACCAATTGGTTTGGAACAGGCCATACAGACCTTATGGGGTCTTCGATTAAACACCGTTCAAGGAACTTGAGATTTATAGTCTTTGTATAGCTTAAGAATGCTTGAAATTGTTGTATTAACGATAAATACTGCTCTCGTTTCATGACCATTTGAAAACCCTTTGTGTACCAGTGGAGCTCAACTCTTCCAGTGAAAACTACAATCTCACTTGGAACTACCGACCAGCTACCTACTGTATCCATGAGCCTTTGAATTCGTTCAGTTTGACTTAGTGCACCCGGATCTATATCAGTATTCATAACAGCAGACATTCGATATAATGCATTGACTCCATCATGATGATCTTTCCTTATGGAGTAAGAATCTATTGGTTGGTTTTGTGGACATAAAATTTTCATTTTGTTAACCTCTTCCCTTTTAATTTATGAATTTATGAGCTTACTTTTCTTCAATCATCTTCTGAGAACGGAAATTTGTGTATAACCAAATTTTGAAACCATACAAATATAATTGATTCCCTTCTTACTTCGTAAGCAACAGGTTTTATATCGCACTTGTCTAAATCTTTAATAATGGATCGCACCGCTTCCCCTTTTTTTCTTTTTGGTATACCATAAAAGGGCTTTTTCTTATAACCTTTTACCTCTGCAAATGCCATTACGTTTTTTAATGTGTTAACGCCATCCAGAAGCTCCATACTTTTCATAGAACCTTCACCAAAGGAATCCACCTCATCTAAGTCCTTTTGTAAATCTGAGAAAAAACAAATACGTTCATAATTTTCTTGAGCACTTTTAAAGAAAGTCAAATCACCCTTATATTGCTTTTGCACATGCTTTTTTAATGATTCCATTGTACTTTCCTCCCTATTTATAATCGTTCTGTGTTACTGACGATAATACTAGGTACATAAAAAACAAAAAACGGTTGAATCGGGAAAGAAAAATCCCGATTCAAACTTGTTATTTTTATAGAATTTCTTTTTATTGTCCCTAATTATTAGCGTTTTTTCCTCTTTACTTGAGTACTTCCATATACCAGCAATCAATACTAAAACACAAAAAAACTCACCTAAACATAGGTGAGTTTCATCATTACACATATTTATTTCATTGAAATTTTTAATCCCATTGCATCAATAAGTTGATTTATCCTATAAACCTCCTTCATATATTCCTTAATCGTCTCCATATATCCTAGGTCATCATACCAATCATAGAATCCGCCTATGAAGCCTAGCTTACAAGTACGTAAATCCACAAATTGATCTTTCATTTTCTTACAGAAACGTTCTGCTTCCTCATCACTTTGTAACCATTGGGTATTGAAAAGAATGGGTAATCGCCATATACATTTAATTGATTCCTCTTCAATTACCATTTCAGATGGGGGGCAGGTTAACTTTTTAAGCTCTTCTACCATATCTAAAAATACACCATTTTTTTCACTTGCCTTGTCAGTCGCTAGAGGTAAACAAGGTACAAAAAAGCAAATATAATCAGCACATAAATAACATTGCTCCACATCATGTACGTATTTTTCGTAGAATTCCTCACTATAATACCGACTCTGGTACTCCTCGAAATAAATTTTGTCACCTACATTCAAGTTTCTTAGCTGACCTTCATTCTTAATTGTATCGATTTCGCCTTTACACATTTTATTGCCTCCTAATATTTTTCTTTTTACTTACTGGTGTTTCTAAAAACAACTATACAAAGCTTACGGAGATTAAAAAATGGCTGAATCGGATTTTTTTTAACCCGATTCAGCCATTTTTATTTTATAGAGTGTTCTTTTCTATTGTATCTAGCTCTACAGCATACTTTTTTGTAACTACTTTTTTTATTTCATTTAATTTATCACCGAACTGTTCTTCTTTCATGAGATTTTCCCAATAAGAATCTGTGTAATATTTACTTATATCGTAACCAGAGTTAATAAGCCCACTTAATTTTTGAAGATGCTTTATCGATTCATTAACAACGATTCTTTGGTTGTTGACCCCATTTACACTCTCTACTGCCAAAATCATTTCACTCACCGCATCTACTAGTTGAACTGACAATCCTATTTTATTTTCCACTAGCAGTTCAGGATAAGCACATTTTACAAGAATCTGCGCTATAATAGAATCTAATTCAGCATCAAGAACTTCTGAATTTATAATGGCTGTTTCTACTTCTCTAATATTTACAAGGGTTTCCTGAGCAGTCACTTTTTTACCGAAAGTGTCCTGCACCATTTCCTTGGTTATTTTTTCACTCCATGTTGTATGTTTTAACAAGCCCATGCATTTGTATGCCTCCAGTAACCAGTCTAGATTTGAGTCAATGACTTTTTGTGACGGAGCTTTTTCCTTTGATATAAAAGCTTCAACAGTCTTTTTCATCGAATCATATTTTTTTTGCTTGGTAGCGCGTAACATAATTATTAGAAGAGTCATTTCTTCTATGGTCCAATGTTCAGCTTTAAATGGTGGGAGCTCTCCATTATAGTCATTTATTCTCTTATATTTTTCAAGAGACTTAATAGTCTCACCCCTGTTACTGTTTGCCGCTTCCTTATTAATAAATTTTAAAACAGTTGAAAGTAATTCAAGACTTTTTTGTAATCCTTTTTGCATCTTCTCTTTATCAGCAATAAAATCCTTTATAGCACAATTAAATAGAGTATGATTTGAATATTTTTTCTCCAATATTTCTCCTCCTAATAATGACCACTGTCCTTTAAAATTAACTTTCTAATAAGGACTAAAATTTTTCAATATAAATATATTATGCAGGAAAACTGAAGGTGCTGTCGAATTTAGTTAGTATTGGGAATTGATAAAAGAAGTTAATCCCCATATAGGAGACTTAACTTCTTTTATATTGTAAGTAACTACTTCTCCAGACATTTAACTTTTAAATTTTATTTCTTATTTAATCTAAAAAATCGTTTAAAAAATCTGAAATATCATGTATGATTATTTTATAATAAACCGATATGGAGATGATTATTTATGTCAAATCAAGATTCATTAGTTTTAGAGTTGTTTAATCGTGTAAAAATGCTTGAAGAAAAAGTTGCACTTTTGGAAGTTGAAAAGGGGAATCAAAGCAGCGAGAATGAGGTTATCGACAGCGATCATGAACAAGAAAAAAAAATAACCCGATCTGTTGCTCGACAATACGTGATCGATGAGATTAGAGAATTAAATTCGACCTTCAATGTTATAAAAGGAAATAGATCTACAGCTGCAGACCTTATCATTAAGGGTAAAAGTACTATAAACTCAAAGTTTTATTACAGCAGAAGTTATATTGAGGATTATCCTTCCTCCTGGTACACAGTCAAAAAAAATGATGTAACTGATAAAGCTATTGATCTTTATATTTTCACTTTAGCTTACGAAAATGAATTTCACACGTTATTAATTACCCCTAGTGAACTAAAAATGTTGGTCAAGGATAAGCAACCTGATAACAGTAATAAGTATCATTTTTACTTTCATAAACGTGGTGAGCGTTTATTAGAAGTTCGTGATGATGAAATTAATGTAACTAAATACTATGAACGTTGGAACATCTTAAATGAATTATAACTAACTTACTCTATAGACTTGATTTGATTTGTTGAAGAAGGAAACCTAAATAATTGCTTAGGCCTCCTTCATATAACTCTTTAACAATCTGAAGGAAATAACATGGTTTGTTTGTCTGTATCATCAATTATCCAAACAGTCATTGTTTTGGTATTAATCTTACCACTAATATTTATAAATTCCTCTCTCATATAAGGCAGTTCTTGCTTATTAGTTACTCTTAACCCCTTATTGTAAACGTTAATATCAAAAGCCTGAAAATAATCCATCTTTTCTTTTCTTTTTGTAGCTAATAAATCCATTAGTTTCCACAAGTTCATTTGCAATTCTAGGTTTAATGCTTCATTAATTGCCTTAGTCATATATCGGGACTTAGGTTGTTCTTCCTCTTTACTTACCCCCTGTGAATAAATTTTTTCATACACTTTTTTACCATCTTTAAGGCAAACTAAATAGAGTGGATAATCGGTTCCCTCCTTAAAGGCAATTCCGATTATCCACTCTGATTCTTCTTTGTAGACATATGTTTGAAAAACTACTGGGTTTGGCAATAGTTTATTTACTTCAGTAGAAACAATATCTTTATCAATTTCATCCAAATATAACAATAATGCCTCTTCTCCCAACTTTTCACCATCAACAGTAACCTCGAATTTTTCTTTCAATAATTTTATGACATCATCCCTAATATTCAATTATTAATTCCTCCTTACAAGTATCCTTTTTCCTTTAATGATATAAATTTGTCATCACCTATAATAATATGGTCAAGGAGTTCTATCCCAACTATCTTTCCTGCTTCAGAAATTCTTTTTGTAACATGAATATCCTCCTGACTTGGTTCAGGTTGTCCACTTGGATGATTATGTCCTACAATAATTGAAGCTGCGTTAGATAAAATTGCAGGCTTGAACACCTCTCGTGGATGCACTATAGATGCATTTAAGCTACCAACATGACAAACATTCAAAGAAGTCGGCTGATTTTTTGTGTCCACACAAATTACAAGAAAATGCTCTCGGTCTACATCACCTAAGAATTGTTTTATCAGTTCATAACCATCTGCGGGAGAACGGATTGCTCTTTCCTTATACAAAATTGAAGATTCTTTTAAAAGCTTTAGACTTACAATGTTAACCCGTTTAGCAGGCACATGTTTATCCTTGTCTTCTTGTAATATAGATAATTGCTTAACTATTCCATTTTTGTAAAGTTGTTCCATTAAATTTCCTCCTCTTAAAACAAAAATCCCCATATGCCATTAAAATGAACATGATGGGGGAAATTAATAAATAATTATTCAAATATATAATATATATTTAAATTTTTAATTATTGCTTATTAAATATCTAAGTATAATTTTTTATTACTGCATTGCAATTATTATATAGGTTATTGGAAAAGTTCAAAAACCCATGTTTAGAGGAAACTGTTTTTGATTCAACTTCAAGACCTAAGATTATCTTATTTCCAACTTCAATTTTTTCAAACACATTGATATCGCCTAAAGAGTAGCCTTCTTGTGGTGCTACAGGATATGCTAAAAGAACTACTCTATGACCCGAAGCATATAAGAATGCCAAAGATTCATAAATATCTTGTTCCACTATCCTCTTTCTTCCTTTTTCTACATGCCCTTTGTATTTTGCATCAAATATAAAACCTTCTTGCCCACCGTTTGATATTAATAGATCAGGGATTACGTTTACATTTTCAGTAACCCCTGAGCTTCGTTGTCGTTCTCCTAACACAAATGCATTTTGTCGCTTCACATTTTCCATTCCAAAGCCGCTAATGATTGCTGAACTTAAAAAATCTTCCCATACTTTCCATGTATTAAGTACATATCCTGGTGCAATTGAATTTTTTGAATGATAAACAAGCCCATATCCTTTTAAAATATCTAAAGATAGGTTATACAATTGTTGCCATCTAGATAGTCTGTTAGGTAATTTATTACTTCTAACATTAATATAATTAAGTTTTTTTTGAGGTGTAAGTAATTGGATGACTCTTTGTATTTGTGCAATTAAATTTGGTTCCCTTAGACTTGGCAACAGCTGTTTAGCGGCAGTAACTATAACTGAGTTATACTGATTCATATGGTCAAAGAACAAACCTTCTTGTTTATACCCTTCTCCATCAGGAAAAAACAAGGATTCAGGATCTACATCACCATCTATTGAAAAATCTTTAAAAGTTCTTCTACTATAAGTTCTTAAAGAACGCCTATGATTATCCCAATACATTTCCACAAATGCCCTCGCAATTAGGGTGTGCAGGTCCCCTTTTTCACCTGGTTTAGACAATAGTTTATCAGAATTCAATAACTTCCCACTCGTCGACAAGGTGGCCAAATAAAAAAAGTCTTCTCTCCAACGGTGATTTATCGAATCTAAACCTAAAAACTTAGGTGCGACTTCAATTTCAATTGATGGGCCAATTCTTAAAATTCCTGCAAAATCAGTAATTCTTATTTTATCATCGCCTATGTTGATAGGATTTTTTGAATAACCTAGTATGCGTTTGACCCGATCTCCTGCTTTGTTAATCATTTGTATTAAATCTTCACGAGATAAATCTGTGTCCTGCATAATTTGTTCAATTACTGGTTTCGGAGCACCATATTCTATTACAGATATCCTTTTCACGATAGCCTAACCCTCTGACACTGCTTTTAATAATTTGTAAATATTTTGGTTATCGATTTCATCCAACCCTTGTAAATCTAGTCTAGGTTCTCCGCCAAACGTAACTTCTTGTAATTGAATAGGATGTGATCTTATACCACTAGTTACATTTAGTACTGTAGCCATCCCATATATATCTCCGAAGAAAACTTCTTCAATATGTTCTTGGACATAACCCCAAAGTTCAGTAACCTCTTCAAGTGCTTTATCTAATTCCATACTAGGTGCTTTGTCATTAGTAAGAAATACTCCATGTCCTAATTGAAATTCTTTTCCCTTGCCTAAACGAATTCGATTATTTATAGCACTTAGTGCTTTAATTGCTGCTTCATAAACTGATGATGCATTTTCTGGAGTTGATGGCAAGTCATTATCATTTTCTTCTAATGTAAAGTATTCCCTAAGTACTCCATAATTAGGTTTTAACCTATATGGCGCCCATCTTCTTAAGAAAGCGACGTCTAGAGGTTCAACAGATGTATCTGCTTGATTCATTGCAGCTATTATATAGAGATGCTGTGGAAGAGCATATTCTATAATATCTCCTGTCTCAGGATCAAGTAACTCAAAGTACTGAGTATTAATGGTACTAGTGTTTTCTTCTTTTAACCTCTTTTCAGGCTCAATACCAGCAATACTTCCGCCAAATACTTGAACGGCAGGTCCTCGATTAATTTCATCAATTATTAGCAGTGATGCCCCTCCTTGTAATTTGGCATGTTCACTTGCTCTGTATAGAGTCCCACTAACTACTTGAAACCCACTCTCTCCATTTGTTAATGGAGAGAGTCCTGATACAAATTCACGATGTTTAGTTTGTTGATGGAAGACAGTTTTAAATATTTTTCTCTCATCTCTACCTTCAGCTGGCCAGATATTCTGAAAATCCTCATCTTCAGATTCAACCTCACGAGGTATAGCCACAGGTGACTCTGGTACTAAAACTGGCGAAGATGCAGGTACACTAGTGACAGGCGCATCTATAAATGCATGACCTACTTCATTCAAAAGTCTAGATTTACCACAACCTGGTGGTCCAGAAAGTAGTACATTCTTTCTTCTTTTTAACAAACCTAAAATTTCTAAGGCTTCATCTGAGTAATTAGCCATGGTTACAAAATTCACTCCCTAATTCAAAATCTACAAACCCAGAAGTGGCCATTTTTGAGCGTTTTTTAGAATTATGACAGCCCAAAATCATATCTCGTACATCTTCATGCCACTCATTTAATAATGCATTTTCGGTAGCAAAGCTAGGCCATACTTTTCCTTCTCTGTCCTGAATAAATAAAATAAATACCGTTCCTTCTTGCTCTATAGGAATTTTATCAGCCGGTAGAAATTTGTCGATATTTGCTATTCTCCCTTCATTCCCTCGCGCACTTGTAGGAGGGTGAAAATATGCATCCTTTGAAACCTCCCGGCCGTCCTCATACCAGTAAAATTTACCAGAGGCAATTCCTTTACCATCAATATGTGGGAACATTTCTTCAAATGCAGTTTTAAACTGGGAATAAGGACTAAACCGTAAATCTCTTGCTCCTCCACCTGAAGCTGTATTATTTGATCTAGCTTCAAATTTCCTCCTATCACCTGCAAGTAATTCTTTAAACACAATTCTTTTTACAGAAACTTGGGTTTGGCTCATCTTTTAACCATCCTTTACATAATATTTTACCAATAGAAATATATTAACCGTATGTCCAATTGATATTATATTACTTCTAACGTAATTAATCAATGATAATATGTATTTTTTTTGCGTTTAACGTAATTAATTGGTAATATATATAATATACTTAAAGAAAGGTTCGATGACCATGACTGTCAAACTAAGACTATCAGAGTTGTTAGGAATTCATAAAATGAGCCAAAAAGAATTAGCACAAAAAACAGGAATTAGACCTGCTACAATATCAGCTATCTATCATGAACAATTAAAAAGAATTGATATCGATCACATAAATTCTTTATGTAAAGTTTTAAATTGTGAGCCTGGGGATTTAATAGTATATATTGATGATGATAAAAATGGCGATTTTGAAACGTTTTATAATAGGTATTCAAACAAATCCAAATTAAAAAATATTGACATGAAACTTGAGAATTCTGACTATGGTGTAGTAATTAGAAGTAATAATAACACTAAACCCAATGAAGTGTCTGAAAATATTAAATACAAC
The DNA here is from genome assembly GCF_052246775.1 of Virgibacillus sp. L01. Taxonomy (NCBI): domain Bacteria; kingdom Bacillati; phylum Bacillota; class Bacilli; order Caryophanales; family Bacillaceae; genus Virgibacillus; species Virgibacillus sp. L01. Next base: position 161,849 of record NZ_JBQQCP010000006.1, on the reverse strand, counting down.
ATAACTCGAGAATACATTGAAGACATTTTACTTGATATACTAAATGACAAAAAAAATAAGCATCATGATTAAGATCATGATGCTTATTTTTTCTATCTATCCCGGGGTATATGCAATTGCATTTAAATCCATTGCTTTATTGACACGATCATCAATTCTTCTAAAACCTCCTGTTATTTCTTCCACATTAATACTACACTGCTTGTAAACTTCAATAATGTCTAGTGATATTGGTTGATTATTTATACTCAAATATTGATACAACACTAGGTCCCGGGTGATATAAGAACCCTTTCCCCTGTTATATAAACAATTATCTCCCGGCAGTCCCGGTTGTTTTCTATCTAACAAAGGAAATTGATATAGGACAAATGCAATATCAGGTAAGTTTAATCCATAAATATTTGCTACCATTGCATCTATTTCCGCTCTTATCTCTTGCCTCTCATTAGCATAAATAACTGGTTTTATTTCATCACTCTTAATTTCTCCATTATAAAACTGAATTAATTCTTCTCTTTCTTCATCCATATATGGTGAAAGTAATGTTAATTTGGCTGAGTTTATTACCAATTTTTTACCAGAATCTGAAAATATATCTATTAACGGTAAAGGCAATTGATTCCAATGGAAAAAGTTTATTGTAGTTGACATTCTCAACCTCATTAGCCAATCAAATACAAATGAATTCGTTAAAGCAATCCATAACAAATTATGAGCTATGTCATTTGGAGTTAATCTAACTGTCGGTACTTTATTTCCAGCTACATTATATCCGGGAATCAACGCAGTTTGAACAGCTCTTTCATTGGTTTGTCCCGCTATGTCGCAATACCCTGGTCTTGCTTTATTAGCTTCAATATTTTTTTTATCAACTTCATTTTTTGGAACGTAAAAGTGTGGCAAAATTTTTTTAGAATCCCAACTTAGATCCTGCCACTTAGCTTGCCTACCTTCTCCAAATAAATACTTTTTGGCTGCAAAATCAAATTGGTTTAACATACGACCTTCATACAATGGATAATAATCGTGAAAACCTTCATTAATCGATTCTTTATGAACAAAAAGATTACTATCATTTGTCATATCTAATTCCCTATTGAATTGAATTTTCCAACCATCAGTAGAATTAATAAGTGGATGGACTTTATAAATCTTCTTAAGTAAATCTACTTCGTATTGTGATTTAATATCAGGTAACGTTTTATAGTTCGGACTTAATTGTTCGATTAAATCACTTGGGATTTTTAATAAATCATTATTTTTCAAACAATTATTGACTTCTTCTAATGACCTCAACATAAACCTACATTTAATGTCAGTTTCAGTAGTTTTAAACTTTTTAAATATTAATAATGCATACTTATACCTGCTATCTATAGGAAATATTTTATCTCTGTTTTCAACAGTGAATAACAATTGAATGTTGTTTTGATTAAACAACAGTTCACGCATTCCAGTAGTTCCCTCAGACTGTGTAAACGCGCCTGGAATTATATAACCTACGTACCCCTTTTCACATGTAAGATTATAAGCAAGTTCTAGAAAATATTTGTATAAATCTCTATCTCCACCTTGTTTTCTTCCGTTAATAACATAAGCCTGATGTTGAAATTGGGGGGAATTATTGACTGCTTTTGAGTATCTACTAACTTCCTTCTTATGGTCATTCCATAACTTCTTATAATATTCTTGAGAAAGGAGTTTTTCTTCAACGTATTTTTTTAATGCTTTTCCCTGCATACCTTTTATTGTTAGGTCATAATGTACAAAAAATTCCTTTAAATGAGCTTTTACTTTATTCCATGGTGGATTACCAATTACTCCATCAAAACCATCAGAATTTTTATACACATTTTTAAATGAAACTTGCCATATGAAAGTTTTACTATTTCTTCCCCTTTCTATTAACTTATCATCTAAGAGTTTACCTCTCAATTTTCCTACGAAAAAATCTTCATATTCTTCTTCCAAACTCCTAACTTTGTCTCCATTTAACAGTGTACCAACCAAATAGTAATTTAATAATATTAATTTTTCTTCATCATAATTATTCTTATTCAAATTCCAATCCGTAGCTAATAATGAATCTCCTTCAACAAAGTTTCTTTTTACTGAACTTATTGGAAGTTGACTGTCCCCTACTTCTAACCACAATGAGTAAATTGTTGATTTTAATGCGTTAGGATTAATATCTACCCCATATAAACAATTATTTATTATTTCTTTTTTGTAAGAATTATTATCTATGTCTTTTTTAGAAAGCTTTTTAATATGAAATAATATTCTTTTTAGAGCAGACAGTAAGAAAGAGCCAGACCCAACAGCTGGATCTATGATTTTTAAGTTCAAAATCTCTTTAATTGTTTTATTAGAACATAAAGGGTCAATTGTATTTTTTACGATAACATCAATTAATTCATCTTTAGTATAATAAGAACCTTTTTCCCTTCTATTGTTAGAAGAGCCGTTTTTATTTGCTAAAACGGTTAGGTTGCTTTTTTCCCAAGAATCTTCTACTAAAATACTCAATATATCTATTTTTAGATTTGATTCTTGCATTACTTTATTAAGTTCTTTTATATGTGAATGTAATTCTTCATCCCATTTCTCATTAGTGATATCTTGATTTCGTAAGTTTGAAACTTCCATTTTTAAATTAAATGTTATATCTGTACCTTCACATAGCTTTATTAAATTTCTTTGATTAGCTAATAATATAAACAATAAATCAGTTAGTATTGAAATTGTTTCTTCGTAAATATCACTTGTGTTTCTTTCAGGATATAATTTTTTTCTTTGATTAAACAATAAAAAGCTTAGAGCAAAGATTCTTTTCTTAATTTCTTTATAGTCTAAACTAAAAGAGGACGTTTTATGTGTAACGCCCTTGGAATCTGTCGCTTTAATACTCATTAGAAACCCCCTCTACAAGTTGTTAATTTACAACCTCAACATAATAAAGCATCTCTTTTAAATCCTTTATTTTTTCACTTTCCGGGTTATTACTTCTGAACCTTTTATAATCTACTCCCCAATATTTCGGTTCTCCTCTGGTCGATAAGATATCTAATATTTCATTATGAGATATATGACCATCTGTACTATAACTTAAGAAGATATGTCTTGCTTTAACATTAATTACCAAATCATGTAGTGCATTACTAGCTTCTCTTTTATAACAATAAGCAGAAGTTTCATCACCTTGTCTTGGTCTTTGCCCTGTTTTACCCCAGATTTTAGGATTATCGCCAATTGCAAGGGTTTCAGGAATATGATAATAAGCATTATATTGTCTCTTAGTATAAGGAGGGTCAATATAGACTATATCTGCAGTTTTTAATTTTTTCACTAGATTATTGGCATCTTCATTAAACACACTATATTTCCCATTAGAATAGAATAATGGATACCTTTTAAGTTCAATTTCCTCTAGAGCTCTATTATACCAAGACTTAAGATATGCTCCGTAGGTACCTGATATATTTGCAACTTTATTAGTCGCTAGGATTAAACTCGAGATTAATAGAGATCTTTCAATATCGTCAATAAGTTTATTCTTATACCAATAATTAATCTTTGTTCTGATTGCATCTATTTTTTTTGCATTACTATCAGTAAAATATTGCCTCGGTTGACTCAGGTGTTCGGCTGAACCTCCAGGAGCATATTCTTTATAAAATAAACCTTCTAATTCTGGTGAATCATTTAGATACTGTAATACTAAATCGTAAGGTTGTTCAAATAAAGTACTAACATTAACCTTGATATTTGGTAATAAGTTCTCAAATCGAGGTTCTTCATTCACTAATAATCCAGCCTTAGAATATATAAACGAGCTAATAAGTTTATCATTAGTTATAACATCAAACCCTAGGTTTTTTGCACCAACAGCAACTGATGTTGTTCCCGTAAACAAATCTACAAATAGTCCACTTGTTAATTTTGTTTCTTCAATCACTTTATGTAAGATGAAATCTAATAATTTTTGCTTATTTCCTATAAACCGTACAGCCATGTTGTTACCCCACTTTATATTTATCCCAATAACAAATTATAGCATAAATTTCGACATAGACTAAGAAAGTAATATTTACCACAAAGAAAAACCTCATTTACTTGTGGTACGGTTCCCCCCTATTAATCCTAAACCCCCGATAAATCTGCTCCAACAATATAAGTCTCATTACCTGATGCGGAAATGTCATTTTGGAAAATGATAAAGCGAGGTTACTTCGCTTTTGGACCTCATCACTGATACCTAGTGAACCGCCGATAACAAATGCAAGCTTACTTTTTCCGTAGGTGGCAAGCTCGTCCATTTTGGCTGCAAGTTGTTCGGAGCTTAGCATTTTGCCATTGATTTCGAGCGTTATGACATGGGTATCCTGTTTGATGTTAGCGAGAATGCGTTCGCCTTCCTTTTGTTTTACGTCGATCATTTCAGCGTCGCTCATGTTTTCAGGGGCTTTTTCATCGGCGACTTCGATGATTTGAACTTTTGCATATGTACTTAACCGCTTTAAGTATTCGTCAATGCCCTGCTTGAGGTATTTTTCCTTTAATTTTCCTACTGCGATAATCTTTATGTTCATTGAAATTCATTCCTTTATGGACTTCTTTTGTTTACATTGTATCAAAGAATGACGATACCGTATTACAGTATCGCCATTTCATTCAATTAATCAGACTTCCTCTCTTCTTCTCTTTGTTTCGTCATGAAAAGGGACAGTGGTTGTTCTGATCCAGTCATCAGTTTATAGACATATGTGGAAGTAAGATTATAACTGTTTTCAATACTTTCTGCTATATAGTTAGTTCGTTCGAAAAGAATGGATCGAAACTGATCAATTTGCCTTAACGTTTTCTCCATAAGGGCTTCTTGGTTTTCCAGTCGGTTTATTACTTGATCCTGGTTATCGTCTTGCGTGGAAATCCGCTCTGACATCTGCTTGTTAAGATCATACAGCTCACTCATGTGTGATGCGAGTGCCTGGCTTGAGCTTTCATATTTTCCTAGCTGGTCTACAATAGCCTGATTCGATTCGCCTAAGCGATTGACTTGTTCTGCAATCTCCTTATTTAATAGGCCACCGTTTTCTAAGATATCCTGCAGTTTTGCATTATTGCTATCTAACGTTTTCAACCATTGGACAGCCTGATTCTCGAAATTTTTATGCTGAAGGTTACTTTCTTTTAATACTTCCAGCTGTTTGCCAACCTCCTGCCATCTGCCTGCCTGTGTATTAGTTTGCTGGTGGTATAACGATTTTAAATCACGAAAGGAATTGGATAATGATTTATTCAGTTCTTTCTGTTCTTTTATCATCTCGGAGAAATAATCTACGCGAAAGTATCCCTGGTTCGGCTCCAGGATATCGCTGCCATTCATATAGACGTCTGGATGATCATTATTATTAATATATAATCCCATCTCTTGGTCACTTCCTTATTCATAGTATTGTATTATCCTATGCGTATTATGAAAAGACGGGACAATAATCCAGATTAAGCAAGCTTAAAATGTTCCGGCACTTTTTCATGAATTTTGCGTTAATTCACTATATATAGTATATTGTGGACAATATCTTTTATAGAATAAACTGTGTTAGTACCATCACATCATGTACGATAATGGCAAAATCATTGAAAGATGATGACGCAAAGCTATAGGGGCTAAGTTGGATTTTCCAATAAGTCAGCCAGCTTTCGAATACACTCCTTATTCCTGAAAGGGGGATGTGATTTGGATACTGAAGATGTTCTGAAGATTATTAACAATGATATTAAAATGCTTAAATCCTTGATGTATCAGGTTAAGGCGAATGGAAGTGATTTTACAGATCCATCATTAATACAAGTTAGTCAACTACTAGATGTGAAGCTCAACCAACGAAATCAACTTTTGTCGATTTAGACAAATGAACTCAATTAATCCTACCTTTATGTTTTTCTGGTACTAACACTGCCTTTCTATACTCCGTCCATTTGTGGGGTATAGCTTTTTTTGCATTTAAAGGAAAATACTCGATTATATGGTAAAATAGTAGCGTACTAATTTTATATTTTTATAGTTGGATGTGAAATGATGAGTATCGAAAATAAACCAAATATGCGGATCATAAATATGCTGTTATTTTTCATCCGTTTCTTTACCAGAAGACGTTCAAAAATAGTGATTGAACGCAATGACACCCTTCACATGAAACCGCCTTATATTATTTTATCTAACCACGTAAATAACTGGGATCCACTGATTCTAAATAGTTATGTAAATGAACCGATTTCTTTCATTGCTGCTGAACCTCTTTTTCGAAATCCTTTCTTAAAAAGAATATTAAACTATGTTGGTGCCATCCCAAAGATGAAATTCAAAAATGATACGAGCACGATTAGAGGTGTACTGAAGGCTAAGAAGCATAATAGGGTTATTGGTATTTTCCCAGAAGGAAACCGAAATTGGGACGGTGACACGGAGCCGCTTATTTACTCAACCGCTAAATTAGTTAAGCTGTTGGACATCCCTGTTATCATTACAACAATTCGCGGCGGGCATCTGACTCATCCAAGGTGGGCGGATCAACATCGCAAAGGCTTGATTTCTATCTCCTATAAAAAAGTATGGGATCAGGGAGCATTTACTAACGATTCACCTGACGTCATTAACCAGAAGCTAACCGAAGCGCTTTACCATAATGAAATGGAGTGGCAGTCTGAGATTGCAGGTGAATATCAGGGGAAAAATCTAGCAAACTACTTGGAACGCCTGTTGTTTGTTTGTCCACATTGTAGAATACCTGGACAGCTGCATTCGCACGATGACCTGTTTGAATGCCGAAGTTGTGATTATACCGTTCGTTACACATCCTTGGGAACATTTGAGCAAGTGACACCTCCCATCTATTATTCTACACCCCGTGATTGGAATAAATGGCAGCTTGAATTTTTGAAAGAGACTTTACTTGATCCGAATTGGCAGCAGAACTGGAATGAGGCAATGCAGGACCATGTTAAGCTGTTTTTATCTGAGGACAATAAACCATTCCGTCTTGTTTCTAAAGGAGATCTAGAGTGGAATAATACAACAATTACGTTTAATGGTGATAATGAGGAGCAACATGCATTTGCATTTCGGGATATGGAAGGGATTAATATTCAGTTTCATCATAAGCTGGACTTCTTTTATGAAAATCAATTTTATCGAATTGTATTTTATCAGCCCGACACCTCAGCGTACAAATGGCTAATGGCAATCAAAACCGCACAGGAATTGGAATCTAAACAATCAGATGAGGTGATATCATGAGTAACTCCTGGTCATTTGTACTCGATTTTGCTCTTTTATCTTTTTTAATTGTTATTGCCGCTGTATTAAAAGCTAGAATACCAGCCTTAAGGAAATTAATTGTACCAACGTCCATGATTGCTGGTTTCCTAGGGTTAATCGTTGGACCTGAACTACTAGGATGGATAAATTTTGATAAGGATTTACTTGGAAACCTGGTTTACCATTTAATGGCCATTGGCTTTATTGCTTTATCGTTAAAAGAACGGCAAGTGGAAAATAGTCCAGCTGTTATCAACTCAGGTCTCATGATCGTTTCAACATACCTCATCCAAGGGTTGGTCGGCTTTGGTTTATTCATGATACTTGTCCAAACATTATATCCAGACTTTTTCCCAGGTGTTGGACTATTGCTGCCACTCGGATTCGGTCAAGGACCCGGGCAAGCATATTCGATAGGTACACAGTGGGAAGAACTGGGACTTGTTGGTGGCGGGAACCTTGGTTTAACGATTGCCGGGATAGGCTTTATTTGGGCAACGGTAGTCGGGATTATCCTAATGAACCTGTTAGCCCGCAACAAAAAGTTCCAGAAAATCGAATCTGGCCCAGTCAAAACACATAAACAAATGGTAGAAAGATCAGAGCCAGATGAGATTTCATTAAGTGATGCAATCGATAAGCTAACCTATCAAATAGCATTAATCGGCTTCATTTATCTTGTTACATATTTGACTATATATGGGTTAGACAAAGTATTGACGCCACTTGGAACATTTGGAGCAACTTTTGCCCAGCTAATCATTGGATTCCACTTTTTAATCGGAAGCTTGTACGCGATGTTTTTCCGAACTGTTTTAAATCGATTAAAAAATGCAGGGCTTCAGCTTGAACATTCACCGAACAACTTTTTACTGCAGCGAATTTCCGGTTTTTCGTTCGATTACATGATAACCGCATCAATCGCTGCTATTTCGATCTATGCATTACAGGAGTATGCTGTCCCGATTCTGATATTAACTACCTTAGGCGGCTTTGTAACCATAGCGTTTTTACTTTGGATTGGACCGCGCGTGTTCCCTGAAGATAAACTACCAAACGTATTAGGATTTTACGGCATGCAAACTGGTACAATTTCAACTGGAATGGCACTATTAAAAGCAGTAGACCCAAAATTCCAATCCAATACAGCAGATAATATGGTGATGGGTAGTGCAACAGCAATAATGTTTGGGTTTCCTTTATTACTGCTCTTAAATGTGCCAATCGTTGGGTATGTTCAAAACCAGCCAATCATGTATGTCTATACACTTATTGGATTACTTGTTTATTTCCTGGCGCTTGTTGGGGCCTTGCTGTACAGGACACGAAAAACGGTATAGTTAGTTGGATGGAGCGGGTTCCGTTATTTATCACAAAGAATAAAAATGTAAGATAATCTATGAGGAGGTAAAAAATGAACTTGGATTTCGTTGAAGATTTCAATATAAAAATTGCTACGAATGAGGATAGTAGTGAAATTATTAAAATGTTAAAACAGATAGCTCTATGGATGAAAGATAATGAAATAAATCAATGGGGGTTTCTATTAGATGGTGGTGATGATGAAGAGATTAAACAAGCCATATCCAATCAAGAAACGTATATTGTTTTGAAAGATAACGATATTGTGGCTACATTTACACTTTTATCTGAACAAAGTGAATGGGACAGGCATATTTGGGGAGATGATATTTCCTCGAAATCGCTTTACTTACATAGACTTGCAATTATTCCTACATATATGAAGAACGGAATTGGCAGAAGTGTTCTGGATTGGATACAGAACAATGAAAGTGATAAAGAATATCTTAAATTAGATTGTGTTGCGGATAATATAAAATTAAATAACTTTTATAAGAATAATAAATTTGAACTTGTTGGTTTAACAGATGGACACAGTAAATATCAAAGGCGTATATAAAAAAGGATTAATAACTCTTAAACTATCGAGTGCTTTCCTTGAACAGGAAATTGAATCCGCTTGTCAACTAAAGCTGCAGAAGAGTTGAAGAGAACAGATTTTTAACTTAAATAAATTATAGAAGTTATGAGAGGAGGACGTATAATGAATGAGAAACATTTGGAAGAGCTTATTAAGATTGAAAATACTAAACGAAAATTAATAGCTTCATTGGTAGTTGGAGTTTATTTAATAGTAATTTTTTTACTATTTTTTGGTGTTATTATGTTAGCTGAAATCTAAATTCTCCAACAAGCGAGTAACTTGCCTTGAATAAAGAATTGCACTCCTTGTTCAACTATAGCTGCAGAAGAGTTGAATAGTGTAATGTTATTATGTTACATTAAATGTCGAACAATTGTTCCTATTTCGGGTGAAAGGGTGTTGTAGAATGAATGACAGTAATACTAAGTTGGTTTTTTATGGTGCTATTAGTGTAGACGGTTATCTTGCAAGAGAAGACCATTCGTTGGATTGGTTATTGGGTACAGAGGGTGAGGAAGATATAGGTTACTCGGATTTCTTTTCTACCATCGATATTGTTATAATGGGCAGAAAAACTTATGAGCAAATTATGTTTAATGTTCCTGATAATGGTTTTCCATATAAGGGTAGGGAATGTTATGTGTTTTCTCGTTCATTAACTGGTTCTGATGATAATGTTGAATACGTTAATGGTGATATTGTCAACTTTACAAAATCATTAAAAGAAAAAAGTGGGAAACGAATATGGATTGTCGGTGGTGGAGAAGTTCTTTACCCTCTTCTTCGTGAAAGGCTTGTTGATGAATTTTTTATTCAAATTGCCCCAACCATCATAGGGCGTGGTATCCCACTATTTTTACCGAGTGAGAGAGAGAATAAGTTGAAACTGTTAGGTGTAACGCATTGTAAGCAATTTGCTGAATTACACTATGAGTTAAAATAAAAAGTCAAATAGGAAATAGTCTTCAACTAACCAGCTAGTAGTAGCTCTTTTCTTAATCCATTAACGGGTGCAAGAGTTGAACAAGAAAAGTATTTACTTGATGTTTTTTATTTCTTATGAATTATCTAAATATTATGTTAAAATCAAATTATTAAGTTTTTTAACCAACTAAGCGTTTATGTTGAACTAATTCAATATTTAAGGAGGACTATTATTATGGAAGATGGTTCATTTCGCAAGGTTCTTAATTCCTATTTAGATGTTTGGAGAAATTCGTCTTTGACAGAATTGAAAGATATTATTTCCAAAGATTATAAAGCAAGAGAGATTTCAAATGGCGAATTAGTAGACTTTGGTTATGAAGAGGCGATAACTGGCTGGGAACAAGGGTTTAATTTCGCCAAACAAGAAGATAACAAATGGGATTTAAATGAAGAGGCGATAATTCCTTTACGACAAGATGAAATTATGGCAATTTTATCAGCTACACTAATAATTGATGGAAAGAAATTAGAGAATGTTAGCTTATTCTTTCAGACATTTAAAAGAAATGAAAACAATGATTGGAAATTGATAAGAAGTTACATAGAAGCCGGAGTTCCAAATGCAAATTTAAAGAAGTTACAGTTCAATTAAAGTGTGGTTTCCTTTAATAAGGAATTGCACTTCTTGTTCAACTATAGCAGCCAGGATTATTTAATAAGGTTTATAAAATTGGAGGGAGAATAATGTTTGTAAAAGTTTATCAATATCATATTGAAAATGACAAAGTGGACGAGTATTTAAGTATTCAAGAAAAAGCGTCAGAAATTTATAACAAATATTTGGATCTTAATACTATTTACCTCCAATGCAATGAGGATAGTACGAAATGGATGGAGATTTCAAAATATAAGAATGAGGAAGAGTATCAAAAAAGTATTAACTTAATTAACAAGGAGAAAGATATACAAGAACTGTTTGCAGCGTTCCAATCACTTTTAGTTAGTGAGAAAGAGATAAGTGAAGAAAACTATATAGAAATGAAAGTAATAAATAATTAGCAACTTCATCGCCTTCAAGTAAAAGGCGCGTTAGTTGAAAAGAAAATAAATTCAAGGAAAAATCTCAGTTCAATTAAAATGAACTGAGATTTTTTTAATTACAAGTATCACTGCAAATATGATGCAAATAGTTATACAAATTCAGTTACATTTTAAAATGTAATTCTGATAGGAAACGGAACCAGTTATTATTTATTCCTCTCCTTTAATTTGCAAACACACTATACACATTCGCCCGTTTGTTACGTATTATAGAATTAGATTTCATCACATTAGGAGGTGATATATTTGAGTATTGCAACAGGCACATACTTTATTTATCAAGTCCAGCCAGGTGACACATTGTACGCCATTGCTGACCGGTTTGGCAGTACGCCACAGGCAATTGCAGATGCTAATTATCTGTATCCTCCCGTAACAACGCCTGATCTGATTTTTCCTGGACAGCTGTTGGTCGTCCCATCAACTTCAACAAATGACATCTCCACATTTTACGTAGTAGCGCCTGGTGACTCGCTTACTCGAATTGCTCTACGGTTCTCAACAGCTATCGAGCTGATTGCTGGAATCAACACAGATATTCAGGATCCCGGCTTGATTTATCCTGGGCAGCCATTAATTGTCCCTGCATTTATTTACACTGTAGAACAAGGCGACACTATTTATCAATTAGAACAACGCTTTGGTATTCCACGAGCCAACATCCTTCGTGCCAACCTGGATCGGCCTGGTTTTTCACCAACTACCATTTGGCCGGGATATGCGCTGATTATCCCGCTTGATACTTCAGAAAATATTGCTGTGATGGACCCTTTACCTGGAACCGTCATTCAAAGCGGACAACGGGTTGCAGGCTGGGTGCGAGTTTTTGAAGCGACTGTCCTGCATCAAGTGCGCGATAGTAACGGTGTAATCGTTTCTGAAGAACGATCTGTAATGGCGGATCAGGGAGCACCGGCCTATGGAAGGTTTGAAAGCACTTTACCTTTTGACAGGCAGCCAACCGCAAGCACCGGGGAAGTTTGGGTATATACACGCAGCCCTAGAAATAATGAAATAGAGGACTTGGTACAGGTGAAGGTGAATTTCAATTCTGTATAAGGAAGCAGACGCATGGGGTGATCATGCGTCTTTTCTAATAGTTAGCCGATTTGCAGTTATATGGAAACTTTTTGCTTTTTAATTCGTATTGAATAAAGGAATTTAAATGAAAAATATCGAATTATATCGTTGGCAGTTTTATAAAGGAGAACCGTTATGTCCGACTTTAATGTGAATATATTTCAGCATCGGGGTAGTTCGTATCAAATAGGCTTGAATTTGGGACAGCAAATAGCTGGTACGCCTATAATACAAACCTTTGAAAATATAACCCGCGAACAGATAGATGTTACAAATATGGAAGCCATTTATTCAACATTTTCACCTCATTTATTGGATGAACTTGAAGGTTTGGCAGAAGGTGCGCAAATTCCTTGGCAAAAAGCCGCTGCACAATTCAGCGGATATGATGTTCCCAGACCATTAGCAATGGGTTGTTCGGCAATGGTGACAGATTCGTATTATGTGCGAAACTATGACTTCTCGCCTGCTCTCTATGATGGCTATTTTAGCTTAATCCAGCCTGAAGAAGGGTTTGCATCAGCAGGCTATAATCTGCAAGTACTTGGCAGGCATGATGGTGTTAATCAGCACGGTTTGGTAGTAGGTTTGCATTTTAAGAGCAACAACGGTTATACAGAGGGAACTTCTGCTTGGATTGCAATCAGGATGGTACTTGATACATGTTCTACCGTCGCAGATGCAATCGAAATGCTGCAAGAAATTCCACATGCTGCCTGTTACAATTTTTCCATGGGTGATAACAAAGGTAATGTTGCGGTTGTGGAAGCTAGTCCAGATAGTGTTATCGTGCGGAACGACGCGTCTTATTTAACATGTGTGAACCACTTTCAGGATAGATCACAACAGCACAATAATAGAGCAGTCATAACTAACTCAGAGAAACGCCATACATATATACAAAGCATAAAGAATGAACAACTGACACAGCAGGAAGCTTTTGATCATTTTCGAGATAAGAATTCTTCACTGTTTTATACGGACTATGAAGAGCTGTTCGGAACGCTTCACACGTTTGCCTATGGTTTCAAGGATTCTAGATTATTGACTGCCATTGCCCGAAGTAATCAAATAATCGATATAAATTTTGATGATTGGGTTGCTGGCGAAGCTATTCGTGACCAAAAGTTACAGGGGATTATTGAATGAAGGGCTAGGAGTGAATTTTTATGTACCCAGGACAGGAGCCGATATTCGGGAAGTTGATCATGCTGATAGTCGTACTATCTCTCATAATATTTATCTTTAATACAATCATGCGAAAAATACTTAACGTTAAACGAACCAAATTCTTTTCGCATGGTCATGTGAATAATTTACATAAAAAAGGTGATTGGATTATTGGAACACTGGCTTTTATCGCAACTGTTGTTGCAGCCTTTGCTTTTTTTGGCAATCCACATTTACCAATTAATGATTCATTGGCAGTCTTTATGGTTACGGTGGTATTTTTAGTGTTGCAAGAGGTATTTCGGGCAGTCATGGAATGGAAGTATAAAAAAGGACAAAATGATTACCTGTATACTATCTGGCAATTAACATTTATGCTGTTTGTTATCTACTTCGCATTTCAGTCTGGAGGATTTGGATTGTTTCCCGATTTGTTATGACAGTAATAACCTGGCAATTTGGATTTACTGTTTTCACGCATGTCTACGCTTCCATTTGTTTTCTAGCTGGTCCAACGGAAAGAATGTTATTACGTTTAAATGTACGCACTTGTTTACGATAATAACAGTAGGCAAGAATTTTTTCATCACTATAATTGATTACACGGATATAGCGCTCCGTTACGTTGTTCACATGATCAATATAAAAGATAACGATCTTTTCTTTCGTATCAATTGAACGCTGGATTAATCCATTCATCCTCAAACCACCTTTTAAGAACGTTTGTTCGTATTATAACACAATCTGTGAAAAGAATTCGATGATTTTACAAGTATTTCTGATTATTTTTGCTGAAATAAGTACGAGATTTTGAAGGAAAGGAGAAATTATAATGGAGAAACTTGAAAAATTAATTGATTGGGTTGAGGATATAAAAGAAAAAAACAAGAGTAGTGCTTCTTCATTATATATAATTAAAGATAACAAAGTAATATTGGAACATTATAGTGGTTATCATTCTAATTCTACTAAAGCAGCTCCAATCAATTCATCCTCGCTATTTAACGTAGCATCTGCAAGAAAAAGCTATCTTGGGTTAGCAGTGGCCTATGCTCTTTATGAAGGAAAAATCAAAAGCCTTGATGATTATGCCATTGAATATTTTGAAGAAATAGATGAACAACTACTTGGAAAAACCACATTACGGCATTTAGTAACTCATTCACACGGTTTACACGAAAAAAATGATGGTACTATTTTTAGAGAGTTTGAACCAGGTAACGGCTGGGCTTATAGAGGAATAAATGTGTTAATGATCACTTGGCTGGTAAATAGACTTTTTAACAAGCGTTTTCCAGAACTTTTAAATGAGCGAGTTTTTTTACCTTTAGGTTTAAAGAAAACAGTCTGGCAAACTACGGAGAATGAAGCGTTAGTAAAAGAAATTATTAATCCAGATGAAGATGGTTCATATAAGTTGGGCAGTTCCAATAATGGTACTGAATCAAACCTTCATACGACTGCATCAGAGTTTGTACAATGGGGAAATATTCATTTAAACAAAGGCTTTGCGAATGGGAAACAAATTATTCCAAAAGAAGTGATTGAAATTTCAACTCAAATTCAAAGCCCTATTTTCAAAGATAATAACCTTCCACAAAATGGACTGTTTTGGTATGTACAAGGTACTCCTGCCGATTACAGTGAGATAGGGGAAAGAGTCCCTAAAGGCTCTTATCAAATTTTAGGAATAACAGGACCAACTCTTTTAGTGATTCCAGAATACAATGTTGTTGTAGCTAAAATGTATAACAAGCGATATAACTATGGTGATGACAATTACCTTTACTACCTAAGAGAATTTAGTAATTTAGTGGCTGATACCTTTCGATAATAAATTGTGAAGTATATGCATTTAACTAAACACGGGCATTTGAACAAGAGTGAGGGGGATTATTGTGTCTGAAAAAAGATATCATAGGGCTTTTGGTGTATATGGTATATATGTAAAGGAAGGCAAACTATTAGTAATATATAAGAATGGCGGTCCGTACATAAACCGATATGACCTTCCTGGAGGGAGCTTAGAAGAGGGAGAATCTTTGTCCGAAGCAATGAAAAGAGAGTTCTTTGAAGAAACTGGGCTTAAAATCGATATTGAAGATAACATTGGTGTCACAGATTTCAAACTCCCTTGGCTGTGGAAAGAATTTACTGATGTCCACCATATAGCTGTTTACTACTCTGTTAAAAAGATAGGTGGATTGTTAAGTGCACCAGAACAATTTGATGGTCAAGATTCACTGGGCGCGATGTGGGTATCGGAAAAAGATGTCTCATTGGATAATGCATCACCACTTGTTTTAAAAGCTTTTGAGTGGCTAAGAACAAGGGAATTAGGCGTTGACGCTACTACTTATGAAGATTGGAAAGTCTTAAACTAACGAGTATAAGAGTTGAACTAAACTCAATTACTTCTAACAAAGGCAGTGATTTCATGTATATTTTTCCGATTTTTCTTTTCATCTCATTGGCAACTGTACTTATATTAATGATTTTTATTGCTTGTAGGATTGCTATCACGGGTAAAATTCCGAGCAGTTATTATACTCCATTGGAAGCATCATACGGGCAGGGCAAGGAATTTCATGAAGAGGTGCAGCAGGAAGAACAAGAAGATGAACAAGGCGACGATAAAAACAAAAACTATTCCTAGTTAAAAAACGGGGAGTGATTTTTAAGTGCAAAAATGGCTTGGTTCGTCAGGTGTATGCATCAATGAAAACGGTGAATTACTTATGGTATTACAAGGAAAGCCTGAAGAGGATAAAACTTGGTCTGTTCCTTCAGGCGGACTAGAAGAAAATGAATCATATGAAGAATGTTGTGTTAGGGAAATCAAAGAAGAAACAGGGTATGTTGCAGAAGTAGTTGATGAAATAAAGGTGAAAAAGGGTATTTATGAGGAAATCAATATATCTTTCGAGGTTCACTATTTCTTTGTAAAGATTGTTGGTGGGGACAGAAAAATTCAAGATCCTGATAATTTAATTTATGATATTGCTTGGAAAAACTTAGAACAATTAAAGGAGCTTAGTTTAAGTTTTCCTGAAGATAGAGACTTTTTAATCAACTGCATAAAAAGCAATTATAGTCTTCATTAATAGTTATTAGGGGGAAGTATATGACTTTAACACTAAGGGCTATGTTTACTATGATTTTTCTTTTCCTCTTAGTGGGTTGTGGAAACACCGTTGAAGAGGTATTGATAAATGATATAACTCACTTAGAGATACTTAATGAAACAGAGACGAAGAACGGTAATGTGGTATTTTATAAAACGGAATCACCTATTGAAACGTACGGAGCAAAATTGTTAAAGAAGAACGGTTCGGACTGGGAAATATTATCAGGTACTGAAATACCTGCAATAAAAGGTGCAGAGAACATTGCTTGGGGTGTGAGTTCAACTAAGGATGAAACGACTTTCTTCTACGGCCTCATTAAAAATAAAAATATCAAGAAACTAACCATCAATCGTACTGATGCTAAAATCGTTAACAGGAAGAAAGGATACAATTTGTTCTATCTGTTAACACCCAACGACATATTATCTATACAACAAAATGGTGAGGAAGGCGTTCAAATAAAGGGATTCTCTGGTGATGGAGAACTAATTTATCAAAGATTGGACTTTGACTGACGATTGCTTCCCTTTTAAGAATTTAACGGTAATTAGAGGTGCGATTGCGAAAAAAGAGCAACTAGACATGGGGAATTCGTTTATTCAATAGTGAAAAGGCTACTATTAAGCAGCCTTTTCATTGTTAAAAATTATTGTGAAGCGATATTGGGCCCAAGATTTCCTAGCAGGTTAGATAGAAAGTCTAAGATTTGTTGCGCCTGGTCTGGTGTTAAATTGTCTTCTGAAGTTAGTCTGATACATGGTAATTCTAATTGAAGTTCAAGTCCGAGGAGTACAATGGTTACTGGACAAGGGATAGAAACACATAGTAGTTCGTCACCTTGACAACATCCTTCTGGACATTCTGGCTGTTGTTGGTTGTTACCATCGTTTGAATTACTGGACAATTAAAACCCTCCTTCCTTAATAAACAATGTATGAGTGCATTTTTAAATTGGATAAGCTAAACGTCCTTGATAGACGTGAAATAAAGAAAACATCTATGTCCATTTCACTTAAGAGTGCTATTTGGAAAAAGGAAATTTAGGAGGAGAAGTACGAGGAAAGCGCAGTAATCCAATAACAGCTCCAGTTAAACTTAATAAGTTACTGAGCAGGCTAAGGTACTTTTGGAATCGAAGAACGAATCTTACAGTAGAAGAACGTAATGAAAAAGGCTAAATGTTTGTTCACCTTGTGTTACAGTTGAATTACAATATTAAGAGAAAAGCGTGCAATCCGTCAGAAGAAATAAGGGGGGTTCTTATGAGATTTAGTTTCGGGATTCTTATGGTTATAAGCCTATTGTTAACAGGGTGTGCAAACAATCAGATTGCGTCTGTTGAGGGAAAAATACACGAGGTAAACCATGAGAAAAATACGGTAGTAGTCTATGTAGGCGATACATTGACAGAAAACCAAATGGAAACGATGGATTTTGATGAAAACGAAAAAAACATTGAAGCGTTTCTGGCTCAAGCAGGGAACGATACAGTCGTAAACGGTGAAGCAGATTCGTTTAATGATTTAAAAATGGAGCAAAAGGTATCCATTGAAATTAAAAGGAATTATGAAGAAGAACTGGTTACGATTGGAACTCTTTTTGAAAACCATGAAAAACTGCCCACCTATGATACAAAAAAGGTAACCGTTGTTCCTTATTCAAAAGAAGAAATTGTTGCGGAAATGACAGTGGACAAAGGAAAATATGGGCTTTATATTTACAATCCGATAACAAATGAAAAAGGTGGATACGATGCTTATCCAGTTTCGAATGGGAATTTTCAATTTCAAAAAGTGACGATGACACATGCTGCTAATAGGGTTAAAAATACGAAAGAGCTGTTAGGCTTATATGACGATTCTCCAACGTATATCATTACAGATGATAAGGGGATTATCTTTAAATCGAATAAAGAAAAAGAACTAGATGCGTTTGTTGAAAAATTAAGAGAAAAAGAAACGAACTAATCGTTAAAGTCAGAAAATCGCGGCGGCATTTTACTCGATCTTTTTATTTTGTTAACTGTTTCAGAAAATTGGAATTTCGGAAACGAAAAGCTTAGAATATTTCAAGGTTGATCTTGTTCTATTAATTAATAGTAACGTTACGGAGGATTAACAGTTTAATTTTTAGAAGATAAATCTAACAACTAAATTTGATAGGAGTATAACTTAAAATGAACTATATTGAAGATATGAGAAAGCTTATTGGTCATGAAACACTATTTACAGTTGGGTGTGGGGTAATTGTTGAAGAGGATAAATGTATACTATTACAGCATCGAACTGATGAAGATAATTGGTGTATCCCTGGTGGAGTAATGGAAATTGGAGAATCATTTGAAGAAACAGCTAAAAGAGAAACCTTTGAGGAAACGGGATTGGAAGTCAATGAACTAGAGTTATTTGGGATTTATTCAGGGGAAAGTTGTTTTGTTCAATATCCAAACGAAGATAAGGTGTATAGTGTTCAGGTTATTTTTAAGGCACGAGAATTTATTGGTGAACTAAAACAAAAAGGAATAGAAAGTAAAGAACATAGATTATTTCGAAAAGAAGATTTACCTGAAAACCTAAACCCTCGTCAAAAACAGTTTATACTTCAATGGGCAGAAGAACGAATCTTACCGATAATAAGTTAATTTAACTAAAGGAGTCAAAACTTTTAGAGAGGGAGCTAATTCCTATCGCTATTAACTGCCATCGCTTAAGGTTTCAGTAGGCACCAGCCTGATAAATACAGAAATGCTTCCGAGTAAGATTTTTGAAGAAGAATTAATGTTTCTCTGGAAGGAAGGAAAAAAGAATGAAAAAAGTTATTATTAGTATTGTAACCGTACTTATTTTGACAATAGGAGTTTATGTTTCTTTAGATGTTAACAAAAAGAATAATTCATTCGCTACACCAAAAGAGGCTTTGAATAATATGGAAGAACCAAACTTTGAGATTTTGGAAGTTATAGATACTAAATTCTCTGAAGACAAGAATGTATCATATGTCTTCTTCTATTCTGAAGTGGATAAACCAAAGAACTACTTAACGGCAGCAATTATAACTAAAAATAAATATGGTTGGAAGTTTGCTGAAATGGTCGGTGTTGGAGATATTGCTGTAGGAAATGCTGGAAATTCAACAGGCCATGATGGTTACCGAATTGGGTTTGCTGCATCCGAAGTTGCTAAAGTACAACTGGGTATTCATAATGCTGATATTATCCCTTTGGAAGATAAAAAAATGAAAGCATGGTTGTTACATGGATTAAGTTCGGATGAATTTGAAAAGAATGAATTACAATTTCTTAATGAAGAAGGAAAGAGATTGAAAAGTTATTGACCAAAGGATGCTTCCCTTCAATAAGGAGACGCATTCTGCTCACCTATAGAAGCAATAATGATATTCCAGGAATTAAACAAGACGATAATATTTTGATTTGCTAACAAAAACATTATTTTTGGAATATTATGTTACTATTAGGGATAGAGATATTGAACTAACTACTTATAAGGGGGAGGGCGCTATGAAAAGAATTGTATTGTTTTTCATATTGTTCATCATAACGCTTACCTCGTCTGTTCAAGCACTAAGTTGGGCGTATTCATTTGTTGTTTGGAATGGAAATGTCTATGAAGTCAAAGAAGAAAAAGTATTAGAAGATGAAGTTGGGAAGATCATTGGGAAAGTAAAGACAAAACCTAATGATATGACTGGGAATTACTATGGCAATGCCTCAAATGTTTATCCCAAAGGAACAAAGTATTTTGAAATAAACAGTATACCAACTGAAACTGCAATTGCTGTTGAAGTAGAAGAGAATAAATGGCAAAAAGCTGACTATGCTAGAGAAGCACCTTTTCATTGGATGAATTTAGTCACAAAAATCCTGCCTTTTTTAATTATAATACCAATTGTCATAGTCATTTTAGTACGCTTTCGAAAACAAAGAATTAGCTAATTTGTTGTGAAGATGCCGGAGATATTCAATCATATCTCCGGCTTTTATTTTATACAAATCGCCTGTGCATCCTATTCCTATCATACGATAGCACAACCTGCTTTTCCTCGACATAGGTTTCCATATGCACATCACGACGACTGGAACAACACACAAGGTGACTGGCGGCGTTATTCGAGCTTATACTATTCATTCATTTCTCGTCTTTTGTATACTGTTACTACAAGTATACCTGCAACAACTGCCCACATCGTAATGACAGCTAATTGTGACCATACATCTGCTATTCCTCCTGCCATTTCCACTTCACTTGCTAAAGATACCAATTGGATATTCGGGAGATACTCGATAAAGGTTAGTACAGGATATTTGTCTATATACCCTTGCAAAAATGTCCCAAATCCAAAAATGAAAAGAAATGGCATCATTAGAACCGATGCTTCCATTACCGATTTTGATACAAGTCCAAGTAATGTTCCTAGAGCGATATAAAATATAATGGATATAATTATGGCTATCGAGATTATATAGATATTAGCAGGTTGATAACCAGAAATTGTCACACCAAGAAGGATAGCCACCACAGTAAAAAGGAAGCTTAACAGACTTTTTCCACTGAGGATTTCCATCGTGCTTGCTGGTGACAACATAAGACCACGGAGCGTGTTCTTCTCCTTTTCCTCTGCAATGATGGCGCATTGAAGGAATGCTGTAATTATTATAAATGCCAGATTGATTGCTATATAGTGTGCCTCAGCAGGCGGATTATCTTCCCTTCCAGCAATGAAAGAAAACACTAGCGGTACCGGTAACATGGTTGATACATACAAGTTTTTCAATATGTCCTTAACATCCTTTTGAAAAATTGCATACACACGTTTGATTGAGAATGTCATACTAGCTCCCTCCCTGTTATTTCCACAAAAATATCTCCTAGTGTTGGTTCGTTTGAATAAATAGCTCTTACCTCACTATTAGACATGTACGTATACATCTCTTGTGCACTTGAAGGACCTGTCTGTAAAATTACGCTTCTTCCATCAACCAATTCCACAGTCACAGTAGCATCCGAAAATTTCCGGCGTAGCGTTGCTGGTTCATCGAGCTGTTGAATCTTTCCCTTATTTAAAAAAGCAACACGATCGCATAATAAATCTGCTTCGTTCATATCATGCGTCGTTAAAAAAATGGTTGTTCCTTTTTCATTCAGCTTCCTTAGGCCATGATGAATATGCTGGGAATTTGCCGGATCCAGTGCAGCTGTTGGTTCATCCAAAAATAACAGCTCTGGTTCATGTAAAAAAGTTCGAGCAAGTATAACACGCTGTAGCATTCCCTTTGATAACTTTGAGACTAATTTTTTTTGCTCTTTTTTTAAGTTCACCATATTTAGTACCTCATCAATTCGGCTTAACGGTACATCGTACAGAACACAATAGAGTTTTAAATTATCGTAAATGGATAACCGATGATATAAACCACTGTTATCGGTCAGAACACCAAATCTTTTTCGGTAAACCGCTTTGTTTAATGATGAGGTAGGTATTCCAAATACTTGTGCCACTCCATCTGTCGGAGATATTTGTCCGGTCAATATTTTAATTGTCGTCGTTTTACCCGAACCACTCGGTCCAAGTAAACCAAATATCTCGCCCTTTTTCACATCAAAACTTACATTTTCTATTGCCGTCTGATTCGAAAACATCTTTACTAAGGATTTAAGTTCGATTATATTCTCCACTATTTCCCCTCCTCTGCTGTACATTTAGAATAAAAGAAATACAATTCCAGCACAGCATTTATTCTATGAAAAGAGGTTATTTAAGGTTGAATGGAGACTATTCTTGTTGAATGGAACTTAATTTAGCCCTAGCATTCCTTTTAATTCTGCCATTTTAGTCTTTGACAGAGGTATTTCCGATTTCTTCGTATCCTCTAGGACTAAACTAAAACTATTGCGAGTCCATGTCACTACTTCACGAACCTTTTGTAAATTGACAATATAGGAACGATGGCAGCGAAAAAAGCCGTAAGCCTGTAATCTTTCTTCAAGCTCCGTTAATGTAAATACGCAAGGAAAACCTTCACCCCTGATATATACGTGCGACTGTCCACTATTACTTTCAATATAATCAATTTCTGGGGGGTCAAACAGGACAATTTTTTCATTTACTCTTGTTGGGATTTTATTAAATCGAATAGGTATACCTTGTTCTTCTTCTAGTATATCTCCTTTATCTTCTCTAATGGAACCACTCGATGGATCATTCACGTTAATTTTATATAAACCCTTTTCATCTAAACGGTAGGTAAAGTCAGTTAAAGTAATCGCACTTTCCATATTTCCTGTTAAAATTAAAATACTTTTGCCGTTTTGCAGTAGTTCTCTGAGCACTTTTAATAGGAATCGTTTCGTTTCACCATCAACATTCTGATCTGGCTCTTCTAACACGATTAATGAAGGATCGTGAAAAAGTAACCGAGCCATTTGAACCCTTCTTTTTTCAGAATAAGTTAGTTTACTTGCTCTTTTATGTTTAATTGTGGCTAATTGTACACGATCCAACATATCGTCAATCATGTAGCTCGAACTATATAATCTTCTGAAAAACTGAAAATTATCCTTTATGCTTAAGCGTTCATATAAACCGTCATCAAAAAAGGAAATTCCAACTTGTGAATGGTAAGCCGACTTATCAAGCGAAGCTATTTCTCCATTAACATTTATCTTTCCATTTAAAGTGGCAATTTCACCCATTATCATACGTAGTAACACATTGCGCACATTTGTATTTGAATAAATAGAAACCGATTGTCCCTTTAAGATTTCTAAGTTAAATTCAGGAAATACAACCGTATCTTCAATCTGTTTCTCCAACTTTTCAATCGTTAATACTACCATGAAAAACACCTTCCTAATTGAAAACTGCTATTATCTACCACCCAATCTATACAAGTCATCTTTAATACCGTACTTTTGTGTGATTTTCGTTAGGGCAACATCATGATAGTAATCTTCAGTAAAAAACGTAACAAGCGATCGGGACTGTGTTCGGTTAGCTTGCCACTTTGCATCTATTGGCTCTTGTTCCTTCCTGTAGTTTCCGATCATGGATTCGAGCGGAAGGGCAGTATAAAGTCGCTTTTTTTCAGTTGTCGATTCGAGAATTACCCCTTTCTCCGTTATGCGGTGAAGAACTTCGTATACTTTCGAACGTGGGGTACACCAGATCGTTCAGCTAGCCGTCACATCCAGGGGCTACTCCACTGTAACGAGTGATGATTGATATACCTGGCTTTCTATTTTGTAAATCCGCTACTTGGTTAATTATTACTTTTTATCATAGCATAGAAGACACCACTTTGTAGGGGTGTTTCTTTGAAAAAATCAGCTACATACTATCGCTTTCTGAGACAATAAAAATAACCCTCTATAATTACGTGAGGATTATTTTTTAAAGATGTATTCGGTTTGGTTTGCTTCCCTTTTAAGTTGTAAAGTAACACTGTTAAACGTCTGTAAATTTAGGATGCCGGAGATATTCAATTATATCTCCGGCTTTTATTTTATACAAATCGCCTGTGCTTCTTATTCCCATCATACGAGAATACAACCTGTTTTTCCTCGACATAGGTTTCCATATGCACATCACGCCCCCATAGCTGATAGATGTATGGGAGTCCATTTTCAAGGTACTTTAGATTGAGCTCAATTCCCTCATAGCCATGGACAAGATAAAGCTCACCATTCCGTAAGTAATTACCATTACTGTTGAAAATCATCCAAAAGGATTTAATCAATATTTCTTACAGAAAAGACTTGAAAAATAGTTATTCACCTAAAGGGTACAATAGTATAACAAGGGATCGTCAATTATGGCAATCCTATTCTTCTGAAGAATTATTGGAATTTTATGTTAGAATAAGTAC
Source organism: Virgibacillus sp. L01 (assembly GCF_052246775.1). Taxonomy (NCBI): domain Bacteria; kingdom Bacillati; phylum Bacillota; class Bacilli; order Caryophanales; family Bacillaceae; genus Virgibacillus; species Virgibacillus sp. L01. Next base: position 137,289 of record NZ_JBQQCP010000006.1, on the reverse strand, counting down.
GTAAATTAATGTACTTAAAGTAACGTAGCAGGTTAGTATAGTAAAAGTAACTATTATTACACATAATGAGTATCAAAAACACATATTGGAAGCGATAAAATGGTTAAGGAATTCATAAATATTGGTTTTAATGTTGAGTCATTTATTTATATTTTTGGATATTTGATTGGATTGGTTATTCTTATTTTATTTTTAAAAATAAATTGGAAAAAATATGGTTTATTATTTATCTTATCTGCATTAGTTGGCAACATACTTTGTTATATCTTTGTCAAATTAAATTTCTATTCATTTCCATATTTGTTATTACCGAAAATACTAATTATGCCCCTTACTTCCATTACATTATCTTTTCCAATAATGGTTCTAATAGCTGTACGTTATAGCCCCGACCACTGGGGATGGAAAATACCCTTTTATTGGACAATCGTTCATATAGGTATGTTTTGGGAAACATGGGCATTAGCAAATACAAGATTAATCGAATATAATTTTAAATGGGATTTTTGGGATTCTTATACTTGGTGGTGGATATTTTTCTTGATTTTTGAATGGGTTGGAGGAATTATAGTACCCGAAAATTCAAGAAACCCTATTAACATTCAGTTTTTAAGATTCGGTAAACTAGGGTGGGCAATTATTCACTTCATTTTAATTGTGACAGTTTTTCTCGGAGGTTATTATTTAGGCTCTCTTTAGATAAAACAAAATAAATTAAAAAACTAAAGGGTGCGATTGTTTAATGATATTGGCTTATTGAACTAACGCCGCAGAAGAGTTGAAGAAGAAGAACTTAGTAATTGTAAAGGGGATTTGTATGCCACAAGGGTTACTGCATCACATAGAGTTATATGTTTCAGATTTAGAACAAACCGTTGAATTTTGGGGATGGTTCCTAGAAGAATTAGGTTATACTTCTTTTCAAGAATGGGAGAGTGGTCACAGTTGGAAACTGGGTGACACTTACATCGTTTTTGTTCAAGCAGAAGATAGGTTTCTGGACCCTCCATATCATAGATGTAGAGTAGGGCTTAATCATCTAGCATTTCACGCATCATCACGTCAACACGTAGACGAGATTACGAACAAATTGAAAGAAAGAGAAGTTAACATTCTTTACTTAGATAAACACCCGTTTGCTGGGGGAAATGATTATTATGCCGTTTATTTTGAAGACCCAGATAGAATAAAAGTAGAGCTAGTTGCTCCTGAATAGAATTTTACTACCTGGTGCCTTAGTTCAAAAAGGAATTGAAAATAAACAGAAGAAAAATCTCAGTTCAGTGAATTGAGATTTTTTAATTTTAATTACAAATATAACTACAAAACACGCTACAATTCTAGGTACATTTTATAATGTAATTTCGAGTTTTGCGATAGGAAACGGAACCCGTTATCATAAGACGCTTTTTTTTTACGTTCAGAACCATTGTTTTTTCATAGAAAAAGTTGAAACTTTTTTATAATATTTTCACTCTAATAAGCGGGAAGGAGGTCAAACTGATGAATGAACTTAAACTTATTAAAAAGGCGATAAAAGGAAACAAGGAATGTCTGGAGGAACTTCTTATTTTACACGGTGATCAGTTGTACCGTACTGCTTACTTATACGTTCGGAATCGTGAAGATGCTCTGGATGCTGTCCAAGAGACATCTTACAAAGCTTTTTTATCAATTGGTCAATTAAAAAATGAAAAGTTCTTTTTAACTTGGCTAACAAAAATACTTATAAACTGTGCGTATGATGTATTAAAAATGAGTAAGAAAGAATTACCTTTGAACAATTTCGTCGAGCTTACTGCAGATAAAAGAAAAAAAAGTGAGGAGAACCTAGACTTATTAGAGGCAGTTAATAGGCTAAATGAAAAACATAAAAATGCTATTTTTCTTTTTTACTTTCAGGATCTCCCTATAAGTGAAATAGCTAAAGTGATGAACATACCTGAAAATACGGTTAAAACTTATTTGAGTAGAGGGAAAGAACGATTAAAAAAATTGTTAGGAGGAATGAACTATAATGAAGAAAAAATTATTTAAAGAAGTATATGAGAAGATTGAAGTACCTAAAGATGATGTTTTAGATGCAATAAAGGCTGGAAAAGAACGTGTTAGTCATGATGTATCTAAAAATAAAAAAAGTGCAAGAAAAATTGTATGGTCTACAGTTGCAGCTGCAACTTTATTTGTTTCTTCCAGTTTCATTTCTCCTTCTCTATCTCACGTAATGGCGGAAGTACCCTTAATTGGGAATGTGTATACTGCTTTTAATGATGCTGTAGGTCGAAGTTTACATTCACAAGATTTGATAAAAGAATTGAATCAAACCTCTAGTTATAAAGGTGTAGATGTATCTATTACGAATGCTTATTATGATGGAGCTGTCGTAGGAGTCACTTTTTCTGTTAAAGGAAATGTTAGAACAGAAGAAGATGGCAGCGTTCAAGGATTTTATGAAATATTTGATGGTAAAGGTGGCATTTCTGATAGTAAGGAACTAGTATATATGGAGCCATCAGAAAATGGTTATATTGGGCATATACAATTAAGCTATCCTAAAACTGAATTACCTTCAGAAACTTCTTTCCCACTTGAATTCAAAAGGATAGGTGGAAAGGAAGGAAGTTGGCGGTTCGACGTTCCAATAAATCAATTACCATATCAGACAGTAAATGTTGACAAAGGAACCAAAGAAAAAGATGCAGGGGTAAATGTTCATTTCGATTCAATTATTGAAGGTAAAGCATCAACGGCTATTAATTATACTGCTACTTTTCCGATTGAAGGAAAACATGATCAAGTACGACTAGAGGCTTATGATGACAAAGGTGAGGAAATAAATATCTCCACAGACGGAATAGATCTAGAAATTGTCGAAGAGAACAATAGAATTATTGTTAAAGGTAGAAGTATTATACCACAGTCAGTAAAGGGAGAAACTAGTTATATAGAGGTGCTTCCTAAAGTGGCATTAAGTGAACCTGATCGTTTTATTAAATTAGATGAAGCAACTCCAGTTGAAATTAATTCTGAAAGGCAAGATTTAGCTGTTGAAATGGGAAATATTACCGTTCAGGATAAGAACATCACTTTTGATTTTCAAATAAATAATGGTAATAACATGAATCGACACTTCACGTTTTTTAGTAATTTTGCTCGCAATGATGTTACACTGGTTAAAGAATCAGAAAAAGATATTTATAAGAAGCCGATCAAACACTCAGTTGAAGTAATTGACAAAAACGACTTGAAATTTACAAGCACATATGATATTAGTGAAATTAATGATTTCAGCAAAGATAACTATGTAATAAGAGTTAATATGGGATCATTGAGTGCCAATATTCCTGTTGAATTAGAGAAGGTTAGGATTGATTTGAATTAAATTGAAGAACTTATAAAAGCCAACCTCGTTATACGAAGGTTGGCTTTTATCGAAAATAAAACTTAAAAGATTGTCATGGCTTGTTTCCTTTAACTCTATGTTGCTTTTTATAATTGAATCCTAAATGAAGGTATATTATCATTAATTGGCTAAAAGCTTGGTGGGTTTGTGAATTATTACACTTAAACTATCGGGTGCGATTGTTCAATAAGAATAGTCGATTCTTGTGCTAACGCCGCAGCAGGATAGTTTAACAAATAATTAAAATATAAGGGGGAATTATAATGCCATTAGAAGAAGGAGTTATGGGTCTGTTAATTGCTGGATTTGTGGTTGTTATGGGGATTACCATATTAGTTACTGTGTTACTTTGGGTGAAAAATAAAAATAATAGTATGGGATACATCTCGACTTTACTGCATTTACTGTTAGTCTCTTTTGCAGTGAATTTTGCACTAAAGGCTATTGCTTTCGACTACAATCATGCGATGGCATCAGAAGAAATTTCTTTCCAAGTAGGTATTGCTGGGGTTATTTGGGCATTGAGTATGATTTGCTTAGCAATAGCATTATTTAGTTTTTCAAAGGAGAGAAAGGAAGGTGTTTCCTAAGCAACCGGGTGCGATTATTCAATTGGGGACAGTCGCTTCTCGTAATAATTACCACATACATTAATCAAACCAACTTTTCTAATACTATATTGAAATCAGCAAATCACCATTGTTTATTATTTTTTCAGAGGAAGGGTTAATTGACATTTTCCCATTACAAACTATCCCTATGAGTAAATCATCTTTATCTAAAAATTTATTCTGACATTCTCTAAACTGTTTTCCGATCAAGTGATTAGGAACAGGTGAAGTTTTATACTGTTGGGAGATTATTTGTTCAATAGATGACCTATTTAAACAATCAGTATACGTTCCATGGAAAAATATGCCTCCCATAAACTCATTAGCTCGGATGATAGTAGTAGCTCCTGCTCTTTTAGCATTTTCAATATGTTTTTTTGTGTGAAGTTCTGTTATGATTTTTACATTCGGATTAGCTACTCTTATAGATATAGTAACTAGAATACTGTACTGATCTGCCACGTCTTCTCCTTCAGTAGACTCTGAAGTCACCACAACCGTCTTAGCATGTTCGATATCTGCTCGCTCCAGCGTATCCCTTTTAGAGGCATCTCCTTTTATAAACGTAAAATTAAGTTCTGGCGGGTTATCTAGAGTTGCGTCAATCAATACTACTTTTTCTTCCTCTTTCTTCTCATTAATTTCCTTAATTAATTGCTTGGATCGTTCATTCCAGCCTATAATTACTTGGTGATTTTTCATTTTCACACCTCATCTCTGGTTATTATATTACCTGTTGTGTACGAATAATAACTATATATATAATTACTCCATCAACCAGTTAATATTTCTTCTCTTGCATATCGAACATTAACTTTTTTATGGTTTGCTATAGAAAAGGCTAGTGTCAATGGTCCGACTTTACCGATAACCATAATAGTAATAATTATTATTTTACCAACCGAAGTTAAATTTCCTGTTAATCCCATGGATAAACCAACAGTACCAAATGCGGATACAGCTTCAAAAACAATCATAATAAACGAAGCATTTTCAGTTATATCCAGAATGAAAATGCCTATAAAAACAAAAGTAACACCAATGACAGTAATGGCTAATGAGCGGACGACCGTTGAATCAGTAATTGCCCGTTGAAAAATGCTTATTTCACTCTCCTTTTTAATAAATGAACTAACGGAGAGCATAAGTGCGAGAAATGTGGTCAATTTTATCCCGCCACCTGTTGAGGCACTACCCGCACCAATGAACATTAATAAAATTATAAAGAACAGGGTCGAGTCATTTAAACTAGCTATCTCAAGTGTGTTAAATCCTGCAGTCCTAGGTGTTAATGCTTGAAAATAGGATGCTTGTATTTTATCACCTAACGGGAGGTTACCAATTGTGTTTGGGTTATCAAATTCTAGTGATAACACAAAAATTATTGAAATGATATTTATTACAATCGTGCCAACGACCATTAGTTTTGTATGTAAGCTGAACTTTCCAAACGTTTTCTTCTTCCAAATATCGAAGATTACTGTAAAGCCTATACCACCTAGTATGAATGAAAATGTAATAATTATATTTATAATTGGATCTCCAATAAACCGTGATAAACTATCTGACCAAGTGGAAAAACCCGCATTATTAAAAGCAGAGATGGAATGAAATAAGCTAGCAAACAAACCACCCTTCCAGCCTAGAATGGGGACCCAACGGATTGATAGCAAGGTAAATACAATAGTTTCAACTATTATGGAGAATACTAGGAGTTTTTTTGCCAGAATAATCACGCCACCGATTGAATTCTGGTTTAATGATTGGGTGATTAATACATGTTCCTTAAAACCAATCTTTCTACCTGCCATTAAAAAAATAAAAACGGCAAAAGTCATGATTCCTAATCCTCCAAGTTGAATCAATAGAAGAATAACGATTTGGCCAAATAAAGTAAACGCTGTTCCTGTATCTACTACAATAAGACCAGTAACTGTCATTGCCGATGTTGCTGTGAATAAGGCATTAAGAACTGTAATATGTTCAGAAGTAGCAAAGGGTAACTTTAATAATAAAGTCCCTATAAATATAAAAGTCAAAAAGATCAATAATAAGAATTGGGGAGGATCTAATCTTTTTATTATGTTTTTCTCATTCAACTAGCTACACCCCCTCACTCTCAAAATGTTCAAGATTTTTATTACTCCCTATTGCAATTAAAATATCGGTACTAATAATTTTCATATCAGCCGGGGGCGAGATTAAAATATTGTTGGAGCTTCTTTTAATTGCTATCACACTACAATTGTACTTAGCTCGTATATCTAATTCCGATAATGTCTTTCCGGCAATTTTTTTACTAGCTATAATTTCCACGATGCTATACTTATCAGATAACTCTATGTAGTCAGTTACTTTATCTGATACTATATGGTTTGCAATACGAATCGCCATGTCACGTTCAGGGTGAATTATCTTATCAGCACCAATCTTTCTTAACACTTTCTCGTGATATTCATCCTGTGCTTTCACCCAAACTTGTTCTATTCCCATTTCTTTCAGGATAAGGGTTGCTAAAATACTGGATTGTATACCCTTGCCAAGGCTGATAATTACACAATTAAAATTACTGATTCCCACGGTTTTTAATGATTCTTCATCTATAGCATCTAATTCTGCAGCATGGCTAACTAAAGATGAAAATTCTTGAACACGTTCTAGGCTTTTATCTAAAGCCAGGACATCAACACCTTGGCTTACCAACTCCTTACACAAGTTTCCACCGAAACGCCCTAACCCAATTACTGCAAATTCTTTACGTACTGGTTTTTGCTTCAAGTTGGTACTTCCTTTCCTTGTTAGGGTGTTATTTACAGTATCTACATAATTTTAAATTAATATAAGTTAAGTGTTATCTTACAAGTATATTTTGTATTGGATTCTTACAATTAAGTTGATAGAACGTAGTTGAAGTGATTATTAGAAACCATTATGGAAACAATAATCATTTAAATCTCACTAACTTTATATTGTGCTTTTTCATGTTAAGTTTTATTATGTAGTTATGATTTTTGAAAAGGGATAGTTTAAATGCGAGTTAAGGGGTTTTTTCAGTGATGTCAGCATTCAATTTATTTATAAATCGTTTATCTACTATTCATCTCATTGTTCTTTTTTACTTAATTGCAGTTTTGTTTTCAACAATTTTAATAAGCATACCTTATTTTCATCAAACAGGTGTAGGCTTGTCCTTTATAGATACATTATTTACTGCTGTAAGTGCAATAAGTGTTACCGGATTAACTGTTGTTTCAACTGCAGAAACATTTAATGTTGCTGGTAAAGTAGTCCTTGCTATAATTCTGCAGTTTGGTGGAATTGGAATTATGACTTTAGGAACTTTTATATGGATATTACTTGGAAAGAAAGTTGGGCTTCGAGGAAGACAGTTAATTAAGATTGATCAAAATAGAACCACGTTTTCCGGATTGGTAAAATTAATGATAAGTATTTTTAAAATAATACTTATCATTGAATTATTTGGAACAATCGTTTTGAGTACATATTTTTTGAGTTATTTTGACACATGGCAAGAAGCATTGTTACAGGGTTTTTTTGGTGCTGTGAGTGCAACAACTAATGCAGGATTTGATATAACCGGATCTTCGCTAATCCCTTTTGCTCACGATTATTTTGTGCAATTTATAAATATGCTTCTGCTAATTTTAGGAGCAATCGGATTTCCTGTACTAATAGAGGTTCAGGATTTACTTAGTGGAAATTATCGGGATATTAATAATAAATATCATTTCTCCCTTTTTACAAAAATAACAAGTTTCACTTTCTTCAGTCTCTTACTTGCTGGCTGGCTATTAATTTATATTTTAGAACGCAATGCTTTTTTAGCAGGCAAGCTTTGGCATGAGAAATTATTTTATAGCCTGTTTCAGTCCGTTACCACAAGAAATGGTGGTTTAGCTACAATGGATGTTAGTGAATTCACTATTCCGACATTGCTAGTTATTTGTATTTTAATGTTTATCGGTGCCTCTCCAAGTAGTGTTGGTGGGGGAATTAGAACAACAACTTTTGCTATTATGTTATTAGCGATTCTTAATCATGCGAAAGGGAAATCAAGTATTAAGGTGTATGGAAGAGAAATTGATCCAGATGATATTTATCGGTCCTTTATTGTAATTACAACGGCAATTATGCTTTGTGCAACGGCAATTATTTTCTTAGCGAGCATTGAGCCTTTTCCAATCATAGAAATAATTTTTGAGGTTTGCTCAGCCTTTGGGACGACTGGACTTTCCATGGGAATCACCTCAGAGTTAAGCACTATCGGTAAATGTGTCATTATTTTCATGATGTTTGTAGGCAGAATTGGAATATTCTCATTTTTATTTCTTATGAGAGGTAAAGAAACAAGGGATTTATATCACTATCCAAAGGAGAAGGTGATTATTGGCTAATGGATATAAAGAATACGCTAGTTGGAGGTCTAGTGGGTTTATTTATTGGTACTGTTTTATCAAGGATTTCGCTATTGATAATTATTAGTAATTTTCACGTTCTTTATATAGAGACACATCCAAATATTTATAGCATTATTGTCAAAATAGTATTTATTATTTTAGGAGTTATTATAAGTAAAAAAATTATTTAGTATTGAAATTTATTAATTTAAATATGTTATTATCTGACTCTAGAAAACATTGTTGTGCTATCGGCGCTTTAATTTAACAAAAGATATTAGTAATGAAAAATGGCATGGAAAAATTTCCAAGTCATTTTTTCTGTGAATTTTTATGGTAAAAATTATGTAAGTATTGGTGAGATTTAACTTGCGAATCACTGTTTTCACCTCACAAGACTAAGCAGCGTGGAATCTAAGAAAGCATCGAAAAAAGATTTTAAACAGTCTTATGGAATAGCAAGAATAGGGACAAATTGACCTACATAAATATGGGAAGGAAGAGTAATATCAGGAGGGGATATATTGACGAATCCAATTGTAACGAAATCCTTGGATGAAATTCAATTTTGGTCGAGAATCATGAAGGAGCATGCTTTATTTTTAAGCTTGGGATTCACCTATGAACAAAATCGATTAATTGAAGAAGCCCAACAGTTCATTACCCTTTTTGATCGAATAGAAGAAAAGTTGGCAAGGTTTTCTGTAAACTCAGATCTGCGCCAAGTTCAAGCTTTTAACAAAGAGGTTTATCAGGCAGCTGTTGCCATTTGGAGTTACAAAAGAAAAGTTTTAGGGTTAACTTTACGTTGTGAAATTCAATCAAATAACTTTCCTTTATTAGTCGACCATATTAGCAGAGAAGCAGCTTATTTTGCCAACAGATTAAAAGACCTCAACGAAGGAAAACTTGTCCCCGAACCTGATACGATTATCCAAGAAAATCTATTCTTCTTAAAGATTATGGCAGACCATTCCAAATTTATCGGACATCTTTTAGATCCTTCTGAAAGACAGCTAGTGGAACAGGCAAGAGAATTCAGCCATGATTTTGATCAACTGGTTTTCCAGGCCGTTGATTTAGATTCTATGCGTCCGCAATCTGAAACTGTTCCATTACTGGATCAATTCCTCGATCAAAATAGAGTCTCAGTAGTTTCATTACGGGATTTTAAGAAAACAGCAAGAGATTTAATAGAGGCTTGTCGCATTAAAAGTAATATTCATCCACTCCTAGCTGATCATACATTTAGAGAAGCTGAAAGATTTCTGGAAATTATAGATTTATTTGAGAGCCATCTTTCAACATCAAATCAGTAGTAAATGAGAATTTGTGAATAAATGTTAAACAGATTTTAAGTTGTTAAAATTACACCTGTGTAGTTAAATTTACAAATTGAAGATGCCGGAGATATTCAATCATATCTCCGGCTTTTATTTTATACAAATCGCCTGTGCATCCTATTCCCATCATACGAGAATACAACCTGCTTTTCCTCGACATAGGTTTCCATATGCACATCACGGCCCCATAGTTGATAGATGTATGGGAGTACATTTTCCAGGTACTTTAGATCAAGCTCAATTCCCTCGTAGCCATGGACCAAGTAAAGCTCACCATTCCGTAAATAATCGCCATTTTCAACCTGTATATATGGAAAGCCGCCGTTAACCCTCATCGAGATAAGCTGGTCTCGGACTTTTTCATAATCCTTTTCGGTAATCCGGTAATCTCTTCCTTGCTTTTCGAACAAATACATATCTTCCTCTTGCACCATTTCCTTTGTTAAATAGTTTCGAATGAAGGAAATGTCTGACTCAATTTCGCGAACTTCAAACATCTTTTCCCTTCCTGATCCAGGCTTGACGCCCAATTCTCTCATTTCTTTTGTCGGGTTGTTGTAGCGTTCCTCAATACTTTCAAACATTTTTAATCCTAGATAGTATGGGTTAATTTGTTGTCTGGAAGGCTGCACAACCCCGGCATTCAATTTAGAAAACTCGACTACTTCATCAGTTGTTAAATCCATTTCACGCAAGATTCGTTGATGCCAATACGAAGCCCAGCCTTCGTTCATGATTTTCGTTTCAAGCTGTGGCCAGAAATACTGCATCTCCTCACGCATCATCGTTAATATGTCACGTTGCCAAGTTTCAAGTTCACGACTGTACTCCTCGATAAATAATAATATATCTTTTCTTGGGTTTGGGGGGAACTTTTTTCGTTTACTTCTTGTGTTTGGCTGTTGATCTGCTTCGCTTTGATCCAAATTCCATAAGTCATCATAGGCTGTTTTAACTTTTGGCGTTGCCTCCTCTTCTTCCTCTTCTTCCTCGGCCTGGAACTGATGCCTTATTATTGAAGGATCAATATGTTCTTGAATCGATAAGACAGCATCCAGAAATTGCTCTACGACATCCTTGCCATATACCATTTCGTAATTAGCAATTCGTTCGGCGGTTGCAGTCATGCTCTCTACCATGTCCCGTCTTGTATTTGCAAACCGGGCATTATTTTTGAAGAAATCACAATGTGCAAGTACATGAGCAATTATGAGCTTATTTTGAATATGGCTGTTTGTATCGAGTAGAAATGCATAGCATGGATTTGAGTTAATAACAAGTTCATAAATCTGGCTGAGACCAAGATCATAATGCATCTTCATTTTGTGAAACTGTTTTCCAAAACTCCAATGACTGTACCGTGTTGGCATACCATATGCACCAAATGTATAAATAATATCAGCAGGACAAATTTCATAACGCATCGGATAAAAATCAAGACCAAATTCAGACGCAATTTCCGTGATTTCATCTATCGCGCGATTAAGTGCCTTTGTTTCCGTCAAAATAATCCCTCCAGGTGTGCTTTCTATAGTTTATGATGCCAGAAAGGAATAATGAACTATCGGATAAAAGAAAGTGTTGCACTTATTTCATCTAAGTGGGGTTCATCCGCCCACAAAATAAAGTAATTGTACGTTTCTCCACCTAATTGAACCGGATTAGGATACCGGATGATTAGGGCAGCTTGATTCCTCATTTCAGTTGGCTGGTCTCTGGATGGGAAAATAAAGCATGCCTCTTGTGATTGAATTTGTGTGTTAACAATTCGTGGTGCAGATCCATAAGGCATTAACTGGTGAAATGCTTCATTTTGGCAAACTTGATCGATCGTATTATCTGATGATATTGCCGAAATCTGAAAAAATCCATCTGGTCCCTCATATCTTTCTGCTGTTACGCTTTGCCAATTTGCCGGGTATTGAAACCGAACATTATATTCATTGTTCGTGTAGGTTTTTTTCAATGAGGATCTTGGTGTTGGTGACCACTGTAATGCCATAATCAACACACCCGCGATCAGCCGAATCGGAACAGGATGTGTTAAATCCATCATCCACATTTCAGTAGCGAATTCCTGCTCGTTACAACCTGACAAGTAGGCAATTCTTCTACCATCATTTGACCATGTCACAGGCGTGGCAAAACAATTTGAGATTGCCCTAGTGCCATCGTTTTGCCCTTGATTTCCAGCAGTTCGAATTAACGCGAAATACCCTCTATCTTCAAAAGCGGTAGCGCTGTAGAGAATTGTTTCCGAATCAGGTGACCACTCCGGAAAATAGTTTTTCGCAAGCGGGCCTCCCCGTACTTCAAAGACATTACCTGTTGAAATCTGTACAATAAATATTAGCGAGATACTTACACCGGGAGTTGTATAAAGGGCATACAGGCCATCAGGAGAGAGACGTACATTATTAAGCCTGCCACCAGTGTTTTGCGTGATTTGCCGCTTAGCAGTTCCATCCTGCCTAATACGGTAAAGCTGACTTATCCCTGATTCATCAGGAGCCTGAAAAAGGAGTTCTGTACCATTTGGAAACCATTGAGCATCTGTCACGCCAGGCTGACTTATTCGCTGTACCTGGTGTGTGTCAATATTGTACAAAACAATTTCATCCTGCTTTGTATAGGCAAGCTTTAGACTATCAGGTGACCAGCTTACGTAATTACCTGAGCCCTCTTCAAATTGGTCAATACGCGCAATGGTTCCTTCCTCTAAGTAAGCGACATAGAGAATTGAATTTTTGCCAACAAAGGCAACCTTGCTGCTATTTGGCGACCAAAAAGGTACCGAAAAAGATTCTCCTAAACCTGTTGTAAGCTGTGTATTAACACCGCTCGTAAGGTTATATAACCAAATATCGAATCCTTCCCCAGTGTTTGCTGTGTAAGCAATTGACCCGCTTAACCCAGGCGGTGCATAAGGAATAATTAACCTCATCCCAGGAAAAATAGCATTTGTTGGTAACCGATTCACATTTCTAATTAATTCAGTGTTAACGCGTCCTCCAGTAGTAACGTTGAACCTTCTGCCAATCTGAAACAGCGTATCCCCAGGTTGAACAACATAGTAAGCTACACCAGGTGGAACCTTCAACAACTGCCCTTCCTGAATAATATAAGGGGGTTCAAGTCCGTTTGCTTCAATAATGACAGATGGCGAAACTCTAAACTGCTGGGACAACCTATATACCGTATCTCCAGACCTTACGCGAATAACATCAACACCAGGTGGTACAGAAAGCTGTTGTCCGACATTAATTGTGTAAGGAGCCAATATATTGTTTGCTGCAATTAATGACTCAACTGGCAGTCCCCATCGGTTTGCAATCTGATACAATGTATCCCCAGGATTGACTGTGTAAAAAAGTTGCATTACATTCACTCCAGAATTAAATTATTTAAACTCTCATCCATTGCCTATAGACTATTCAATTAGATAATTGGAGGTTCGGATCTTCAACAGCTTATGAAAATATTTTCCTGAATTATTAATTCAATCATGGAAAATATAAAGTCTAGGAGGGATTACCATGGACCAGCATTTTTTATCGGTTGAAGAATTTAACGAGTTATTAAATAACTGGAATGGACAAACGATTAAGATCTCTAAAATTGAAATGGATGATGTAGACGAAACAATGATACAGCTGAAAAATATTTCCTATGCTACGAACACGAGAAGAATTGATGACTATGAACCGATGCATGCGTTGCAATTTAATGGAACAGGTAATGTTGATACCGATTCAGAAGATCCTCAACCATTGCCGTCAGAACTATATGAAATACCACTGGAAGACTCCTCATTATATGAATTTGATGGATCCAGTTTCTTACTGAGCACATCCAGAGGGGTATATAAGATTGAACTTGCCTAAGGGATATTATTCGACAAAAAACGGGCAGTGACAGGCACGAAAGAAAAACCGGGAAGTGCATACTCCCCGGATACTTTCCTATGCGTTTACTTCTTGTTTTTGGAAGAATTCTTTTAGTGCGTGATACACGTCTTGTTTGCCTTTGAGGATGAAATGGCGGAATTTTGGATTTTCCAGACTGCTGTAGGCTCTCATTAATGTTGATTGCCGGTTATACATGTTCACTTCTGCATAACCAAACATGTTGGAAACATCCATGATCTCATTAACTAACTTAATACAATTTGGGTTATCTGATGTTATATTTTCACCATCTGAAAAGTGAAATGGATAAATGTTATACCGGTTCGGATTATATTTATCGTCAATAAGATGCAATGCTTGGCTGTAGGCTGACGAACATATCGTTCCACCGCTCTCACCTTTTGAAAAAAATGCCTCTTCTGATACAACTTTTGCTTCTGTATGGTGGGCAATAAATGCAATGTCTACCGTTTCATATTTGGAGCGCAGGAATTTCGTCATCCAGAAAAAGAAGCTCCTGGCCAAGTATTTCTCCAGCTTTCCCATTGATGCACTCGTGTCCATCATTGCAAGAACAACTGCTTTAGATTCCGGTTTTACGACGTCATTCCACGTCTTAAATCGTAAGTCATCATTATAAATAGGTGTAAGTCCGGGGTTTCCTTCTGTTGCATTCCTTTTGATTGCCGTTAAAATTGTCCGCTTTTTATCAATGTTACCCATGAGTCCTTTTTTGCGGACGTCATTAAATTCGACTTTTTCGGTCTTAATTTCAGCCTGTTCCTTTTGTTTCAGATCAGGTAATTCCAGCTCTTTAAAAAGAACCTCTTCTAATTCTGCTAGTGAAACTTCTTTCTCATAATAGTCTTTTCCAGCTTGGTCGCCCGCTTTTTTTCCATCTCCATCGCCGCTGTCACCACTCGGATCACGAGCAATGACATCGCCTATTTCACTATCTCCATCGCCTTGCCCTACATGTTTTGTTTTATCGTGATTGTATCGGATTTTGTATTCATCTAATGAACGAATTGGAATTTTAATTATATCGCGACCATTTGACATAACAATGTTTTCTTCACTTACTAAATCTGGTAAGTTATTCTTAATAGCATCCTTTACTTTATCACTATGACGCTGTTGATCTTGATAACCTTTACGATGGAGGGACCAATCTTCCTTGGAGACGGTAAAACTTTCTTTATCTTCCTTCATATCAATCCCCTCCTGCAGATATAGTTTATTCATAGTATGCAAGGTCACCATTAAAGTGTAAAAAAATAACAAGACCTTGAGAACATGTAGTCTTGTTATTTCCAGCGATCCTTTATTTAGCGGTTGAGTAAGCTTCCTACATAACGCAACAATTCATTGGCTGAGATGGAGTTGTAGCCATGCTCATCGATCAGCCTTGCAACAACTTCATTAATCTTCTTAAGTTGTGATTCATCCGGTGTCTGTGATGAAGTTGTTATTTTAACGACATCCTTTAAATCGGCAAACAATTTCTTTTGAATCGCTTCCCGCAGACGGTCATGCGAATTATAGTCAAACCGTTTTCCTTTTCTGGCATACGCAGAAATCCGAATGAGAATCTCTTCTCTGAACGCCTTCTTAGCATTTTCCGAAATACCAATTTGCTCTTCAATCGAACGCATCAGTTTTTCATCTGGCTGCATTTCTTCGCCGGTTAGTGGATCCTGCAGTTTATTTTTATTACAAAATGCCTCGACATTATCAAGATAGTTATTCATTAACGTTTTTGCAGATTCTTCATAGGAGTATACAAATGCTTTTTGAACTTCTTTCTTAGCAATTTCATCATATTCTTTTCGAGCAACAGATATATAATTCATATAGCTTTCCTTATCTTCATCCGATATCGATGGGTGCTGGTCTAACCCCTCTTTCAGCGAACGTAAAACATCAAGCGCATTTATCGCAGGGACATCTTTACGAATAATTGTAGAAGAAATCCTGTTGATTACATAACGCGGGTCAATTCCATTCATTCCTTCATTCGGGAATTCCTTCATCAACTCATCAATATCAATTTGGTTAAAGCCTTCGACACTGTCTCCATCATACAGACGCATCTTCTTGACGAGGTCTATCCCTTGTTTATTGGAGTCACTCAACCTTGTCAAAATAGAAAAAATTGCAGCGACCCTTAATGCATGTGGAGCGATATGAACATGTGCCATATCACTTTCATTAATCATTTTTTCATAAATACGTTCTTCCTGGCTCACTCTTAAGTTATAAGGAACCGGCATTACGATAATACGCGAATGCAGTGCTTCATTCTTTTTATTGGATATAAATGAACGGTACTCTGCCTCGTTTGTATGCGCTACAATAAGTTCATCAGCGGAAATCAGCGCAAATCTGCCTGCCTTGAAATTGCCCTCTTGAGTCAGTGATAACAAATGCCAAAGGAACTTTTCATCACACTTGAGCATTTCCTGAAATTCCATCATTCCGCGGTTCGCCTTATTCAATTCACCATCAAATCGGTATGCCCTGGGATCCGATTCGGAACCATATTCAGCAATGGTTGAAAAGTCAATACTTCCTGTTAAGTCAGCAATATCCTGTGACTTTGGATCTGACGGACTAAACGTTCCGATTCCTACACGTTTATCCTCCGAGAGAATAATCCGTTCAACCTTCACGTCTTCTATACGTCCATCGTATTCCTTTTCAAGTCGCATTGAATTCAATGGTGACAGGCTTCCTTCAATGCGAATACCATATTCTTTTGCAAAATCTTCCCGCAAATGTTTTGGAATAAGGTGGAGTGGATCCTCATGCATGGGACAGCCTTTAATAGCATAAACCGCACCAGCATCTGTTCTGGAATATCTTTCGAGGCCACGCTTCAGCATTGTTACGATTGTTGACTTCCCACCACTAACAGGACCCATTAATAATAATATTCGTTTTCTTACATCCAATCTTTTTGCTGCAGGGTGAAAATATTCCTCTACCAGCCTTTCAATTGAATCTTCAAGCCCAAATATTTCTTCCCCAAAAAAGTCATACATTCTTTTGCCATCTTTTTCTGACAGCCCGGAGCTTTTAATCATATTATAAACGCGTGAATGAGCTGTTTGGGCAACTTCAGGCCTTTCCTTCACAATATCCAGGTACTCAGCAAATGTTCCTTCCCAATTAAGCCTTCTCTCTTCTTCACGGTGGCTTTTCACCTTGTTTAGTATATCCATCCTGTTCCCTCCATCTAGGGCGTGGTTAATATAATCTTATGCGGAAGGCTTATTTAACATGCTGACTAGTTTAGTTTAATCATTGGCTGAATCCTTACAAACTTATTAATTTGTACTTATAATAATCACCTTTTAACAAAAACTATTAGTAAACTTGGCTTTCGTCGAGCTTTTAATAGCGAAAGCCCTAGTTACACTTATACAGGAAGACCTTCGTAGCTACTAAAAATAAATAAAGGATGGATGCTGATGAACGTAGCAGAATTACTCGTTAAATGCATGGAACAAGAAGGGGTTGAATATATTTTTGGGGTTCCAGGTGAGGAAAACATCGATGTCATTAATGCGCTTTACGACTCTGAAATTGACTTTATCGTAACAAGACACGAAACAAGCGCTGCTTTTATGGCTGGTACATACGGCAGATTAACCGGGAAACCGGGAGTTTGTCTAGCTACATTAGGTCCTGGTGCAACAAATCTTATGACAGGCGTTGCCAATGCCAATATGGATCATGATCCGCTCGTTGCGATTACCGGCCAGGCTGGTTTAGGACGGCATCATAAAATATCCCACCAGTACTATGATTTGATCAATATGTATGAACCTGTGACAAAATGGAATGCCCAAATTAAAACAGGTGAAATTACGCCAGAAGTCGTTCGCAAAGCTTTCCAGGTAGCAGGCCAGGAAAAATGGGGAGCAACACACATTGATCTCCCTGAAGATATCGCCGACATGGAGGTTGATGCATCTCCAATGAAACCAACCGACAGACCGCATACGAAAGCAAACCCGGAAATAATCAGACAAGCTGTGAAGCTGATTCAGGAGGCGGAGCACCCAATTGTTCTTGCCGGGAATGGTATTACCAGACAAGAGGCGATCAGTGAAATGCGTTCTTTTGTTGAGCAAAGTAAGCTTCCAATTGTACATTCTTTTATGGGTAAAGGTACGATTTCATGGAAAAATGAGCAAAGCTTGCTGACAGCAGGGATTGGGGGACAGGATTATATTACGTGCGGATTTGACAGTTCTGACTTAATTATTACTATAGGCTTTGACATGGCTGAATATTCCCCTAAGGATTGGAACCCGAATGGCAAAAAGCCTGTTATTCATATCGATACCGAGGAAGCAGAGACAGATGAAAATTACCCGGTTACGCTAAGTGTTTTAGGAGATTTAAAAGCAAATCTTCAGCAATTGGGAGAGCAAATCGATTCTACTGACAGGAATATGGATTGGGTGGCAAATGTAAGAAAAGAAGCTTTGGACGAATTTGATTCATTTAAGGATGATTCCAGTTTTCCAGTAAAGCCACAAAAGATCATTGCCGATTTACGGTCTGTTTTAAAAGAAGAGGATATTGCGATATCTGATGTAGGTGCCCACAAAATGTGGATGGCTCGAATGTACCACTGTTACGAGCCAAATACGTGCCTGATATCGAACGGTCTCGCTTCTATGGGTGTAGCTGTTCCAAGTGCAATTGCAGCAAAAATGGTTCACCCGGAACGGAATGTTGTGGCGGTATGTGGCGATGGTTCTTTTCAAATGACAGGTGCTGAACTGGAAACAGCTAAGCGACTGAACCTGCCAATTATCGTCTTAATGTGGAGAGATGATGGGTATGGGCTGATTGAATGGCACCAATTAAAGAAATTTGATCGTGCATCCTATATTAAATTTGGTAATCCCGACTATATTAAACTTGCTGAATCATATGGATTTGAAGCAATGAAAATAGATAAAGCGGAAGATTTGAAGCCTGCACTGGAAGAAGCGATAGCAATGAATAAACCTGTGTTTATCGATTGCCCAGTTGATTACAGTGAGAACATGAAGTTAACCGAGAAATTAGGAGATATTATATGTTAGCAATAAGGAAGGAGGATATCAATGATAGGTTCGATTATTAATGGTCAGGAGCGCAATACCAGTGAAAATATCATGGATGTTATCAACCCATATAACAAAGAGAAAGTGGAAGAGATTGCACTAGCTTCCCGGGATGATCTTGAGGACGCGATCACTAACTCATTTGATACGTTCCATAACACAATGAAAAGCATGACAGCACATGAGCGTTCTGATATTTTGCGCAAAACTGCAGATTTAATGGAAGAGAATACCGAAGAATTTGCACAAACGATTGTTAAAGAAGCGGGAAAACCAATTACGTTCAGCCGAAGCGAAGTCGGGCGTGCAGTCCAGGTTATCCGCTTCGCATCAGAACAGGCAAAACACATCTCTGGTGAGGTAGTGCCAATGGATGCAGCAATAGGCGGTGAAGGACGACTCGGATTAGTTAAACGAATACCGCTAGGCGTTATCGGAGCAATCACTCCCTTTAACTTTCCATTAAACCTATCGTTGCACAAAATCGCACCAGCAATTGCAGCAGGGAATACCGTCATTTTTAAACCAGCTGAAAAAACACCAATATCCGCTCATATGCTTACAAAATTATTTACAGAAGCTGGCCTCCCAGATGGGGTATTGAATCTAGTGACGGGAACGGGGAAAGAGGTTGGGGAACCACTTGTCCAACATGATAAAGTACACAAGATATCCTTCACCGGAAGCTTACCCGTTGGCAGGTCGATTAGAAAATCTGCTGGGCTAAAGAAAGTTACCCTTGAGCTTGGTTCGAACTCACCTAATTTACTTTTCGAGGACACAGATGTAGAACAAGCGGTTAAGCTTTTAGTCAAAGGTGCTTTTGCCTTTTCGGGTCAGGTATGTATTTCAGCACAACGGATTTACGTCCAGAAAAATATCTATGATCAGTTTCTGAAGCAATATATTAAACAAACAAATGACTTAAAGATAGGAAACCCGGAGGATGAAGACACTGATATAGGGCCAATGATAAGTGAAGAAGAAGCAGAACGAGCCAAGCAATGGATTGACGATGCCGTGGAGAATGGGGCAACAATAGCAGCCGGCGGTGAGCAAAACGGGACCATATTAGCGCCCACCATCATGACAGATGTTGATAAAAACATGAAAATTATCGCCGAAGAAGTATTCGCACCAATTGTATCGGTCATTCCATTTGAGACTGAGGACCAAGTTATTGGATTTTCCAATGATTCTATTTACGGGCTGCAGGCAGGTGTCTTTACGAAGGACTTGGACCGCGCGTTGCGTGTTGCCGATAGTCTTGAGATGGGCGGCGTATGGATTAACGAAATATCAACATATCGCCAGGACAATCACCCATATGGCGGCGTTAAACAAAGCGGTATTGGAAAAGAAGGCGTGAAATACGCCGTTGAAGATATGACCGAGTTGAAGTTTATCGGTATGAAATTGAAACAATAAACGTAGATGGAGCATTGGATTGCACAGGCGCGCAATTTAATGCTCTTTCTTTTGATGCAATAGGCTTTTGTTAAGTGGAATTGTGATATATCGACCGGGATTGTGGTTTATCAACCGGGAATTTGGTTTATCAACCGGGAATGTGGTTTATCGACCGGGAATTCGGTTTATCAACCTGGAATGTGGTTTATCGACCGGAAATGTAGTTTATCAACCCACAATGTGTTTTATCGACCGGAAATGCGGTTTATCAACCGAGAATGTGGTTTATCAACCGGAAATGCGGTTTATCGACCGAGAATGTGGTTTATCAACCGGAAATGCGGTTTATCAACTTGGAATGCGGTTTATCAACTGAAAAACCGGTATATCAACCGGGAATGCCGTATATCAACCGCAAAAACGATATATCAACTTGAAATACTAGATATCAACCAACCGCGAAACAAGAATTAAAAAAGCGGTTCAACCAAGGATTTACACTCCCTGACTGAACCACTTATTTATCAAAAGATCAGCTGTTATACCCGTCGTTCTCATATATCTTCGCTGCAATACTCCTGTTTCGATCGATTGAGCCTGAGAATGAATGACTCATGACCATGGAATACACCTGATTTCTGATTGCATCGTTATTTTCGAAGAGCTCCTGATCAAGCTGCCTTACGATGACTAGCACGTGGTTATATGCTTCTTCAAGTGACGTTTCCATCAACATCTCCTTTAGTAGCGCTTCACCTTTTGAAGCGATCTCTTTCTTGGTACGCAGCACTGCCGACTCGGATGCATACAAGTGGATAGCCACGTCTGATAGTTTCATGAGGACTTCTTGCTGTGTTTCCAACTGCTCGCCAAATTTCTTGCGAGCAAGCTCTACTAGTACAAGATAGATCGCCCTTAAATCCTCGATTAGCTTTACGTGTTTATCCTGGTCATTGTGCTCCTCTTTTAACCGTTGAAAAGCATTCGTTACCGCTTGCTCATAAGGAAGTTCTCCTTTCAGTGACTTTTTCAAAAACTGTCCTGTTAAGAGTAAGCGATTTACTTCATTCGTTCCTTCAAATATACGATTGATCCTGGAATCCCTGTATATCTGTTCAATCCGGTATTCATTGATAAATCCTGCTCCGCCATGTAGCTGTAGGCCTTCATCAGCTAAATAATCCAATGTCTCCGATCCATATACTTTACACACAGCACATTCCAGGGCATATTCCGATAAACCGGCCGCGACAACTCGTTTATCCGCTTCCTGGTCAAGTCCTTTCATTGCTTGCTCCAATAAGGCAGACGTTCTGTATTGCATTGATTCAGACGCATAAATTCGAGCTGCCATCTTCGCTATTTTTTCCTTGGAAGCTCCAAAGTCAGCAAGTGCTTGCTTGAATTGCTTCCGTTCCTTAATGTGGGATACTGTTTCTTTTAATGCATACTTTGAAGCGCCTACACAGGCTGATCCAAGATTAAACCGTCCAAGATTTAAGACAGTAAACGCAATGATGTGTCCCCTGCCAATTTCTCCAAGCAGGTTTTCAACAGGTACTTCACAATCTTCTAAAATTACGGACCTTGTTGACGAGCCTTTAATTCCCATCTTTTTCTCCTCGGGTCCAAGCTTTAATCCTGGAAAGTCTTTTTCCACAATAAAAGTAGTGAACTTTTCTCCATCCACTTTTGCATAAACAATAAATGTATCCGAAAAAGAGGAGTTCGTAATATATATTTTTGTGCCATTTAACAGGTAATGTGTTTTTGCTTCGTTCAGGACTGCAGTTGTTTTCCCTGACATCGCATCAGACCCTGCTTCAGGCTCTGTTAAACAGTAAGCACCAATATATTCTCCGCTTGCCAGTTTAGGAAGATACTTTTCTTTCTGCTCGGTTGTCCCGTAATAGGTAATTGGCAGTGTTGCAATACATGTATGGTTGGAGTGTGCTACGCCATAGCTTCCAGTCCGTCCAATTTGCTCACCGACAATACCTTTGCTAATCTTATCAAGTCCCAGGCCACCAAATTCTTCTGGGATGCTGTGGGCAAGCAACCCAAGATCTCCTGCCTTCTTCATCATGTCAACGACAACATTAAACTGCTGTGCTTCAATCTCTTCGTGACGTGGTTCAACTTCTTTAATGGCAAATTGCTGTGCTGTCTTTTCAATCATCTTATGTTCGTCTGTTAAATCTTCCGGGAAAAACGCTTCATTCGCTTCTATCTGATTAACTAAGTAAGAACCACCATAATTTCCGGTTTTAATAGTTGCCAAATTATTCACTCTCCCTATTGGTGCTTAAAGTTCGCTTTTCTTTTTTCAATAAATGCCTGTACACCTTCTTTAACATCATCGGTTTGAAAGATATCCGTAAAGAGAGTTGCCTCTCGTTCAATGCCATCCGTCAGATTCATCTCGATACCTTCGTCAACAGCTTGTTTAATCCTTGATAGTGATTGGAGTGATTTGTCAGCAATTTGATTTGCTAGATTCATAGCCTTATTCAACCCATCACCAGTTGGAACAACATGATTCACTAACCCTATTTTCTCGGCTGCGTCTGCTGTAATCGGTTCACCGGTAAACATAAGCTCTTTGGCTTTTGCTTCCCCAACAAGCCGGGGCAGTCTTTGGGTTCCACCGCCACCTGGGAATAAGCCAAGCTTTACTTCCGGAAGACCTATTGTCGTATGTTCCTCGGCAATACGGATATCAAAAGTTAAGGCAAGTTCACAGCCACCGCCAAAGGTAAGTCCATCAAGTACCGCAATTGTTGGCTTTGGCAAGTTGTCCAGATTATTTAACATGTTATGCATTTCCATCACACCTGACCGCATATCAGGATTTCCAATCATGTTTGGAAATTCCTTTATATCCGCTCCAGCCATAAATGCTTTCGTTCCCGCAGTAGTAAGTACAACACATACCACTTCCAGATCAGCTTCCACCTTTTCCGTAATCTCTTTTAACTCTTGTTGTACCTGTTGTCCCATAACGTTTAATGGTGGGTTATCAATCGTTATGACCGCAATGCCATTTTCTTTTTTAAAAGAAACGAGTTGTCCCATTTATTTCTCCCCTTTCGTATAGTCATACCAGCCCTTACCTGTTTTTCTGCCAAGGTTTCCTGCTTTCACTTTTTCCTCTACCGATTTTGCCGGTTTGTCTTTTGGATCTCCTGTTTCCTGATAAAGCTGGAGGTTTCCGTAATATCCAACATCAATTCCAGACAGATCCATCAACTCGAATGGTCCAATCGGATGCTTTAACGCCTTTTTGGTAATTAAATCAATTGCTTCAAAATCCGCATAGCCTTCCTCGTACAAGTAGAGCGCTTCTTTTGATATGGCAAATAGTAGACGATTTGCGATAAAACCATAGATTTCTTTTTCCAAAAGCACTCCGGTCCGGCCAATCTGCTCGCAAAAATTCATTGCTGTTTGTGCAGTTTCGTCTGACGTTTGATCACTTTTAACAACTTCTACACAATCCATTACAAGTGGCGGGAAGAAGAAATGCATATTCAATACTTTTTCAGGCCTTGTTGTAACCTCAGCAAGCTTGGAATTGACTATTGTTGAGCTATTTGTTGCCAGTATAGCTTTTTGCGGTGCAAGCTTTTCCAGTTCGGAAAACACTTTTCGTTTTACATCCAGTTTTTCAACTACTGCTTCAATTACTAAGTCAGCGTCCTTTACAGCCGCTTCCAGACTTGTTGTTGTGTGGAGACTGGTAAAAGCAGCATTCTTCTTTTCCTCGGTAATTTTTTCTTTATTGACCCATTTTGCCATGTGTCCTTCCAACTGCTCTTTCGCTTTGTCCAAGGCACTTTCCTGAATATCCTGCAGATGTGTTTCGAACCCTCCAAGCGCACTAAGCATAGCAATTTGATGACCCATGGATCCTGATCCAATAACTGCAACCTTATGTATCGTTTTGTTCTTCATAGCCTTTCCTCCTCCTTAGTTAAGACAGAGCTAATAGGGCCACTTAATCTGCCCTATTAACTCCATTACCTTATTTCTGTAAACTTTCATCTCTAATTGCCCGTCGTAAAATCTTACCTACATTTGTTTTCGGAAGTTCATCCCGGAATTCGACTACCCGTGGCACTTTATAAGACGCCATATTTTCTTTGCAATATGCGATAAGTTCTTCTTCATCACATTGCTTGCCATCTTTTAAAACTACAACTGCTTTAACTGTTTCTCCTCGATATGCATCAGGAATGCCAACAACGACCGCTTCCTGAACGGCAGGATGCTCATAAATAACCTCTTCCACATCACGAGGATAAATATTAAACCCACTTGCAATAATCAGGTCCTTTTTACGATCAACAATATAGGCATAGCCATCTTCGTCCATACGGGCAATGTCTCCTGTGTATAGCCAGCCGTCACGAAGCGTGTTCGCCGTTTCTTCCGGCATATTCCAGTAGCCTTTCATTACCTGTGGACCCCGAATGACTATCTCGCCCGTTTCACCAACAGGAACTTCCTCGGTTCCCTCTGCTAAATCAACAATTTTATAGTCAGTAGACGGGATTCCAATGCCGATGCTGCCTGGTTTTCTTTCGGCAAAAAACGGATTACAGTGTGTAACTGGTGCACTCTCAGAAAGACCGTAACCTTCCAGGATTTTAGCCCCGGTTTTTTCTTCAAAAGACCGCAGTAATTCACCTGGCATTGGAGCACTGCCACTGTTACAAATACGGATGCTGTCAATTCCATACTGTTCTGCTTTTGGATGACTTGTTAATGCTACATACATCGTCGGAACCCCCGGGAGTGAGGTTGGCTTCAAGTCCTTGATCGTTTGCAGCACTTCCTCCAACTCGAACTTTGGCAGCATGATACTTAGTGATCCGGTGTAAATGGAAAGATTCATGCAGGCTGTCATCCCAAACACATGAAAAAGAGGTATTACCGTGAGATAGCGGTCTTTCCCGGACTGAATTTCATCTTTAAAATATTCATAGACTTGCAGCGTATTGGTTAATATATTTCGGTGTGTAAGCATAACTCCCTTCGAACGTCCTGTCGTTCCACCAGTATATTGCAGTACAGCCACATCTTCTTTCGGATCAATTTCTACCGGCTCAGGTGGACGCTGGGCTTGTTTCAGAAAAGCTGTGAACCCTACTGCCAAACTATCTTCGGTGTCACGTCCTTCCAGGTTTACTTTAATCACGCGCTTAACAGATGTGTTATCGATAATTTGGTTCAAGACGGGAAGTAATGGTTCATAGATAACAATCGTTTCTGCCCCGGAATCGGTTAATATATGCTCAAGTTCTTTTCCAACGAGCATTGGGTTGACTTGTGTAACTGTTCCACCGGCTTGCAGCGTTCCATAATAACTTATGACGTAATGCGGACAGTTTGGAAGCATGAGAGCTACGCGATCTCCCTTACTGAGGCCATCTTGCTGAAGAGATGAAGCAAATGCTCCTGTTTGTGTTCCAAGCTCCTTATAGGTGATTTCTTTTCCATAAAAATAAAGTGCTTGATGATCTCCATAATTTGCAATCGTATTCTTTAGCATATCTGGAACGGAGTCATTGGGTATTTCAAGCTCCTTCTTAATATGCTCTGGGTAGTGCTTTAACCAAGTTCTATTCATTAGTCTTCCTCCCCTTAATTTGATAACGCTTACATTAAACTTATTCGTTGCTTGAAAATTTTACGATAGGTTGTTATCTAAAAGTTTTTTGCTACTTATATGAAATTCATCACAGACTAAGGACAACTAATTCACAGTGTTTAGTGTGGCTCTTTGACCTCGCAGTTGGAATATACTCGCTTTCCGTGGGCTCACCACGAGCCTCCGACGCACAGGACGTGCTAGTGCAGACGTTGCCACAGGACGTGGCGTACTTAGTCTGCCTCGCTCGCAAAGAACGCTCACTGTGGGGTCTCTTAGGCTCGCTGTCCCACAGGAGTCTCGCATATTCCAACTGCTGGTTTTAATGGTTTAAAACCTTGTTTTTGCCCATCACAATAAGCATTCTGTAATTATCAGGATAAAGTGAGCAATCCCCAGTGCAGGAAATACACGTAGACTCCTGGGGGAATAGCAACAGCTGAAGATCCCGCAGGAAGCGATTTTTGCTTCCGAGGAAGCTGAAGCGTTACCCTAAGGTTCGCGTAGTGTATTTCCGCAGCGGTGTCATAGCTCTAAAGTATTTTCTACAAACCATCGTTCTTTAAATTAACTGTAGCAACAAAAGTGCCCCACGATGATACTATGGAATTAAAACGAGTTTTCCTTTTGTTTTCCTTCCTTGCATTAAAGCATGAACATGTGCAGCATCTGCTAGTGGGTATGTTCCGCCTACTGTTAATTCTAGCTCTCCTTTTTGTACGTACGTTAAAAGTTCACTTAGACTATCTTGAAAAAGCTTAGGCTTTCGCATGATTTGCGGCAGGAAAAATCCTACAACAGATTGATTGCGTTTCATTAGTAAACCTGGGTAAAATTTTGCCTGTTCACCACTTGCTGCACCATAAATCACCAGACGGCCAAATGGCGCTAAACATTCAATCGTTTTATGAAAAACTTCACCTCCGACCATTTCCAGTGCAACATCAACACCTTCTCCATCCGTTAAATCACGAACTTCTTCTTCCCAATCTTCCTTGGTATAATCAACAGCATGATCTGCACCCATCTGTTTCGCAAACGCCAATTTCTCCTGATTACTGGCAGTGGCAATTACCTTCCCTGCTCCAAATAACTTTGCAAGCTGGACAGCCAATGAACCAACCCCACCAGCAGCCGCATGGACAAGAACTGTTTCTCCTTCTTCTAAACGGCCCATCGTTTTTAAAATATGATAGGCACTCAACCCTTGTAATGGAAGTGCGACTGCATGTTCAAATTCTACACCATCTGGCACAGGAATTACTGATGTTGCCGGTACAACTGCATATTCTGCATAGCCTCCAGACTCGATTAGTGCGACAACCCTTGCACCTTTTTGTATACCTTTTACATTTGAACCAACTTCGCTAACCACCCCTGCGACCTCTGCACCCGGGGTGAATGGAAGGTTGGTTGGTACTACATATTGACCTTCACGCCTGGCAGTGTCTGCATAATTAACACCTATTGCTTGTGCTTCAATTAATACGTCATCTTCACTGAATGCTGGCGCTTTTGTATCAATAACCTCCAGCACATCTGGTCCACCATATTCATTAAATTGTACTGTTTTCATAACTATAGCAATCCTCCATATAAAATTAGTCTTCTGCAATAATTGTTTTGCCGTCAAATAACCTTGGCACAACGGACAATAATCCCTTTTTGCTAACAAATTCCACTTCATTTTCAACACCATATGCAGCCATCAGCTTGCCAACATGTGATTGACGAAGCACATTTTCTGCCTGATCACTTAAATTTTCATAAAACAACTTTGCTGCCAAGGCACTGTCCGTTAGATCTACCTGTTCATGACTATAGCCACTTACAAGCTGATCAATAAAATATCCCGCTCCATAAAAATCCTCGATGCAAAATGAATTGTTGGATCCGGAACAGACAACGACAATCGATTCATTGTCATACCTTTCAATTAAGCGACGGGCGACTGCCTCACCATTTAACAAGGATGCCATATACACTTTCTTGGCAGATGCAGCTTTACGAATTGCTACCGTTCCGTTCGTTGTTGACAGCACCACCTTTTTCCCCGCTATATAGTTCTTAAGATATAATGGGACAGGGTCCAAAAATCCCTTAATCGTTATGCCATCACGCTCTCCAACAAGACAAACATCATCCTTTTCTATTGCCTCCGCTTCTTTTAACGCTTCCTTTTCATTCAATACTGGCGTTACCTGTTTTGCCCCATATGCCAGACACGTTGTAATCGTCGACGTGGCAAGCAGCACGTCAAACACGACAGCAATTTTATCCTCTTTCATTTGAAGATCATCGATTTCTTCCTTTTTCCAGAGAAGATGCACCTTCACTTCCGTCACACACCTTTTGAAGTATGCAACGCATATTGAATTAGGTTGGATACAAATTTATCAAATTGAGAAAATCTCGAATCATTTGTCTGGCCTTGCTTGTACCGGAAATAAATCTGCTGACAAATTACCGCAAGCTTGAAGTAGGCGAATGTCTGGTAAAAGTGAATACTTGAGACATCACGACTGCTTTTCTTTGCATAGTCCTCGATAAACTCCGTACGGGTAAAAAAACCATCCATCACGGTCACAGGAGGCTTACCAAGTCCCTTTTTCAATAGTTCCGGATCACCTGCTTCTATCCAATAACCCATGGCTGCCCCAAGATCTGCCAATGGATCGCCAACAGTTGTCATTTCCCAGTCAAACAATCCCGTTATTTCACTAAAATCTTCGGAAAACATAGCATTGTTCAGCTTGTAATCGTAATGAATAATCGTTGGGCTAGGCGATACCGGAATATTATCCGTTAGCCAGTTTGTTAACGCGGTTACCCCTGGTACGTCATCAGTCTTTGAACGGTCGTACCGCTTAATCCATCCCTTCACCTGACGCTCCATAAAACCATCCGGCTTAGCAATGTTGACGAGGCTGGTTTCCGTGTAATCTATTTGATGCAGCTCTACCAATTTGTCGACCATCAGCTCCGAAACCTTGCGCCCCAATGCCTTATCATATGACACCCCCTCAGGAAATTCAGTATCCAGTACAATCCCCTTTCTTCGTTCCATGATAAAAAAGGGGCTTCCAACAATGTCCGGATTATCCGAAAACACATGAGGCTTTGGCGCTGTTTGGTATGATGGATGTAATCCCGACAACACCGTATACTCCCGCTCCATATCATGTGCCTTTGGAGCAACTGGACCTAATGGCGGTCTGCGCAATACTGCTTCCCAGTCATTAATGCGTAATAAATATGTCAAATTGGAGTGGCCTGCACCAAACTGTTCAACTTCAAGCGGTCCATCCGGAACTCCTGCGATATTTTCTCTAATAAATTTCAATAGTGGATTTTTATCAAGTTCTTCACCATTCCGGACGCGGATTGTATCTTTAAAACCGAATTTCATCTCAGCCATCTCCTTCCATATGCGCCTGCAGCTTATCCTTAAATGAAACAGGAATCGCTATTGTTTGCTCCGCGTTTACGTCAAAATAAACCAGTACTACCTCACCCCTGGCAATCAAATCACCTGATTCACTCTCCGTCATCGTACTCGTCAGCGTTATACTCTTGGTCCCAATCTTTAATACCTCTGTGGCGACTTTGAGTGTCTTTCCGAAATAACCTTGCCTGATAAAGTCACACTTTGCTGACACCAGCATAAAAGCAAAATCACCATTCTCAATATCAATTCCAAGCTTTTTCAAAAACTCAATTCTTGCCTCTTCCATATAAATAAAATAACTCGCATTGTTAATGTGGCCTAACAGGTCTGTTTCACTGACACGGACTTTTATATCCAAAATATCCAGCCTAGCTCACCTCCTATTGCTCAATCCCTTTCAGGATCATATCTACATAGATTTCCACCAGATCGTCAATCGACACTTCTCCATCTGGCTTATACCACTGGTAACTCCAATTTGTAATACCTAAGATCCCAAACGTAATCATATCCGTCCGCAAACCATTACGGAATTCACCTTGCTGAACACCTTCATTAACCGTCTTTTCGATATTCAGGCGAAACTGATCCCGCTTCTTTTTAATATTTTCAATGTTTTCATTAGCCAAATGCCTCACCTCACGGAAAAACACCCGTGCACTTGGCCCTTTATCAGCAATATCTGTTACCAGTAACCGGATTGTCCTGCTTAATTTCTCTTTTTGTGATAGATCTTGATTGTCTAAAATAAGCTGCTGCCTTTCTAATAGATTGGTAATGTAATCAGAGTGAATATCCATTAACAGCTGCTCTTTACTTGAAAAATAATAATAAAATGTTCCTTTGGTCACCTCCAGCACATCGACAATATCCTGAATTGACGTTTGACTGAATCCTTTTTTCTCAAAAAGTATAATACTCTGGGTTGTTATCTTCTCTTTCATATTATATTCCTCGCTAGTTTGATATATTTATAAAGCATGTGCACCGCCATCGACTGATAGAATATCACCGCTGACATAATCGGATGCCTTTGATGCCAGGAATAAAGCCGCTCCTTTCAAATCAGCGTCACTTCCCAACCGGTTCAAGGGCGTTCCTTCTAAAATTTTATCTTTTCCCGAATGAATTAATCCTTTTGACATTTTTGTCGGGAAAAACCCTGGTGCAATGGCATTCACGTTAATATTATGTTGTCCCCATTTTGTTGCCAAATCCTTTGTAAATGTCATAATTGCCCCTTTACTTGTATTGTAGCCGATTGTGTCCATATACCTTGGATCTGTTCCTCCAAAGCCAGCAATCGAGGCGATGTTGATAATTTTACCACCTTCCTTCTCAATCATTACTTTGCCAACTTCCTGACTCATTAAAAACGTCCCCGTGACATTGACATTCATGACCTTTTGCCATGCTTCAATCGGCATATCGACAACAGGAGCGCCCCATGTCGCACCACTATTGTTCACCAGAATATCAATCGATCCAAAGTGTGCCTTTGTTTCATCAACTACTTTTTTAACATCGTCCTGGTTTGTAACATCACAGCTGAATGCCAGTGAATCAACACCAAGTTTTTTTAATTCCGCACTCATTTCCAGGCATGCTTCAAGTTTACGGGAGCACACGACAACATTAGCGCCTGCTTCTGCTAAGCCCTGGGCAATTTGCGCCCCTAGTCCACGTCCTCCACCAGTAACAATTGCCGTTT
Source organism: Virgibacillus sp. L01 (assembly GCF_052246775.1). Lineage (NCBI taxonomy): Bacteria > Bacillati > Bacillota > Bacilli > Caryophanales > Bacillaceae > Virgibacillus > Virgibacillus sp. L01. The sequence goes on along the minus strand of NZ_JBQQCP010000006.1, from coordinate 106,258 downwards.
TTCCTTCTAGCTTAAAAAGTTCTAGTACATTCATGTTATATTCCCTCCATTATCACAAGTTTTTTTGAAGCTCTAATTTGGCTATCTGCCTGCGATGCACTTCATCAGGTCCATCGGCTAACCGGAGTGTTCGTGCATTCGCCCAATGTGCAGCCAGCGTGACATCATCACTCACTCCTGCACCACCAAACGCCTGTATTGCTCTGTCTATTACCCGTAATGCCATACTTGGTGCAACAACTTTGATCATTGCTATTTCTGTTTTAGCTTTCTTGTTGCCAACCGTGTCCATCATGTAAGCTGCCTTTAACGTTAATAATCGGGCTTGTTCAATGTCTATTCGTGATTCAGCAATCCATTCCTGAACGACACCCTGGTCTGCTAATTTTTTGCCAAAGGCTACGCGATCTTGTACGCGCTTACATAAATCTTCAAGCGCACGTTCTGCAGCCCCGATTAGTCGCATACAGTGATGAATGCGTCCTGGACCAAGTCTCCCTTGTGCAATCGCAAAACCTTTTCCTTCACCCCAGATCATATTTTCAGCAGGAACTCTAACATTGTCATATGTAATTTCTGCATGCCCGTGTGGTGCATGATCATAACCAAACACAGAAAGCATTCGCTCCACTTTCACCCCTGGTGTATCAAGTGGTACTAAAATCATCGACTGCTGCGCATGCCGATCAGCTTCCGGGTCACTTTTCCCCATGACAATCGCAATTCTGCAACGCGGATCACCTGCTCCGGACGACCACCACTTACGCCCATTAATTATATACTCGTCGCCATCTCTGACAACGCTTGATTCAATATTCGTCGCATCACTTGAAGCAACATCAGGCTCCGTCATCGAAAAACATGACCGAATCTCACCATTCAGAAGCGGGAGTAGCCACTTTTGCTTTTGGTCCTCGGTCCCGTAGCGATGCAACACTTCCATATTGCCTGTATCTGGAGCATTACAATTAAACACCTCAGGGCCAATCATCGAGCGTCCCATAATTTCACAAAGCGGTGCATATTCCTGATTTGTTAATCCGCCTCCCAACTCACTATCTGGCAAAAATAAATTCCAAAGCTCTTGTTCCTTGGCCTTGTGCTTTAACGTTTCCATAATCGGCGGAACAGCTGTCCAGCGATTTTCCTGGTGATTCAGTTGCTCATCGTAGACTTTTTCGTTTGGATAGACATGCTCCTCCATGAAATCCGTAAGTTTCTTCTGCATATTGATAACTTTTTCTGAGTACGAAAAATCCATCTCTTCATCTCCTGCTTATCTTCTAATTAACTTACTAACCGGATAGTATGTTCAGAATATTATAATTTATTATAAATGATTACTAAAAAAAATGCAATATAAAACGCCAGATACAATTGGAATTAGGAATTGTCCTGACGTTGTTATTTCGACTATTTCAGATGCTCTTTAAAAGCATCAATAAATTGTTGTGGGGATGATTTTACCGTATAGGAATAGACACCCTTATTTGTGTGTAGATACAAGAGACCGCCTGTTTTACCTACAACCCGATATGACATATCAAGTACATTTTCAATCAAAAACTCGCGATGCTGCGTTACTATTTTTTCATCATACATATAAATGATACGTTCATACTCAACATCTCTTTGTTCGAGACTGCTTACTTCCCGTTGAACTTTAACATACGGTTGTTCGGCGATTAAATACATGGACACCCTCCAGATTTCTTGTGGGTTAGGAATTTATAAAATTTAAGTGCTGTGGATAACTGGACTTCCGAATCAGCGACGTCCAGCTCTAGCGCCTAGTGGACTTCCCTCCCCGTGTCTACGATAAGTCAACATCGAATCGCTTACGCTCTTCGTGTATCCTTTATCTCACACGGGAAAATGAAGATCGACTAACACCGCCGCTTTGCGCGGCAACGTCGACCCACCCGCGATGCGCGGGCGCAGTCCATACGGCACTGAACAGGCGCTTGCGCCTTTGTTCCTACGCTATATGTTTTCTATGAATAATCGGATGACATCGGCTCCACCAATAAAGGTTCCTAAAGAACTTCCCAGATTTGCCAATACAACGACAAGCAGAATACGACTTACCTTATTATGCCAAAATCCCTTCACACTAAATACATCCTCTGAAATTGTTTCAAAATCCGCTACATTTGGTCTGCGAATATATGCTTGAACAATTCCCGCAAACCAGCCAGCAGCAATTAACGGATTTAGTGAAGTTAATGGGGCCACGGCAAAAGCAGTAAGAATCGCAAGTGGATGTGCCAAAGCAGCCGCGGCTCCAATCGCTGAAACAGATCCGTTCCATAACACCCAGCTTATCGTTTGCTGGATACCTGCAGAAGGATTTGCATAAAATGTATATGCAATAACTGAAAGAATGAGGATTGGAATTGACCAGCCGATAATCTTAGGAATCTTAGATTTAGGAGGTACTTCATCCAACCGTTCCAAGTCATGTTCATTATAGATTTCCTGTTTAATCCCGGGAACATGCGCTGCCCCCAATACAGCAACAACCTTCGTACCTGGTGCCTCTTTAATTTTCTGGGATAAATACTGGTCGCGCTCATCAATTAAAGGCTTTTTTAACTTAGGGAAGCTATCGGTAAACTCCTGCAGCATTGAATTTAGCATGTCCTGTGACTTCATTTTTTCCAGTTCTTCTTCAGATATTGTTTCTTTCGTAAAAATACTGCCAATCACTTGCATAAGAAGCATAGCTTTACCTTTTAGTCCGATACCACTCCAAATACGTGAAAAAGTAGTTTGGATATTCCGATCAGCAAGTACGAGGCCAGCGCCATTCTCCTTTGCTGATTCAATCCCTTGAATCATTTCCTGTCCTGCATTAATACCAAACTGCTTTGCCATTCGTTTTTGAAAGGATGAGATGGCAAGGTTCATTAGAAGCAGGGTTGCTTTCTTTTCCTTAATGACTTTAAATATATCCATATCCTTCCACTTGTTACCATCGACAATTGACTTATATCGTTGTTCATCCAGTTCAATACAAACAGAATCAGGCTTTTCTGCTTCGATAACTTCTTTCACCTGTTCTGCACTATGCTTTGATACGTGCGCAGTTCCAATAAGTATTAATTCTTTATCATTTATATTTATCCTGGTAATGTTCTCTTCAGACATAAACTACCTTCCTTTTATAGCTTCATTCATCACTATACCCATTATATAATGATACCTTAGACAAACAAAAGCCTGGCGTGAAAACCAGGCTTTTTATCATTATGTCATCCATTTAGGCGGACTGTTTTTATCCCAGTAAATCTCACCAATTTCATGATGGTTTTCAAACCCATCAGTGCTTAAATGATAATGGAAATTAAACCAGTATCCTTCTAACGGCCGGTTGTCACGCCGAACATGGAATCGTGCTATATCTTTTTTTGTTCGATTATCATATATATTAAATATCTTTTCCCCAAGGCCCTGTGATGGCTGTTCAGTAATGTTGTAATAAGGGACTTCATCTTCTCCTGCATCTGCCAAAATCATATTAAGCGATTCCTCAATTTTAGGTAAAATAGCTGTCATGAAATCGTCTTCTACCTGTGTCACAATTTTAGGTCCCATTTTAGTATACGTTTGTTCTTTTGCTTTTTTAGTTATTTCATTAATGAGGACTTCTTCGTCAGAAATTTGATCAGGTTCCGTTTGATTACTAACATCGGGTAAGGCAACTGAAACGGATTCATCAATATCCGACTTCGGTGAAATAGCCTCACTACTTTCCTCCGCTTCGGTTTCCAGAGAAATTTGCGGGACATAGATCCCTAAGGTCATAATTGCGATAAGGATAACTGAAATTTTTCTGAACCATAGTTTCATAGAAAATATCCCCTTTAATGTACTCTATTAAATTTTACCATGTTAAAGAGAAATGTCTACAATATTCTCTTATTTTATTTAAAAGATTACTCAACTTCGCATCTATAGAATAAGCTCAAATAGCTATCTTGATAATCTCAAACCATTTTTAATTGTTAAGTACTTTTTAAAAAGTTTGATTGCTATTGTGCCACTCCGGAAATACACTACGCTTTCCGTGGGCGGCTGATGAGCCTTCTTGCTCCTACGTCGCTGCGCAGTCTCATCTAGGCCTCAGCTCCCACAGGAGTCTACGTGTATTTCCTCCGCTGTTGACTGGAGTAGAAATCGCTATAGAATAAGTGTATGACAGCTACACTAGTCCGGGTGAGCGGAGGGCGGTGACTCCGGGAACAGCACGTGTCCAAAGACCCCGCAGAGTGGTTTTCTCGAGGAGGCTTGGGCCGTGCCCGCGGAAAGCACCCGCCCGTAGCGACCCCGGACGGTGGGATGAGAGTTTATAGAGATTATTCCAGCAGTTAGTTCGCAGCTTTATATCTAACTACAATTAATTCAATTTTTCTACATCTGTTACAGTGAAATTCTTTTTATCCATATCTTTTTTAATACTGTTCACCATTTTTTCGTCGGCTTCTTCTGGGAGTACAATACAAACTCTTCTAACGTATTTGGAACCGTTATTCAGCGAGATAACACTCTGCACATTACAGTATTTGTTAACAATTTTAAGCATCTTTCTTAAAACTCCAGCGTATTCCAGCGTTCCAATTGTTAGGGAATAGCTTCCAATATTCGCTCCCCAGGCATCCTCCAGCACCTGAATAACGTTTCCGTTTGTTAATATCCCAATAAATTGTTCTGAATCATCAATGATTGCAAGAAAAGGAAGACGCTTAATCGAAGAAAATACCTTAAAAAACGGATCATCTTCTTTTACATAGCCATTCTGATCAGAAACCAGCTCATTTAACACTCCATCGAGAGAATGTTCTCTTTCATATTCAAGTAAATCAACTTTGTAAATATTACCGACGTATTTAGACCCTGATTCATCCAATACCGGAATACAGCGATAACCGGTTTCCTCTAATTTATTCAACGCATGTTCCATACTGTCAGTTTCTTTCACAAATTCAACATCATGTTTAACTACATAATTATTTTTTATAAGCATCTTGTCTACCTCCTAATTTTTCTCTTATACTGTGAATAATTTAATATATTTTTACTATTTTCCTATATTTTCATTATAATATCAATAGTTAGAAGATTGAATTATTAAATCTAAAATACAGAAGAATACTTTTTCCTGTACTTCTTGTCTTCTTCTTTTTCAATTAAATCCAGTGCTATGTTCTTTATTTCTTCTTCATTCAATACGTCATACAAATTACTAAGGCTTTTAATAATATCGAAGCGAATTAATGTATAGTTTTTTTCGGAAGTACAATTATTAAAACGGTTAACAAGGTCCTTAATAACCATCTCTTTTTGCTCAGTACCAGCAAGACCTATCTTCCAAATTGATTGCAGGCTATGTCTGGCTGTCACAAATTTCTCATCTTTTGTTACTTCCCATACTGCTGCAAAGTCATGTAACATCCTTTTTTCAGGATCACTTATAGCCAAACTGCATAAAAACTGTGCAGCTCTCGCCCTTTGATGATTATTAGGATGCGTTAAATCATCCACCAATTGCCCCCAAATCTCATATGCCCAATCAACTTCAACTTTTGTAGCATCAATAATATTGTTGAAGGCCTCATATTGTAAGTTCTTATCATCAGATTGTAAATTCGCAAAGTAAGTTTGTATCGTACTATCCATTTGATTTCTCCTTTAAAAACCCATTTACTTAAGTATAGATGAAAGTTTTCATAAAATAAAAGTTTATGATAGGTATAATTACGCTTCAATAATTTTTGCATTCTTTCGATTATTAGTGTATAATGGTAGTTTCATCAAAAAATTTCATTCTCTATAATTAAACTACTTTCGGACAATATTCCATTGTCACTAATGATACAAACATATACTAGACTGAGATTTTTCCCTTATCATTATATTGAAATACTAAAGGAGGAGCTGCATGGATACAATACAAGATGTTTTAATAAAGGAAAGTCACATAGCCAAAGATTATGTTAATAAAGTATATAATACAGTTGAAAAACGTAACCCCAACGAATACGAATTTCTTCAGGCTGTAAAGGAGATATTCGATTCTCTAATCCCCGTATTTGATAAATATCCTAAATATATTAATTACGGCATTCTAGAAAGAATTGTCGAGCCAGAACGAGTTATCACATTTAGGGTACCATGGGTAGATGACCTTGGCACTGTACAGGTAAATCGTGGTTTCCGTGTTCAATTCAACAGTGCAATCGGTCCCTATAAAGGTGGTATACGTTTTCACCCTTCTGTGAACACCAGCATTGTTAAATTTTTAGGTTTTGAACAAATTTTCAAAAACTCGCTAACCGGACAACCAATTGGAGGCGGAAAAGGCGGGTCTGACTTCGACCCTAAGGGTAAATCAGAAATGGAAATAATGCGATTCACACAAAGCTTCACCTCCGAATTACACCGATATATCGGACCGGAAACCGATGTGCCAGCAGGGGATATTGGAGTCGGGGCCAGAGAAATTGGCTTTATGTTTGGACAGTTTAAAAAATTAAGTGGTGGCTTTGAAGCAGGCGTGTTGACAGGTAAAGGGCTAGAATACGGTGGAAGCTTAGCACGTCGTGAAGCGACTGGCTATGGTACTGTATATTTTGTTCAGGAAATGATGAAGGACAAAAACCTCGACTTCAACGGGAAAACTGTAGTTGTATCAGGCTCAGGGAATGTCTCCATCTACGCGATTGAAAAGGCTATTAAATTTGGTGCAAAGGTTGTAGCTTGCAGTGATTCTGATGGCTTTGTTTATGATGAAAATGGAATAAATCTTGAGACGATAAAAAGACTGAAGGAAGTTGGATCAGAACGAATCAGTGAATATGTGGAAGAACATCCTCATGCGCTGTACTCCGGAGATTGCAAGGGTATCTGGTCCGTTCCGTGTGACATTGCTTTGCCATGTGCAACACAAAATGAAATTGATGCAGAAACTGCAAGATTACTAGTAGTGAATGGAGTTCGTGCTGTCGGTGAAGGGGCAAACATGCCGTCTACACTGGAAGCTATCAATGTATTTCTCGACAACGATATTCTCTTTGCACCGGCAAAAGCTGCCAACGCTGGTGGCGTAGCAGTTTCTGCTTTAGAAATGGCTCAAAACAGCGGGAAAATATCCTGGTCGTTTGAAGAAGTCGATATAAAGTTACAGGAAATCATGAGAGATAACTACCGGAAAAGCATGCAAGCTGCAGAAGAGTTTGGAACACCTGGTAACCTGGTGGCAGGTGCCAATATTGCCGGATTTCTCAAAGTAGCAGATGCTATGGTGGCACATGGTATTACCTAATAAAAACTCAAATTATAAGAGGCTGACATTAATGTCAGCCTCTTATAATTTTATTTCAATTCTGACGGATGCTTCATGAAAAATGGTACTGCTTTAACCCCAGCTATGCGAGCGTATGTAAATAATTGACCTTTATGGTGTATCTCGTGATCAATTGCATTGGAAAGCCAGAAACTTCCTGGTGCAATATCTTTATTGAACTCTACTTCATCTGTTAGCTGTGATTTGGAAAGAGATTTTAAATCCTGCTTGGTTGTTTCCGTATATTTCTTGAGAATCTCACGTACATCACGCATTGTCTCATAATTTGATTCCTCTTGCGGAGGAGTGAACTCTCCATTTTTCACCGTTTTAACAAACATGTCCATCGATGTTGCTATATGAACTGCCAAATCGCCTAATGATTTCGCGTCTTCCCAAGGCTTGAACTGAGCTTGTTCGTCATCCACTAGTTCCAGCAACTCTTGTACTACTAGCCTATGTTTCAGCCAACCGTCAACAACTTCATCCATTGTACTCATCTATAACCCTCCCGTTAAGGTATCTTTATATATAATACTACATCTACTATGCTAAATTATTTACTAGAATTTCAAACAAAAAGGGACAAAGTTATTACCTTTTAAAACTTCTAAACAATTAAACTACTGCATGATAATTCTAATTTTTAAAAAAGTACAATCTATAAGAGAACCACTCTTTGCTTCCATGTTTTATAGTTAATATTCCCATTCGTACAACTAATTTGGTTATGATGGCGATTTTGTGTTTATGTGATTTTTAAATCGGGAATTCTATCTAAACAATTCGACAAGGAGTGATTCAGCATGGAACAAATTCTTTTTATTCAAACAGGTACCGGCATAGATGTGCATGGCCAGGATGTCACAAAGGCCTCGATTCGCGCAGTTGAAGATGCGATTTATGGAAACTCTATGCCAGGGATTGCGCAGAGCCTTCCTGATCAGCGAATTGAAAATATGAAAGTAAATGTTCGCTTGGCTGTTCCGCTCGACCGTGACAATTTAAGTATTGAAAAAGTAAAAGACATCATTCCATATGGTACAGTGACTGTTGATGTTACAGATGGCGGAATGGCTACTTCTAGTGGAATTATTTTGGAAGATAAACAGGATGACAATGATTTAATGTATATCGTAAATACTGCTGTTGAGGTAGGCTATTAAAAAGTTGCTGATTAGAAAAGCGAACACTTGATAATTGCAAGCTAAACCCTCCCTAATTTTTGTCACAATACAGTTGTAATAAGGGCTTGGTTACTCTCCAAGCCTTTGTTCATTCCAAGCCAAACACTATTTGCTTTCAGTTATTTGGCGGACACAGGAGCTGCTATTTCGGTAAAAAAAGCACTTTTTGAGGTTACGCGGACACAGATGCACTTATTTCACATATATCCAAGTGAAATAGGTGTAATTCCAGCAAATAAGGTATCTGGTGTCCACTTATACCTTACTATTGCTTGTTTTCCATAAAATAAGGTTCCTCATGTCCGCTAAAGTTGTTGCAGGCATTTGATCGCTATTATATTGTTCTCGTACAACAACGGCATTTAATGTTGTTTGTATTATTTTTTTCAAAAATAATACTTTGTGTAAATAGATTCGATTCTCAAGCATGAGAAGTGGCATTAAAATATCGACAATTTTGTGGAAATTTAAAAATACTGAGTTAACCGCTTAGATGGCTGGGTTTCATGAGGTTTTGGCTAAGTGGAAGGCAGTCGAAATTAGAGGAATCCCAAATACTGGGATTCCCTGTTTATTACTGGAATTCATGCTCTGCCAATGTTGTTGCAATTGAATCCTCAATGGAGGTATCCGAATTGCCTAGATAATTATTTAACATAATGGAAAATACCAAGTCTGTTCCATCCTGTGACGTGACATAGCCAGAAAGCGTTGAAACACCAGTTAATGAGCCGGTTTTGGCTACAACATTATCCTGGGCCGGCGGTGACGTCATACGGTACCTAAGTGTGCCACCAACAAGACGTTCTGGTGCACCAGCAACCGGCAGGGAGTTTTCAAATGCCGGAAACCAGCTTTTGTCCTGAATTGCAGCCAGAAATTTGGTAAGTTCATTGCTCGGAATCATGTTTTTGTGGGACATACCTGATCCGTCCCGCACAAGGATTGTATCACGGTCTACGCCAAGGTCAGCTGCCACATCTTCAATGACATCGAGTCCTTTATCCCAACTTCCTTCGCCATGCACCACTTTCCCCATTTCTTTTGCGAGAATTTCACCATGTCCATTGTTGCTCAGTTTCATGAACGGAATAAACAGCTCTTCAAGAGTCATCGATTTCCTTGAAGCAAGTACAGTTGCATCCTCAGGTGCTACCCCTCTTGTCACATCCGAATTGCCTGTCAGTTTAATGCCATTCTCCTCAAGTGATTTTTTAAATACATCAAGTGCATACCCTGTCGGCTCCCAAACAGAAACCCAGGACCTGGAGCGTGACCCATCAACAGGAATGGTTCCTTCAATTAAAATATCATTTGTCCCGTGCTGTCGCTCAATTGAAATGTCCTTGTTTTCACCAGCTGGAACTGTTTTGGCCTCGTTAACAATCGTGACATAGTCGGTCGCAGGCGTCACGCTGACATCAGGCTTACTACCAGCATCATCAGCTGGATAAACCTCAACAATAACCGTTCCCGCATCATAATCTTCATTTGGCGACAAGGATAATGCTGAAACTTGTGCCCCTGTGTAATAGGGCTCGTCAGACCAGTTTAGGTCCTGTGACAAACGGACATCATCATACCAGCTATCATCACCCATTAAATCACCCTGAATGACACTGATGCCTTGATCTCTTAATTCTTTTGCAAATTGATCCAGATCCTCTTCCATCAGTGTCGGATCACCTTTTCCTTTCAGATATAAATCCCCGTCAAGGGCATTTCCCCTGATATTACCGTCCGTCAGTACCTCAGTGGTAAATCGATAGTCCGGTCCCAAAGTCTCCATAGCAGCTGCACCTGTCAATAGCTTCATATTAGATGCCGGGTGAAGGCGTTCATCACCAGAGTATGCATAGAGTTGTTCACCAGTATTGGCTTCCCGAACACTGACACTTGTACTCGTTCCTTCCAGACTTTCGTGACGGAGAATTTCGTCAAGCTTGTCCGCTAACTGATCATTCTCATTTACTGTTTCTGCCGTATCTTCAGATGCTGTTACAAAGGGTTTCTCCTGACTGGCAAAGAGCATAACAATAACCATTGCCAGAAGGAAAAACAGAAATAACTGCCTCATATATCCCTTTGTGATCATAAAATTGTTCACACCCTTTTGCATTTATTTGAATATTTTCAATTATACTAAAATATCATGTTAATTTAACCTTATTTCTTCAAAATCATTCCTTTCACCTATGCCCAGAAAAAAATATAGTCCATAATATCTGGTTTTAATTAACTATTTTAATGGTGGAATTCTTAGCTACCAAAAAATCCCCCTCCCAGATATTATCAGGGATGGGGGATAAGTTAACCAGACTATTAAATATTAAGCTGCTCGCTTAAATCTTTACAACACTATTAGTCTCTGCGGCTTCCAGTATACCGAGGACCACTTTGAGTGATGACAATGCATCTTGGCCAGTTACAAGTGGCTCTTCATCAAGACGGACACAATCGATAAATGCGTCGATGACACCTGTATTTGTCTGGTTATCATTCGTTTGGATAGTTTCAAGTTTATAATTTACCTGTTCACCATCTTTGGTAATCACTTCAATTTGATACGCAGGATTATGATAGATTTTCATTATCCCATTTTCACAATAGATAGTTGTGCTATTATCTTCCTCCCCATAATAAGTCCAAGAAAAGGCTGCTGTACCAAGTCGGCCTTTTTTTGTCTTCAAGCTGGAAACAATATTGTCACAAACTTCAATTGGTTTACCGTGTTCATCAACCTTATCAAGCGCTCCTTGAAAAGCGCTGACTTGTTCGATTTCATCGTCCAATAAGTAATGGATCAGGTCTAGCTTGTGAATACCTAAGTCACCTGCAACACCAAATCCGGAGCGATCTTTTTTGAAGAACCATGTTGAGTTTGTTTTGTTCACACCCCAATGCTCTGGCCCCTGATGCCCAAAAGTAGTTCTAAATGTGAGAACTTTACCAAGTTCACCATTGTTTAGTATTTCCTTGGCTTTTTGGTGGGCGCGGGTAAATCGCTGATTATGGTCTACCATTAACTTTTTCCCGGATTTCCTTTGCGCTTCGACCACTTCATTTGCATGATCGATTGTAAGGGAGATAGGCTTCTCGCATAGGACATGCTTGCCACTAAGCAATGCTTTTGTTGAAAAAACGTGATGATTTTCATTTGATGAACAGTCACTAATAACCTGTACGGAGGGATCTGCTAACAATTCATCAACGGTTGCTGCAACGCTTCCGTCAAACAGTTCTGCCAATTCTGCTGACCGCTCCGGGTTTCTATCATAAAAAATGATCTCACTTACATATGGATTTGCCTTATACTCCGGTGCATGACGAAACTTAGCAATTGAACCACATCCGATAACACCTGCTTTTATATTCAAATGACCGCCTCCTATTCTCTCTTTTGGAATACTACTGCTATAATTATAATTAAACCTTTTACCAACCCTTGAAGGTGTGGAGAAACATTCATTAAGTTCATCGTATTATTAAGAATGCCCAGGATTAGCACACCAAAAAATGTTCCAATGATTTTTCCCTTGCCTCCGGTCATTCGAGTTCCACCAATGATAACTGCAGCGATAGCATCTAATTCATAAAGCATACCGGAGCTAGAGGACGAAATGGAATTCAATCGTGATGTTTCAATTATTGCTGCCACACTGACAAGTAAACCTGCTAAACTATAGACACCAAGCTTCACACGATCAACACGAATTGCTGATAAAACAGCTGCCTTCTCATTACTGCCAATGGCATATACATAACGTCCGAAACGTGTTTTATGCATTAAAATATATATTAAAGCCGTCATAATAAGGAATATAATAATCGGGTAATCAATCATCCATAAATCGGAATTCGCGATAGCTGTAAATCCGGATACTTCCCCGGACATGCTTCCACCATCGGCAATATATAATGCAATAGAACGGGCTGACGCCATCATTCCCAGTGTGGCGATAAATGAGGCTATTTTCCCCTTGGCGACCATTAACCCATTGAGTAGTCCTGCGAATGATCCAACTATAAAAGCAGTCAATACAGCCACAAAAATACTGCCTGAAGCATTTAGTGCTATTACCGTAATTACACCAACTAGTGCCAGGACAGAACCAACTGATAAGTCAATACCTCCGGATAGCATAACAACGGTCATCCCTAATGCAATAATCCCGATAATCGAAACATGCATTAATATATTAAGCTGGTTATTGATGTCCAGAAACCTTGGGCTCATAATCGAAGCAGCGATAAATATAATCAGGAATGCAATTATCACACTGTATTCTGACCATAACCAGGAAAGCCGACTTGGTGTATTCGATGGACTTGTTTGATGATTGGTTTCTTTTCGTTCTGTATTAGCCAATTGTTACGACCTCCCTTTTTGAGCCAGTTGCATAACTCATGATTTCGTCTTCTGTTGCTTCTTCTCCTTTAAACTCCGCAGTGATTTCACCTTGGTACATGACATGTATATTGTGACAAATCTTTAATAGTTCAGGTGCCTCCGAGGATAAAATAATAACGCCTTTTCCTTGTTCAGCTAAATCTATAATATGCTGATAAATCTCCCGTTTAGCCCCTACATCGATACCTTGTGTAGGGTTATCGAAAATAATAATATCGGTATTCACCTCAAGCCATTTGGCAATAATAACCTTTTGCTGGTTACCACCGCTTAGCTTGTCAATTGTCACTCCTGGATTAGCTACTTTAATGTTTAATTTATCTTTATAATACTGAAATTTTCGTTTCTCCACTTTTTCCTGGATAAAGCCTGTTTTCTCAAAATGTGCCATAGAGGATAAGCTCATATTATGAACCACACTTAAATCCTTAATAATTGCATTTTCCTTCCGATCTTTTGGAACAAGTCCCAACCCCGCTCTTAATGCATCTTTTGGATGACTTATATTTACCACCTGGCCGTTTATCTTAATTTCACCGGTGAACTTTTTTCGATAACCAAACAGACTTTCAAACAGCTCTGTTCTGCCGTCACCAGCTAATCCTGTGAATCCGGCAATTTCACCCTTTTGGACAGTAAAACTAATATTCTTAAAGAAATCCTTATCTGTTAAGTTGTTCACTTCTAATGCTTCCGGCCCAAATTCATGATCTTGTACAAATCGGTCTTCGGATACTGATTTTCCTACCATCAAGTTGGTGATTGTATCCAGGTTTTCATCATCCAGACTGCCGGTGCCAACCAGTTCCCCGTCACGAAGTACTGTATAGCGATCACAGACTTCTTTTATTTCCTTCAGTTTGTGAGAAATATAAATAATTGAAACACCTGACTCTTTTAGATTTTTCATGAGTTCGAATAACCGATTAACTTCATGTTCTGCTAATGCTGATGTTGGTTCATCCATAATAATAAGTGTGGAATTATGTAGTAGCGCCTTTGAAATTTCAATTAATTGTTTATACGAGGTATCCAGATTTCGTACATACTCTTTCGGATTAATGTCAACACCTAACTTGGCAAGTACATCCCTTGTTTGATTGCACATTTCTTCTACTTTAACAAAACCCATTTTATTGAGAAGTTCTGAACCCAGAAACATATTTTCATAAACTCTTAGATCTGAGACCACGTTAAGTTCCTGATGAATAAAACTTATCCCTTGGTGCTGCGATACAATAGGGTTGGTCATTTTAACGGCATTTCCATTCATCTGTATAGTGCCATTGTCAGGTTGATGAACTCCACCCAAAATGTTCATTAAGGTTGATTTACCAGCGCCATTTTCTCCAAGCAATGCATGTATCTCTCCGCGCTCCACTTGTAGTGAAACGTCTTTTAATACAGGGACGTTGTTGAATGACTTTTTGATGTTTTTCATAGTCATGAAAGGATTTGCAGACATGTATAATTCTCTCCTTTTATAGGAAAAGAGGAAATACAACAGCGGTAATCCCCGCATATTGTATTTCCTTTAACTTTATTTAGAATTTAGAATCAGGGTTGTAATACTCCTCAACATTTTCTTTTGTTACCTTCGTTGCTTCTTTTACCACCATTGATTCTTCTGGATCCTTACCTTGCGCTATATCTGCTGCAATTTTCACACCATCTCTAACCATTGTTGGTGAATAGAGGAAAGTTGCCGAAATTAAACCGTCATCTTTAATACTTTCGAATACTCCTTTAGCTCCGCCTGCACCAGTTACGAATTGTATATCTTCACGTCCTGCTTCTTTAATTGCCTGAACGACGCCAAGAGCCATTCCATCATCCTGTGTGAATACAGCATCGATTTCTGGCTGTGCCTGGAGAATATTTGACATAACCTCTAATGACGTTTCAGTTGAGAATTCTCCACTTTGCGAAGCCACTATTTCAATCCCTTCAGCACCATCCATTGCTTCCTTAAATCCTGCACCGCGCTGCTCTGTTACTGAGCTTGGAGGACCTGTTATTTCAACTACCTTACCTTCACCATCTAATTTCTCAATAAAATATTTACCGGCGTTCACACCGATTCCTTCGTTGTCACCTTTAACAACAACCGTAGCTGCATCGTTTTCAAGTTCACGGTCAACAATTACTAATGGAATTCCAGCATCCTTAACTTTCTGTCCTACCGGTGACAGTGCCGCTGATTCGATTGGAAGCATCACAATAACATCAACGCCCTGTGAGATTAAATCGTCAACATCATTTGCCTGCTTATTTGGATCAGCTGCATTAGTCATTACATAATCAATGCCTTCACTTTCTTTGATTTCTTTTGCCTGATTTTCCGCATTTTCAATTAATGCTCCCATCCATCCATGTGTTGCAGATGGCAATGAAATCCCAATTGTAAGACTATCATCTCCGCTTTCACTTTTTCCTTCTTCACCACATGCTGCCAAACTAATTACCGCTGCTAATGCCAAACATAAAACTAGTAATTTCTTCAACAAATTTCACCCCTTAGTTTTTTATTGAAACGCTCTCCTTATAATGTAATCGATTACATCAACATCTAAGGCCAGCGCTCTATTATCAAAATACTATTCAATAACAGAGCGCTACTCTTAGTTGCCTTATCCTGAGGTAGATTCGCGAATAACGAGTTCATGATCTAATATAATACTTTCAACATCTGCACCTTTTATCTTATCAATCAGCATCTCCGCGGCTATCGTGCCCATCCTGTGCATTGGCTGTGCAATTGTTGTCAGTGTTGGATTTGTCATGTTTGAAAAATCGATCTTATCAAACCCTACAACTGCAATGTCATTAGGAACACTTAGGCCATAGCTGTTAATTTCCTTTAATGATCCAATTGCTAATAGGTCTGATACCGCGAACACTGCGGTCGGTCGGTTTTTTGAGCCTAATATTTTCTTCATTGCATGCTGACCATATTCAAATCCTAAGTGCTGTGTGTAATATATGTAGTCTTCATTGACCGGTATGTTATGTTCTTCCAATGCTTTCCTGTATCCAGCTTTACGTTGCCGTGCATATAAGTACTTTTCATCTGTATTTATTAAAGCAATATTTTCATGGCCAATTTTAATCAAATGTTTTACTGCTCGATATGCGGCTTCTTCATTATCGATTGTTACATATGGTATTCCACTGTCTTCTGAGTATTCGCTGCATTGGATAATTGCATGACGCTCGGCCAGTTCAGTTAAAGTGTCAATGTTTACAGCCGGATCCATTGAAATTATTCCATCAGCCATTTTTTTCCTGACTAGATCAAAGTAAATGTTCTCCCGCTCAGGATTCGAATCCGTTTCACATAAAAGAATATTGTAATTCTGACTTAGTGCTGCAGTTTCAATTCCATTAATTATGTCCAAATAAAATGGATTTGCAATTTTTGGTATAAGAATTAAAAGAATTCGACTTTCCGAGTTTCGTAGGTTTCTCCCCAGCAAACTTGGTTCATAATTTAATTTTTTAATTGCATCTTCTACTTTAATTCTTGTTTTGGCGGTTACCGTGCTTTGCCCATTTAATACCCTGGAAACCGTTGCTACGGAAACTCCTGCTTGTTTAGCAACCTGCTGGATGTTTGCCATCTTTTATGTCCTACTTTCCATCATATCAATTTACTATTTAATTGTAATCGTTTACAATTTTTATAGTAATCGATATCAAATTATCTGTCAATACAAAAATTTAATTTATATAAAACTATTGATTTAATAGGATAAATTATATATGTTAATAATGTAACGGATTACAAGGCAGTATATTCTGATAATTATATTGAAGGAGGTCCTTTCTTTGAAATTAGGTGTTTTTACAGTGTTATTCTCTGATCAGACTTTTGATGATATGTTACGTTATGTTTCTTCAAAAGGACTTGAAACAATTGAATTAGGTACCGGTGGATTTCCGGGGGATGCACATTGCAAGGTTGATGAACTATTAAATGATGAAACCAAGCTCCAGCAATTTAAACAGAAGATCACGGAATATGGATTAGAAATAAGTGCACTAAGCTGTCATGGCAATGCACTTCATCCCCAAAAGAAATTTGCTGAACCTGCAGATGAGTTATTGAACAAGACAATACGTCTAGCCTCCAAGCTTGATGTTCCAGTTGTAAACACTTTCTCAGGGTGTCCTGGCGATCATGAAGGAGCGTTGTATCCAAACTGGCCTGTTACCCCATGGCCACACGACTTTCAGGAAGTACTGAAATGGCAATGGGAACAGAAACTGATTCCATATTGGAAGGATAAAAATGATCTTGCAATAGCCCACAACGTGAAGATCGGTTTGGAACTGCATGGTGGATTTTCGGTCCATACACCAGGTAACATGCTGCGTTTACGGGAAGCATGCGGTCCAGCAATTGGCGCCAACCTTGATCCGAGCCACATGTGGTGGCAGGGGATTGACCCGGTAGAGGCAATTAAAATTCTGGGACGTGAAAATGCGATTCACCACTTCCATGCAAAAGATACCATAATCGACCAGCAAAACATGAACAGAAATGGCCTAACCGATATGACCGACTACTCGGAAATGCGTGATCGTGCCTGGTATTTCAGAACAGTTGGCTTTGGCCATGATGTCAAAACATGGGCAGACATGGTCAGCACATTGCGTCTTATGGATTATGATTATGTCGTTAGCATTGAACATGAAGATGGATTAATGTCCATTGATGAAGGGTTCACCAAAGCTGTTGAGAACTTGAAACCCGTTATGGTGAAAGAGTCTGTTGGGGAGATGTGGTGGGCTTAAACGGCTTCATAGATTAAAAGCAAGAGGATGGGACATAACTAAAACTTTCCACTCTAAGGCGAATAATAACAGGATAGGATAGTTGGATCTAATACGTAGTTGATATAAACTTAGAAGTAAACTATAGATAACCAATTCGTAGCATTTAGTGTGGCACTCTACCCACGCAGTTGGAATATACTCGCTTTCCGTGGGGTTCTTAGGATCGCTGTCCCACAGGTGTCTCGCATAGTCCAACTGCTAGTTTGGTGATATAAAATCTTAACGGGTTCCGTTTCCTATCACAAAACGTAGAATTACACTTTAAAATGTAACTAAATTTGTATAACTATTTGCATCGTACTTGTAGTGATATTTGTAATTAAAAATTAAGAATCTCAGTTCACTGAACTGAGATTTTTCTTCAATTTATTTTCAACTGCTTCTTGAACTAACGCACCCGTTAGTCATACATGTAGCGCAAAATCAGCGCTACACCACAGAGAATGAAAATGGTTTACTCCGTCGATACTGGATTCTACGGCTGGGAGAGGAAGGTCGATCAACTATGGTGCGTGAGAGCCCATCCTTTAGTCTGACTCCTTCGACCACGGTGCATCACAGATTGTCGCTCCCTTACGGGAAGCACTCATGGTAGATTAATCCTATTCTGGTTGTTGCACCAGCCTCCAATAATATATGCCGTAGAAAGGATGTTTTCAATGGATGTAATCATTGAAAGAGCCTGTGGTATGGATGTCCATAAAGACAACATTACTGCATGTATCATCACTCCAGAAGGAAAGGAGATTAAAACATTTTCAACTAAAACGGTATTCTTAATTCAATTGGTTGATTGGATTAAGGAACACAGGTGTACTCATGTGGCAATGGAAAGTACAAGTGTCTACTGGAAACCTATTGTCAATTTACTAGAAGCAGAAGATATTGAGTTTCTTGTCGTGAATGCCCAACATATTAAATCTGTCCCTGGACGTAAAACAGATGTAAAAGATGCCGAATGGATTGCCAAACTACTTCGCCACGGTTTACTCAGAGCTAGTTTCATCCCAGACCGAAACCAACGAGAGTTGCGTGAACTTGTTCGTTATCGCCGAAGCATTATTGAAGAGCGCGCTAGACAACATAATCGGATTCAAAAAGTATTAGAAGGAGCTAATATCAAACTTGGTTCTGTTGTTTCCGATGTTATGGGAGTGTCTGCTCGTGATATGCTTCGAGCAATCGCCGAAGGCGAAGACGATCCCAAAATACTATCAAACTTTGCAAGACGAACAATGAAAAAGAAAAAGGAAGAACTTAAGCTTGCACTTCAAGGTTATATTAGTGATCATCAAAGACTCATGATAAAGACTATTTTAAACCATATTGACTTTCTAACTAAACAAATCGATATGCTGGATCAAGAGGTAGCTAGTAGAGTAAGCATTAACCAAGAAGATATTGAACGCTTAGATTCAATTCCTGGAATAGCAACTCGGATGGCTGAACAAATGCTCGCTGAACTTGGAACAGATATTAAAAACCAATTTCCTAGTGCATCGCAAATGTGTTCTTGGGCAGGGTTAGTTCCTGGAAATAACGAAAGTGCAGGAAAACGAAAATCCTCTAAAACTAAGAATGGAAACAAATACTTAAAATCAGCATTAATCGAAGCAGCTCATTCTGTCCGAGGATCAAAAAACTATCTTGGCGCACTTTATCGCCGAACTGCTGCACGAAAAGGTAAAAAACGAGCAGGAATTGTAGTAGCTCATGCGATATTGCGTATTGCCTATTATCTATTAACTCGTAAAGAAATGTATGTGGATTTAGGCGAAGATTATTTCGACAAGCAAAAACAACAATCTATTGTTCGGCATTCACTTCGAAGACTAGAAAGCCTAGGGTATACCGTTTCAATTATAGAACCAGAAGCATCTTGATATGATCATTCAACTTCAATAGACCTTGGAATTTGGCGCTCTCCCTTTTAAAAAAACCAATGAGCTGCGTCTTCTTTAGTTTTGCCTTTTTCTCGTTATTTCAGAAGTTAATTTTCATGGTAGTTTAATAATCTATGAGAAGAGTTTTCCCTTTTCATAAAGACATTTTTTACTTGTAAGCCAAGCCATAACATCAAAGCAGGAACAATTGCGAAAATCAGTGGATAATCAAAATTAGCAGGAATACCTGTTATATTTAAGAATGGTTGAATAGTTACAAAATATAAGAAGTTAAAAGAATTTAACATTGAACCTTCAAAACCAGTGGCAGGTAGTAAAGTACCTAGATATAGTAGCAAACTCAATATTGGGATTAAGAAAACAGCCTGGATATTTTCACCGATGGAACCTTTATTTGTCAAAAAGAAACCTAAACTGAAATACAGAACCAGAGAAAATATTAAGACAGCCAGAGATAAGTTTTTATTTTCAATTCTGCTCCAAACTTCCAAATTTAAAATTCCAGCGATACCTATAACAATGAAATGAAAAAAGAGCGACTTGATATTAGTTTTTAAAAGATTAAATATTCTCATTCAATCCCCTCCTTATTGAAGTAAAGCACCCTTTAATTTAAGTGTAAAAATTCACAACCTATTGTTATTTAAAGACTTAAAGCCTTACCCTTTTGTATTTCCATCAACCCTCGCTTCTCTAAAATTTATATTTTTCATTATTTAGGAGAAATTATTTAATGTCAATTAAAATTTGGAGGGTTATATATGGAAACTGAACACAATATTCGTCTTACTTCATCAGAAGTAGCTTCACTTTGGACTAGCTACATGAATAATAGTATGTCTAAATGTGTACTAAAATATTTTAAAGCAAAAACACAAGATACAGAAATTAGTTCAGTATTAGAACTTGCTATTGAAATTACTGAATCGATAATTCAAGACATCACAAATATCTACGAAAAAGAAAATCACGCTATTCCTGTTGGTTTTAGTGAGAGCGAGGATTTAAATCTTAATGCACCTGCGTTATATTCTGATACATTCCATTTAAAGTTTGTTCATAATATGGCGAGGCACGGGATGACTTCCTACGGTGCATCTTTCGCTGGTTGTGCACGTTCAGATGTAAAAGAACTTAACTCTAAAGCAATTGACCTAACAAGAAATTTATATAATAAGTCATTAGATGTTTTGCTAGAGAAAGGGTTATACAGTAGAGCCGCCCCTATTCCAATACCAGACAAAGTAGACTTTATTGAAAAACAAGGTTATTTGACAGGTTGGTTTGGAGAAAGACATCCTATGAATGCACTTGAAATTATGCATTTTTATAACAATATGGAACGAAATTCCGTTGGTAAAGCATTATTATTAGGGTTTGCTCAAACGGCTGGTTTACAAGAAGTGCGAAATTATATGGTTAGGGGAGCTAATATTGCCAGTAAAGTAGTTGAATTTATGGCTAAAATATTAAATCAAGAGAACCTTTCACAAACTCCAACATTGGACTCAGACGTATTAAAATCAACAACAGCCCCTTTTTCGGATAAACTAATGATGTTTCAGGTATCAATGTTATCAGGAATGTCTCTTGGATATTATGGTGTAGCCTTAGGAACGGTTTCAAGACGTGATTTAGGTTCAAAGTTTATGCGTATTACTTTGGAAGCTGTTCAATATGCAGAGGATGGAGCCAATATTATGATTGAACATAATTGGATGGAAAAACCCCCTTCATCCATTGATAATATTGAAATTGCAAAGACGAAAAAGAAATAGTGGAGATATGAGTGGATAAGAATCCTATTGAGAAACTATTATGGTCAGCTGCTTTACCTGGATTTGGACAGTTTTTAAACAGAAAATTATTTAAAGGCACTGTTCTGCTGATATTAGAGTTCTTGGTCAACGTTCAAGCAAATTTTAACGAAGTGATTATTTTAAGTTTTCAAGGTAATATTCAACAATCGATTGAACAAACGGACTACGGCTGGTTAATGTTTTATCCGTGTCTGTATTTTTTTGCGATGTGGGATGCTTGGAAAGATGCTGGTGGTGGTAAAGATAGATATTCTTTTCTTCCATTTGTATTTGCTGCTTACTCTGTCACCACAGGATTGGTTTTGTGCCAAACATTAACGTTATTTGGGGTGCTATTTGGTCCAGTTTGGCTCCCTATGTTGTTTGTCATTCCTGGAGTAATAATCGGATTGATTATTAGGAGTTTTATTTACAAATTTTTTTAATACCCATTCATCTATATTTATTAAATGTAGATTGGATATTTATGTGGGCTGTTACTTCCCTCCTGCTTATTTAAGTAAGAAAATTCAATTCCCCCTCTTAAAGAAACCTGCTGCGTTAGTGAAATAGTGACTGCCTTATTTCGCAATCGCACCCTTTAGTTCAAGATGATTTCTCTGCCCAAAAATTTACATATAAGTTTGTAACTGTCACATCAATCATTCCTTCTTCTTCAAAATCAGGATTTATATTGTCTGGTAAATCTAAATAAAATCCAAACTCTTCTACATCACTTGTATCTTCAGAAGGACTTAATTGATAAGTATCACCTCTATACGTTGCTTTTGCTTTCGCCTGAAATTTACTAATTAAATCATCATTATTATGTTGGAGTTCCACACCCGATACTAGTGTTGCACCACCTAAACTGTAACTTCCACTTGACCTAAAGAACATTTCATATTCATTTGAATTATGAGCGATTACTTTAGACATATAAATTTGGTTTTCTCCATCCTGAAAAAGCACTTTTTCTTTGTTACTCTCCAAATCATTTAAATCAATCTCGATTGTATTTTCTCCTTCAACAGGGTGTGCATTATTATGATAATCTTCAATGTTAGTGGTAAAGTAATTTATCCCTTGTGTCCGAAGATTATATGTTTCCACTGCTAGAGGTACAAGCACAACACCAAGAACTATTATTGCTGCTGCAATATATACCGTATTTAGATTTAAGAATCGTTTCATTGAACTCCCCCAATTCACAACATTTGTATTTTCGCCATAAGCCTAATTCCATTTTTTTAAAAAACTGTTTTGTTAGTTCAATAAGAAATGCCTTCCTAATTGAAGTAAAGCACCCGTTAATGAAATTACTTTAATTACTCAAGGAACCCAAAAAGTCACCTATACGAATTAACATATCTTCAATTTTATGTTCTTTATTTAAATTTGCTTGACCAGTAACCGTTTCAACTTCTGATGATTCACTGCCTTCTTTTTGGTACTGTAATTCTAAGGTGAATTCATAAATTATCTCTTCAGATTCTGTTTTCTCGTATTCGATATTTTTCACTTTAAAGTTGTAATCATATTTCATTGCTTCAATCAGTATTCCAGAACCATTATTGTTATTTACAAATTCCCTATAGGATGTTTCATTTGCAAAATAATCTTCAAAATGGGCTTTATCATATTGCAGTAAATCTTCGATGCTAGATTCTTCACTATTAAATATTTCCTTTAATTCATCATCTGGACCCATAACAGCATTCTGTAATACAGTTTCAATTGTCTGTATGTTTTCATCTTGTGCTTTCATTTCTGTGTTTTCAGTGCATCCAACCATAAATAATAGAAGTGAAGTTAAAAAAGCGATTGCTAATAATTTATAATTTTTCAAATAAATCTCCCCCTTTATAAGTAATACGACCATTTATGCAAATAGGTTTCAAAAGGCATTATATTCAAATCTTGTTCTTCAACTCTTCTGCTGCGTTAGTTGAACAAGAAATGCCTTTTCTTTATTGAAGGAAAGCACCTTTAGTGGAACAAGGATTATGTTAAAATGAGATTTAAGTAATCACCGTGCCCCCGTATAAGGTCAACTTCATTTACAGAGGAAATCCAAAAAAAGCGGAATGTTAACCCTTCTTCATCTCCTCCACCAATTGGTTTGTAAACCCAATTATCTGGTATACCTGATACATTTATCTTGTAAAAAACCTATTATGTATTGCACCATCACCATTTTCCCAATAATCTTTGGCAATTAATTTCTCAATCTTAAAATTCTTCAATCCTGTTTCTTCTTCAATTTCCCTTATAACTGCATCATAAGTATCTTCTTCGTCATTGACTGTACCTTTTGGTATTTGTATACCTGCTTCAATAATCGGGTGTTGAAAAACCAATACTTGTGTTATTCCATCTTTAATTCTTGTTACATAACCGTAGGCTTTTCTAATGGGTTTCAATGATAATTCCGTCCTCCATAACAGTTTATCGTTTAAATCGCCACTTTAGTGGAACAAGGATGATTCCTTATTCAAGGAAAGCACCCTTTAGCTTAACAAACACTTTATTTATTATATTCAATTGTCGTATTTTCTAATGGAATAACTTCTTCTTCGTTTCCCCATTTAATAACTATTCTAATTTCTGCATCTTCTGGAGTGTAAAATTCACTAGCATTCGTTTCCGTCAAACTACCTCCAGGAGCATTACCAATCCAACTTTGGAAATCAGAATATGTACCACCATAATCCTCTACATCATCCTCACTTTCAATATGCCATTTAATACCTAAATCTTTGGTCCTTTCTAATTCTTCAGCGTCGTCACCAATATATTCAGTTCTCATGCTTAAGCTGTAATTGTATTCACCAAAGTCATTTTCGTCTTTGGATTGTTTAATCTCCAACTTTGGATACCAATGTTCACTCTTCCCTTCAAATACAAGATGGTTAGCTATCTCTTCATTAGAGCACCCAACCAACAAAAGAATCGATAGCCCTAACAATGATGTAATAATCTTTATCAAAACCAAATCTCTCCTAACACAAATTAAAATTTCCCATTTACTTTAAACTGTCCGTTAATTAAAAAGGCATATCTGCTTGTTGTAGATACGCACCCATTAATTTAAGTAGAATTGTTCACAATTCCCTTTGCACTAACTCATTAGCTGTTTAGTTGAAGAAGTTATTTTTTCACCTTATAACGGAGCCAAACTGAACCATTACCAACAGGTTTCACATTTTTTAACTCTAAGTTAGTCGCATCATCTAAATCTTTTAGGTCCTTTGAATCAAAAATTGAGGGTGTAGCAGTACCTCCTATTGCTAAAGGTGCTATTACTAAACTAATTTCATCAATCAGACCCCGTCTTAAGAAAGCTCCATTTATTGAACCCCCGCCACTAAGTCCCAATTTTCTATATCCCATATCATATAGCTTATTTAAAGCAATAGATAAATCTATAAACTCTCCTGTTCCTGCTAATATATGATTGATTCCTTTCTCTTTTAATTGTTGAATATATTCAACCGAGACGTTTTCTTTAGTAACAACTAATAACCCTTCCGTTTGGTACCAGTCAATACGTCCTTTACCATCAAAAACAATATACGCTTTCGATTTTTTAGGCTCGTAAATTGGCTTATCAAGCTCTACCCAATCTTTTCCCCAAACTATTAAACTTTCACTCCCAGATGCTAAACCATCACAATTTAACTCATCGTATAGTTGGTGAGTTATTTCATTCGCCTCTCCGTCAATCCCTGCTGCGGCCCATTCCGCTACATTCTTCTCTGGAGCTGTGGTAATTTTCCCATCAACAGAAGAGAAGACATTTAAAATAACTTCAGGTCTATTCAATATGAAGCACCCCTTTCTTAATCTGTTTCTAATTTTATAGAAAACGAATTAAATATGTCAGTAATTTTTCTCCCCTTATTTAGTGGAACAGGGGTGCAATTCCTTATTCAAGATAAGCACCCTTTACCTAAATAGCTTTTATTTTTTAAAACTGTCTATAAATACATAACCAAATACAATACCTGCTGTTGTTGTTAATGTGGTATTTCCGTACAATATTAAATCATTTACAAAGAATAAATTCCTGTATATCAATATCGGTGCTATTGCTATAAATAGTGCTGGAATTCCAACTGCAACGAATTTAATCCAATCAAATCCCCTTAGCTTTTTCACTTTAATCTCAATAATCAATTTGGGCAATCGTAAGAGCACTCCAATAATCATAGGATATATAGTTGCGAAAATTAAAACAGGCGTTAACTTAAATGTTACATCAGCCTCTTCTTTTAATCGAGTTTGATACTTAGCTCCTAGATAAAAAATAAATCCAATAACAACTGTACAACCGAGATAATATAAAAATCTTTTAACTGAAAACTCCCCCTTAATGTTGGTTTACTTCTAAATATGAAAAGCAACCCACAAATGTTTCTATATTCTGTCAATTTTTCTTCTTCAACTATACTGCTGCGTTAATTTAAGTAAGTTTATTCACATATTCAATTTAACGTAAAATTCCAATAATTCTTGCAATAAAAATAGGATCAACGAAATCGACGATCCCTTATTAAACATTTGTCACCCTTTAGCTTAATAAGAGTTGAGTTATCTTTTTGTCCATTCACCATTTTTATCTAAAAGTAAAGTATTCCGCCCCAACTTTCCTTCCTTTATTATAATAGGGATATGTGTAAAGGTCTTACAATATATTTACAGTAAGCACAAAAAATAATGGATTTGGAACTAACGTAGAACGATAGTTATTAACTTTAAATTTATTTATATAAATCTTTTTAAATATTCGCCAAATATTTTGTTCATAACTTTGGGTGTGTTTTCTAAATAAACATCAATTTGTTCAATGTTCGATTCCAATTTATCAGAGTTTCTTTCATCTGTTGGAAAATCAGATATTCCTTTAATGATAATGCATTCAACATCATTCTTCTTACAGATATAAGCAATTGCACCCGCTTCTGTATCGGCTATTGTTATTTCGTTTTCTTTAAGTTCGAAATAGTCCTTCCACATAACTACTGCTTTATCAGCCGTGGCAATTGTTCCGGTATAAAACTCATTTCCATATTTTGATAGAGCAATATCAACTATGAAGGATTGTTTAATAAGAGGCTCAATTTCTTTTACTGTGCAATCATATTGAACGGCTTTATCGGGTACAAAAATATCCAAATTACTGAATTTATCATCTATTCCTGCACATGTTCCAGCAACGATTACTTTAGTTAAATTAAATTTAGAAATCATATACTGATTACCACCAACACCATTTACTTTTCTTACACCGGTACTATAAAAAACAAGTTCAGTATCATTAATTATTCTTGTGAAATACTCGCCATAAGGATAACCGAAACGTTCGTTATCTTTTATGCTAAAGTATTCTAATGTCACTTCATATTCCCACTTCGTTGCAATACTTATTCCTATCATCGACTTATCACCCTACGAATATAATTTATCACTATTGAATGTCTATACACGGTCTGAATTCATTTTAATCACTATCCTTCTTTACTGTGTTATCACCAATTCGTTATTAATATGTAAATATCCTTTTTTACTAACCTGCTACGTTTAGGTGTAATGGTTCACAATCGCTGCATTTATTTTAACATAAATATTCTGAATACCTTGTAAAATCAAGCGAAAATAAAATAATTTCCAATTTATTGGTAATTTTATATATGTCTATTTGCATACGAATTGGTAGGTTAAAATGTGGACTTGCACTGGCTACTGTTACCTAACAAATTGGGGTACAAATTACACTGCAATTTTAATAGGTATTAAGTCGAAAATGCTATTAAACCAACAAAAAATTAGCATACAATTTGATAGTCATTTTACATTACATTTTTAATGTTTGTGATAGGAAAAGGAACCCGTTAATAAAATCTTGTTTTTTTAAGTTCTAGTGAGCAAAACCCAGTGGAGGAATTTCACGAAGACTCCTGCGTGTCACCGGCTAAAACCGGTCACGTCCTGTGACCAACGCCGGTACTAGAACGTCCTGTTCGTCGAAGCAACAGCTGAAGATCCCGCAGGAAGCGGTTTTTGTTTCCGAGGAAGCTGAAGCGTTGCCCTAGGTGCGCGAAGTGTATTTCCGAAGCGGTGTCATAGCACTCAGCTATTTTTCCATGTTAGTTCGCAGTTTATATCTAATCAGTATCTAAAATAAATCCAAACATATTCGGATTCTATTTCAAGAATTTTGAATCATAGTTTGGATTTTACCTTGATTGAAACACTTTTGTCCCGGCCTCTTTTTATTATATTATTTTTAATTTATAAAGTAACGGACTTATATTTATGATAGAATAATTTTTAAACCGTTAGAAGAGGAGTGATCCAAATGTTCTTTTATGAAGTTGATGAAGATATTACCTTGAAATTCCTGGATAGCAATGATGCCGAATCTCTATTCCAGTTAACGGATACTTCGCGGGATTCGTTACGGGAATGGCTCGCATGGGTAGACAACACAACAACAGTTACTGACTCAAAAGAATTTATTAATTCCACTCTGAAAAGCTATGATGAGAATAAGGGTATGACGACAGGAATCTTCTACAAGGGGTCACTTGCTGGTGTGGCTGGGTTTAATAATTTTAGTTGGCGAAACCGCATTGCTTCTATTGGATATTGGCTTGGGACGAATTACCAAGGCCTTGGGATTATGACACGTGCTACAAGCGGCTTGATCGATTATGCATTCCATACGCTCGAAATGAACCGCGTAGAAATTCGTGCTGCTTATGAAAATAAACGAAGCAGAGCAATTCCTGAACGGCTTGGTTTTGTAAAAGAGGGACAAATACGTCAGGCAGAGTGGCTATACAATCACTATGTGGACCATGTTATTTATGGAAAGCTTGCAAGTGAGTGGGAGAGTCGTAACCGATGAATTTCTACGTGGCTTCAGAATTTGCGAATAAAGAGCAAGTACAATATGTTACACAAAAGCTCCAGTCCAGGGGTTATAACCTTACATATGATTGGACAAGGAACGAGCGAGCAACAACTGAGAGAGAACTCAGTAGAATTGGCATACTCGAAAAAGAAGCAGTTCTTAACTGTGACTTCTTCATTCTTTTGCTTCCTGGCGGTAAGGGCAGTCACACAGAGTTAGGAATGGCACTTGCATTAGATAAACGTGTTTATATTTATTCTACTGACATGATAGATAAAACTACTGCATCAACGTTTTACTATTTACATGGTGTCGAGCATTTTTATGGAGCAATTGATGATTTTGTTGAAAGGATTGGTTTAACCTAGGCTCTATTATAATACCCCTCTGGCTAAAGGCAGAGGGGATTCGTCATTTCCCGGGAAATATCGACAAAATGTTATGTTAATTTATTTATCTGCCTTATCATAAAGTTTGTCAAAGTGATTAACCATCTCGAAATCCAAATCCGTTAGCCCCTTCATTTGCCACGATGAAATTTTTACTGTGACAACTTTATAATCTATCGAAATGAAAGGGTGATGCTGTTTTTCTTCTGCATATTCTGCAATCTGATCAACAAACCGTACACCCTTTAGAAAGTCTTTAAAGCGGTATTTGCGTTCAATCCACTTTTCATCAAGTCGTTTCCAATCAGGCAAATTTGCCAATTCCTTTGTGATTTGCTCTTCACTTAACCGTTCCATTATCTCTCCTCCTTATAAATAATTTGATGGTTATCCTCAGTTTAACAAATAATTATCCTAATCACCTAAAATCAACAACTTATGCACAGTCTATCCACAGGATTTTGGGGATAACTCCTCATATCAATTACAACAACCCAAATACATCATTGCACGTATACAATCCACTTCATTAACTAAGACTACAATTGTGATTACTTATGTCTTGAGGTGGCCAATCGATGAATGAAAAAGAACTTTATTTTAAAATTTACGAAACGAAGGAGCAGCTTGGTAATCTCATTACCGAACATTGGAACATGTATTCAAATATGGGTACGTGGTATTTTTGGTTTAATGTGGCTGCTATTCTGCTACCACTCATTATACTATTTTTCGTGTTAGACAAGAAAAGATTTTTCGAAGTATGTTTCTATGGTTATTCTGTACACATACTTTGGCTATATGTTGATGGCTACTTAACCTCAAATAATTATCTCAATCACCCGCATAGCGTTTCTTATTTATTGCCACAGGCATTCACTGTGACAGCAGTACTATTTCCGGTTACTTTTATGCTACTATATCAATACTGTATCAAGAACGGAAAAAACTTCTACATATATTCCATTATTGGATCCTTTATATTTGCATTTGGATTTGGAGGAATTTCTGCAGCTGTTGAACTGTTAAGGATGCACAAAGGCATGAATCTGGTATATTTATTCCTGATTGACATTGTAATAGTATTTATTGCCCTAGGAATGACGAATCTTTTTAAAAAAATAAAACACAACAAAACCTAAAGGACTCCAGTGCCTAATCTAATTTAGCACTGGAGTCCTCTTATTACTTACCGCATCTGTACCTTATGCAGATGAGCAAATATTCCATTACGCTTCAATAATTCTTCATGACTTCCTTCTTCTTCAATACCATCCTTGGTTACAACCATGATTCTATCTGCATTCTTAATTGTCGCTAATCGGTGGGCAATTATTAATGTTGTTCTGTCTTTTGTAAGTTCTGTTAATGCTTTTTGGATTATCGTTTCAGTTTCTGTATCCAGGGCTGATGTCGCCTCATCTAAAATCAGGATTGGTGGATTTTTTAAAAACATGCGTGCAATCGCAATACGCTGTTTCTGACCTCCTGATAATTTCAAGCCACGTTCACCAACTTGCGTCTCATAGCCATCCGGCAGTTCTTGTATAAATTCCTCCATATGTGCTTGTTTTGAAGCATACTCAATTTCCTCGTTAGTTGCATCAAGCTTACCATAGGCAATATTATCTCTTAATGTGCCGGTAAATAAAAATACATCCTGCTGCACAACACCTATTTGATGTCGTAACGATTCTTTCGTCATATCTCTAAGATCAAGTCCATCAATCTTAATGCTCCCATCATCAACATCATAGAATCTCGGAATAAGTGAACAAATCGTTGTTTTACCAGCCCCAGACGGTCCGACAAATGCAACGGTTTCCCCTGATCGAATGTTTAGGCTGAGGGACTTCAGAACAGGCGCATGCGTTTTTTCATAACCAAACGTAACGTCCTCAAATGAGATATTTCCTTTTAGTGCACTGACTGGCTTTGCGCTGCCATGGTCAACGACATCTGGCTCTATGTCCAATAAATCGGTAAAACGTTTAAAGCCTGCCATTCCTTTTGGGTATAACTCGAGCAAGGCGCTAATCTTCTCAATCGGCTTGAACAACACATTAACAAGCAATACAAAACCAACTAGTTCGCCGGTTGTAATTTCATCGTTAAAGCTAAGCCACGCACCAACTACCAACACGATTATAACGATCAGGCGCATCATCATGTATATGTTCGAATGGACAAATGCCATTACTTTGTATGCTCCAATTTTTGCTTTACGAAAACTGTAATTATCCTTTGTGAAACGTTCCATCTCAAATTTTTCATTTGTAAATGATTGTACAACTCTGACGCCTGAAACAGCGTCTTCAACCCGTGCGTTCACCTCGGCAATATCATGGTACATTGCCCGCCAGGCCTTATTCATTTTAATGTTACTGTAAGCAATCAGAAAGATTAAAAACGGTACGGCAATTAAAATAATCCATGCCAGCTGTGCATTCTGATAGAACATATACCAAAATGCGCCAACAAATGTCATAATCGCAATGAAAAAGTCCTCTGGCCCATGGTGTGCCAGCTCTCCTATATCAAATAAATCATTAGTAATCCGACTCATTATATGTCCTGTTTTTGTATTATCAAAAAAACGAAATGATTGGCGTTGGACATGATGGAACAAGTCCTGGCGCATATCCGTTTCAATATTGACTCCAAGTTTATGACCAAGGTACGTTACAACATATTGCAAGAAAGTACTAAGTAAATAAATCAGTAATAATCCAATACTGACTATGATAATTAAATCCCAATTGTCTTTTGGTAATAATCTATCAATAAATTCCTGGACTGCAATCGGAAAAGCAAGTTCCAATAGCGCAACAAATACTGCCGCTGTAAAGTCAATAATAAATAAACGCCGATGTGGCTTGTAGTAAGCAAAAAAACGTCGAATCAAGAGTTGCACTTCCTTTTTAAGTTAATCTAAAGGAATTATAAGTCTAATTAACAAGCTTGGCAATAAAGAGGACTTGCCACCGAAAAAGGTTGTCAAGGTTGTCTATGTTCTTGCATATGATTACATATAAACTTTTTGGAGGTGAACTACTTATGAAGAAATTACCTGTGATAAATTGGATTTGTTATGCAGTAGGCTACGTATTTATTACAACTGGAATTCTTAAGTTACTCGTTGATGACTTTAAAATAGTTTTCAGTAATTTAGGATTACCATATCCGGAAACAATTCTTTTTCTCGTTGCCATCACAGAAATAGTGTGCGGTGCACTGATTGTTAGCCAAATGTATCTTAAACGCGCTACCGCAGCACTTATATTTATTATTTTAGCAGCTATTTTCCTTACAAAACTGCCTATCTTAACTACAAACCAAGGATTTCTTTCCTTTGCATTTGAAGCAAGGCTTGACATTGTCATGCTTATCTTGCTCATACTGCTTTGGCAGAACGCACCAGGCAAAACACTTACCTAGTACGTTACGATTCAGCGTTGGAAAACTTTATGGTAGCAAACACAACAAAAATAGCACCAATAACTCCTACAACAACCTCTTCTGTAAACGTAATAATATGATCCAATACTTTTAAATCCAGTCCCATTGCCTGCCGCAGTGGGGCACTCATTGTTTCAGTTCTGTAATACCATTAGTAAGCAGTCAGTCAGAATCTACGGACTTTTGAAGGGAAATGCTGTCCACTTCCTTTAAAAAAGGATAATGTTCTTTTAACTGGCGATCCGCCTTAAACAACGCACCTTTCCAATTATTAGAAGGTAGTCGGCCTAGTTATCCACAATTTTATCCACATATGCACAAATGTTCGCACTCATTTAGTTATAGAATAAATGTTCCGTACAATATATTGATGTTATAAACAATCTATTCACAGTCTGTGGATAAACAATGATCTTTTAGCAAACTTTATTGCTCTTTACCATCGCATTTTATTTTTTTTGTTCAGAAACAACAAAATTATAGAAAACAGCCATAAAAAAAGACTAACTTGGAAGTTAGCCTTTAGTTTCGTTGTTCTCCTAGTTTAATTGTTGTTTCTTTCTTTTCTCCATCTCGGTAATAGGTAACCTTTAATGAATCACCTACTTCTTTCTCCTGGTATAAAACTTTTCTTAAATCAATGATATTCATTACTTCCTTGCCACCAACTGCGACAATTACGTCAAGCCGTTCAATTCCTGCTTTATCTGCTGGGGATAGTGATTCAACACTCCATACATAAACCCCACCATTTACACCTTCAGGAAGATTTAAGGTATCATCCCATTCTGTCTGTGGTACTTCTTCAAGTGAATAAATTTCAACACCTAAGTAAGGTCTGGTAACCTTCCCCGTTTTTTCAAGCTCTTCTACAATTGGTCTGGCAGCATCAATCGGGATTGCAAAGCCGATTCCTTCTACAGCTTCCTGGTTGATTTTCATCGAGTTAATTCCAATCAAATTTCCGTTCATATTAATTAGAGCTCCACCGCTATTACCCGGGTTTATTGCCGCATCTGTTTGGATTACTTCCGCCTGCCAGTCAGCACGGCCATCTTGATTAAAATCCTGTGGTATTGTTCGCTGCTTTCCACTTATGACTCCTTGTGTTACAGATCCGGAAAACATCATCCCTAGTGGATTTCCAATTGCAATTGCCGGTTCGCCTACTTTAACGTTTTCGGATGTTCCCATTTCAATGGGTTCCTGAACTTGCTTCCCATCCATTCGCAATACGGCCAAGTCGGAGAACAAATCGCTGCCAAGTATTTCTGCTTCTACATGTTTATCACTGGATAAAACTACTTCAACCGTATCCGCTCCATCTATTACATGATGATTCGTTATAACGTAAGCATAACCATCTGCTTTCTTATAAATAACCCCTGAACCTGTACCTGTTTGATTCTGGCTGTCCTGACCAGTTTTTCCGCCCTGTTGTTCCCAGAAATTACCTTGATGCTGGATATTGACTACACCTACTACAGCAGGAGAGACATTTTCAACAACATCTGTAACTTGAGTTGAAACATCAACGGAAACATAACCACTCGATTCTGGTTTGCTGGCTGTATTGTCACTTGCAGTTTCAATTGGAGCAGTCCATGCTTTTGGTAACACATCTGATTTCAACAAGGTGGGTAAAGCAATCAAAATAATAACCATACCAATGATTATTCCTGCTAGAGCAGGAACCAACCATCGGCTTCGTTTATTATTTTGGTCTGGAGGCTGATAGTCATCATCAAAATAACCCATTGAACCATCCCCTTTTTCTTAAAGGCTCTGTTCTTTTAAGCTTGGCAATTGATATAAAATGCGAAGTACTTTTTAAAAAGTTTGAGTGCTATTATGCCTCAGCTCCCACTGGATTCTACGTGTATTTCCTACGCTGTTGATTCGGGTAGGAATCGCTATAGGATAATGTGTGACAACACTACACTAGTCCGGGTGAGCGGAGGGCGGTGACTCCCGCGGAAATAGCACGTTTCCGAAGCCCCCGCAGAGTGGTCTTCTCGAGGAGGCTGAGGTCGTGCCCTAAGGTGCGCATCCGCCCGTAGCGACCCCGGACGGCGAGACGAGAGTTTATAGAGATTATTCCGGCAGTTCCTTCGCAGTTTATATCATACTACGAACAAAGATCTTTATCGTTAGCTATTTCTATAGTATTACCAAAATTGCAGATTTATTAACCAACATCATATAAAGTGGTTGGTGTTTTTGGGTCTGTATCATATAAATCCAGCTTAATGCCACGCTCCTGCAGCATGCCATCAACTGACATGCGAGCCAAATCTTTCATATTGTTATCTTGGCTCAAATGGGCCAAATAAATACGCTTTGTCCGGTTACTAATTATGTCGCTTAAAGCAATTCCACAATCTTCATTAGAAACATGACCGTTATCACCTAGTATGCGTCGTTTTACATTCCAAGGGTACCGACCCATCCGGAGCATTCCTACGTCATGGTTAGCTTCAAATATATAGGCATCCGCATCTTCAACTGTTTTCTTAATCCGCTCTGATACATAGCCTAAATCTGTTACTAGCGCTACTTTCTTGCCATTTTGACGGAATGTAAAAAACATTGGTTCTACAGCATCATGAGAAACCCCAAATGATTCTACATCAATATCACCAAATGTTTTTACTTCTTCCATATTAAAATGAAATTTCTGATCCACTGATATGGAGCCAATAGAATTCTCCATTGCCTTCCATGTTTTAGCATTTGCATAAATAGGTAAATTATATTTTCTAGCTATTATTCCAAGACCTTTAATGTGATCGCTGTGCTCATGTGTTACGAGAATTCCTGTTAGGCTTGAAGGATTAACCTGAATTTCTCCAAGCAACCGATCCATTTGCTTTCCACTTAACCCTGCATCAACTAATAGCTTCTGCTTGTCTGATTCTATATAAAAGGCGTTTCCCGTACTTCCTGAAGCGAGCACACTAAAACGTAACGTCATTCTGTATCACTCCGATTATCTGTTGGAATTGTATCTAAATGATTTAAAACATATTCTTTTACTTCATTATCATCTTTAAGTGATTGAAGTGTTTCTTTTGTATACGATATATAATCAGTTAAAAATGTCATCTCATCACTGGAAAACACCAGATTTTCCATAGCATTTACATAAAAGTTTTTTTCCCCATTAACGGTTATTGTCCATGTCGGCGCGAATAATTGTTGACCATTGGGCAACGGTATTCGTTGATGGAATCCCATATTAACATCGGTTATCTCATCCTCAGGCCATAGTCTGTCTCCATCAAATAAAACCTTTATTGCATCAATAGGTTTAATGAGTGACTTTTCCTCTGTGGGCGTTTCAGCCTCTCCCAACATTGTCTGCGTGTAGAAAATCATTTCATTACTATTATTGAGATATACAACAACAATTCCATTTTGATTATAGTAAATTGGAAGATCTCTTTTTTTCTGGAAGAAAACCAGTACATTCATTTCCTTATTCCACGTACCATACGTATAGTTTTCCTCCAAGAGAATTTTACTTTTTACGATTTCAGTTATTAAATTATTATCTGCTCCTTCAGGTATCGTAACAGGTTCTTCAAATTGGGACACGATAAAATTTCCGTTTATAACCTCTGATTGCTGATTACCAAGTCCATTCAACGATTCGACTTCTTTGTCAGTAAACGACTTTTGATTTGCCGATATATAGGACTCATTCAACTCCTCTGCAGGTAAATCAGCACTTATTTTTATATTTTCATTTTCAAGCTGCTCCTTGAACGTAGCTTCTTCATTGTCTTCAGCTAACCCATAATCCAATTCTTCCAGTTTATCGAAGAACATAAATAACAAATAAGCATTTAAAACGAGGAAGCAGAGGATAAATAACGTTTTGATCTGTTTCCATTGCATCCTCAACTCCCCCCTTTTTGCTGTGTTATCTCTTCAAAATTTATTTCCTGCCAGCTGCCATTATGATGGACAAACCACGCTGGGTCTAATGTGACTGCATCATCGCTGTTTCGATATGTCAAAAGATAACCGACTTTTATATCCGTAATATTTTCCATGCTATATCTTGTGGTATTTTTTAAATAAAAGACTACGTCACTGCCGGATCGTAGTTCGACAGTGTCATCACCGCCAAGCAGGTTGTTCAATGTGAATAACGGACGGCTGTAATAGTTTAGTTCTGATCCTCGAAATTGCTGTTGAATAATGGATGAATTGGTATTGCTGTATACTGGAAAACCTTGATAATACATTTGATAGCTGATCGTATTTGATACTGTATTAATACTCATCAAGTTAAATTCATCAGTCCATCCATTGTTCTCATTAATGTTTGATTTACTCCGTTCAATAAGATCATTCTGGCTCATTTGCTGATATGGCGACTGAATTGGATTTTGAAATTCCATTGTTCTTCCATTTTGATAGACATGCATAATTCCCCGTGTGCTATCCGTATAGTAATATTCATTTGGATTGACCTGAGTTCCTCTTACAATATCAGTATTGGTAAACAATGCATCTATCATCAGATTCTGATTAATATCACTAACGGCTATCGATCTGCTAGGTACAACTACATTATTTTTAGGGATATAAATTGGTGACCCAGCTAAGTCAACCCGTAAATATTCACTTAACCCTTCAAATGTTGTCAGGTAACCCCATAATTCCTCATATTTATCCGGATTATTGACTACTGCTGTTGCTTGCTGCTGACCATCTGCTGACCTGAATATAATGTTCAGCGAAGAAGAATTCGTATTAAAAGTTATATACAGCCGGTCAAATTTCCAGTCTGGCAACGTAACATCTTCATTAAATGTGAACAATTCTCCCGCTAATCCCATCGACAGTGATTCTGGAAATATAATTTCCAACTGATTTTCCCTTGATGGTCTTTCGCTGACGTTATTAGTTTGAAACTCATAGAGAACCCACTCATGCATGTCCGCATAAAATGTTTGACGGTCCGTTTCTTCCGTAAAACTGAAGTAGTTATTATTATTCTCAAAAATAATTGATTTTGGTTCAATCAGTTCCAATGTTTTCTCTTTTTCGCCTCCAAGGTCAACACTGTCAACAAATTCTTCTGTTTTTACTGTCGGGTATTGAGGCTGATAACTCCATAAAGCAAATGTAAGCAGAAGACTTACCCCGACCAAAATTATTAATATATATGACTTTATCGTTTCAAGCTTCATTTTTTACCCCTCCGCTTCTTATTCATTAGCGGAAGTGTAAAGAGAATGGTTGTCCCTTTACCTTCTTGACTTTTGGCCCATACTTTACCATGATGTGCTTCAACCATTTCTTTCGCTATTGCAAGACCAAGACCTGTCCCACCAAGCTTACGTGTTCTGGCTTTGTCTGCACGGTAAAAACGCTCAAATATTTTATCAAGCTTTTCATACGCAATACCCATACCTTGATCCTCAATACTTACCAGCATTTGATTCTTCTGCTTCACCACACTAAAACGAATGGTTCCACCCTCCGGTGAATATTTAATAGCGTTCGATATTATGTTATCAAGAACTTGGGTCATTTTGTCTTTGTCCATCCATACATGGAACTGGCTATCCGGCAATTCACGCTGCAAGGTTATTTTTTCTGATACATTCATATCAAATCGATCTATTACATGATGGAAGAATGTGATAAAATCAGTTTTTTCCTTCTGTAGTGAATAATCTTTATCATCCATTCTAGAAAGTTGCAGCAAGTCATTCACCATTCGGATCATGCGTTCTGTCTCGTTTTGGGTAACGCTTAAGAATTTAGGTGCAATTTCCTTATCTTCCCATGCACCTTCTGTTAGTGCCTCAATGTAGCTGCGCATCGTTGTAAGTGGTGTCCGTAACTCATGTGACACATTTGAAACGAACTCACGGCGCTCCTGCTCGACTTTCTGCTGTTCGGTAACATCACTAATCACTGTTATAAACCCTGTAATATCCGCTTCGTCATCCGCAATAGTAGAGAAGTTTGCACGAATTAAAAAGAAATTATCCTGGTCACTGAAGTCAATAATCATAGAACCACTATCCGGTAAATCAGAAATATCTACTGTTTTTTCATCTAACTCAAGTACATCAAGTAAAAATTCCCCTTGTGCTTCTTCAGGACTGCGACCAATAAGTCTTGCAGCTGCATCATTCATCAATGTGACTGCCCCTGACTTATCGGTTGCAATGACACCATCGGACATACTGGATAACACGGAGCTTAGCTTTCGGCGTTCCTCTTCCGTTAAAGCCCTGGAGTGCTTCAATTTTGCATTTAAATCATTAAATGATACAGCAAGCTGACCAATCTCATCCGACCCATATACATTTACTTTCTGAGAAAAGTCTTCTCTTGCCATTATTTGTGTCTGTCTACGCATTTCCAAAATTGGCTTTGTAATGGTTCTGGCAACCAGAATTCCCAAAAAGGCTGAAACCGTTATTGCTAATATAGACCCTCGCAGAAAGATGTTGTTAATATCCTCCATCTGATTATATACACCATTGATCGAGGACTCTATATAAAGAGCACCAACCTGCTTCTCTTCATCATTTGTGATGGGGACAGTTCTTCGATAGATTAGATTTCTTTCCGTATTATATACCTTGTCAGAATCAGGAACACCGAACCGTATTGTATTCTTAATAAAGTTACTTGTTGTTTTTTTCTCAAGATTACTGCCGCTCGAACTATTACTTGTAGCGATAATTCTACTTTGCATATCAACAACCTGAATTTTAATAATCTTGTCGGTGTTGTTTACTCTGACAATATCCTGAACTTCTTGCTGAAGTGACGGACCACTTCCGTCCTCAGTTCTATCTTTGCTGAATGCCTGTTTCATGTTCACTTGTAAGATATCAACCGTCGATTCAATAGATTCTTCAAAGTTTTTAACCAGCTCATCTTCCAATTCTTTTGCAAAATAGGACCCGATAACCTGAATTGCGACAAGTAGCAGCAATATAAAAATAATAATAAATTTTAATTGTATCGAACGGAAAAAACCTACTTTATGCATAAAACCTACTCCTGTTCGGGCTTACGTAAATAATATCCCACACCACGACGTGTAACAATCCACATTGGGTTACTTGGATTCTCCTCAATTTTTTCACGAAGGCGTCTTACGGTAACATCTACTGTACGTACATCACCAAAATAATCATAGCCCCATACCGTTTCAAGTAAATGTTCACGTGTCATGACTTGTCCGGTATGTCGAGCCAAGTAATGCAACAGCTCAAATTCACGATGCGTCAATTCCATCTGTTCTCCGTCACGGGTAACTGCATAGGCATCCGGGTGTATTACAAGTCTTCCAATTTCAATATTCTTGGTGGTTTTAACCGCGTCTTCAGGTAATTGCTGCTGTCTGCGCAAATTTGCCTTAACCCTTGCGATTATCTCACGATTACTAAAGGGTTTTGTCACATAGTCATCTGCTCCAAGCTCCAATCCTAACACCTTGTCAATCTCAGCGTCCTTTGCCGTTAGCATAATAATTGGCATCGATTGCGTCTTTCTTATTTCACGGCATACTTCATTTCCATCTTTGTTTGGTAACATTATATCCAATAGAACTAAATCAGGTTTTTCTTCCTCTGCAAGATCAATTGCTTCATCGCCATCATAAGCGACAACTACCTGATAGCCTTCTTTTTCTAAGTTGAATTTTAAAATGTCTGCAATTGGTTGTTCATCATCTACTACTAAAATCTTTTGACTCATTTTAGTCACATCCTTTTCAGCGTTCCTTTGCTCTATTTTATCGTACTTTGGCTCAAATGTCTTGCATATGAAAAAGACTGACTCCTAATTCTGTGGAGTCAGTCTTAATTCTACTTTTGTTTTCTACAAGTGTTTTTGAGGGTTTTGCAGGGAACCATTCTTGTAAAGTTCAAAGTGCAGGTGTATACCTGTTGAATTTCCTGTTGTCCCCATTACCCCTATCTTACTGCCTTTTTCTACCGTCTGGCCTGGACTCACACTTATGGATGAAAGATGTGCATAAATAGTTTTCATCCCGTTATTATGATTAATAACTATTTTATTGCCATAACCGCCACTGTCCCAGCCAGCTGATACAACTGTTCCGTTATCAGCAGCTAAAATAGAACGATTGCTTGGCTGTGCTATGTCCATTCCCTTATGCATTGACCCCCAACGCATACCAATATTACTAGAGACATACCCACCAACTGCTGGCCAGTGTAGTTCACCTGTCCCGCGTGATGGTACAACTTTAGTTCCTTTAATAATAACTTTTTTTACTGGATCTTTTATTATTTTTTCAGTCACTGTATCTTTATTAACTATATTTCCATTTTTTATTTTTAGTGCATAATGGACTTTTTTCTTGCCTTTTTGTCCTTCTTGCTTAACTTTTTTATCACCTTTATACATGTCATCTGATTCTTTTATTTCTGTCTCATAGTCAATTGTTTCTTCTACTACTTTTTCTTTGTTGACGATAACGTCAACAAACGACTGATAATCTGTCACATGAATTTCCTGATCAATTTGCAGAACAGCATCTTCTTTTAACTTTTTATTTAATTCCAGTAATTTTTCAACCGACAAGTCATATTTGTCTGCAATACTACCAAGTACTTCACCTTTTTTGACCTTGTGTACTTTATCTTCTAAAGTACCTTTTTCAAGCATTTTCAGCCCTTGTTTCACATTCAGTACATCTTCCGGTTTAACTTTTTTCTTAGAAAATGAAACTTTCTCTGATAGAGTTACGTCTTTAATGATAGAGTCACCAAGAGCAAGATCCGATTTTTCATTTTGCTGATTCTTGTTTGGCTTATCTTTACTGTCAGAGTCACTTTGTTTATTTGTCAGTTTTTCAAGTACCTTGTCATCGACATATTTTGCTTTGTAAGCTTTTAATACTTTATCAGCGGTTTTTTGGTCCTTAAAAAAGCCCACCGTGTCATCGGCAATTTTTAACTGAACTGCTTCTGCTTTAGCTGAAAGACCTTCTTTAAGCTGTTTTTCTACATTATCCTTATTATATGTAGGGTCAAACACATGCTCAGACACAAGCGACACTTTTTCACCAACCGTTATGGATAAGTTCGCAAACTCATCACTCTTTTTGCTAACCTTTGTATCTATAATGTCCTGGACAGTTTCTTTATCACTAACTTCTCCAATATGTTTACCATCTACATAAACGTGGAAAATAGTTTCTAAAGAGTCACTATCATCATCTGCATATGCTGTTGTAAATGTAAATGACAGACCGACACATGTCATAATTGCGACTTTTTTCAGCATGCTGAATTTACTTCGCCTATTTGATATGTTGCTTACAGGCTTTTCTTTCCTTTTAAACAACGTGGTATTCCCCCTTGCCATATATATATATCTGTTTAGCAGTTAAAAAAATAACTGCCAAGGTTTTCTAATAATTAATTTCTAGGTCAAAAGACTTTCTCATATCATTGTCTAATCTACCATAGTTATAGTAGATAATGAAAGAGAGTCTAGGCAAATGTAAAGTAAATGTATAATAACTTCCATAAATTTACATAAATCGCCGTTAATTTCCGACTTGCAGGTGTAAAATGTAACTTTCAGTGCATTTTGCATCTTTTTTTCTTCCTAATTTTACAGTTATATTACAGAAATAGTGACAACAATAGCTCAAATTCACCAAAAAATGGATATTAATGTAAATTTTTACTCAAAATGCTAGAAAACAGTTCAAATTTTGTCCTTATTTTAATAGATTTTATTGATGAACTTTCCTGATAAGAGGAAAGTTCAGAACATTCCGTCTGATTAGAAAGTACTATACAATATTAACTACCAAAAAGATACAAGGATATAACTAAAGCTTCCCACTTTAAAGACGAATAATAATAGGATAGAATGTTTAGATTGTTCATATTCAATGGTTGGATCTAACACTACTTCGCATTTTATATCTAATCAGCAACATTAGAAAACCCGAAATTCACCAAGCATTTTGGTGAATGCCACAGTTGCACTTATGCAGTAAGAAAGAAGTTATGCTTTCTTAACTGCAAAAAAATCCGAACTAATTCGAATTCTATTTCAAGAATTCGAATCATAGTTCGGATTTTACTTTCACTAAGACATTTTTGTCCCAGCCTCTTTGCTTCTTTTGGACTATTTTTTAACTATAAACACTTCTTACAACATTAGTCTGTGAACGATCCGGTCCGACAGAAAAAATGGATAATGGTATTGCAGTTAATTGTGATATTCGCTCCAGATAGTGCCTTGCATTAACTGGCAGCTCATGAATACTTTTAACGTTTGTGATATCTTCAGTCCATCCAGGCATCTCTTCATATACTGGTTCACATTCAGCTAATACTTTCAAGCTTGCCGGAAATTCGTTAACAATTTCACCTTTATACTTGTAAGCAACACATATTTTTAACGTTTCAATACCAGTTAAAACGTCAAGTGAATTTAATGATATATCCGTAATACCACTTACACGACGTGCGTGACCAACAACAACACTATCAAACCAGCCAACACGACGCGGTCTTCCTG
Organism: Virgibacillus sp. L01; assembly: GCF_052246775.1. Taxonomy (NCBI): domain Bacteria; kingdom Bacillati; phylum Bacillota; class Bacilli; order Caryophanales; family Bacillaceae; genus Virgibacillus; species Virgibacillus sp. L01. Next base: position 63,455 of record NZ_JBQQCP010000006.1, on the reverse strand, counting down.
TTGTTGTACCGTACTCACGGCCAACTTCACGGATTTGTTCACCAATCTCATCATTTAATTCTGTAGGAAACGGACCATCACCAACACGGGTTGTGTAGGCCTTTGACACTCCTACAACATGATCGATTTTAGTGGGACCAACACCAGAGCCAATCGTCACTCCACCAGCAACTGGATTCGATGATGTAACAAACGGGTATGTCCCCTGGTCAATATCAAGCATAACTCCTTGTGCACCTTCAAACAACACGCGACGACCACCGTCAAGTGCGTCATTTAATACGGCAGAAGTATCGCAAACATATTTGGCCAATTGTTGCCCATATTCATAGTACTCTTCTAGAATATCTTCAACTTGTATTGGATCAACTTCATATATTTTACTGAATAAGCGGTTTTTTTCTTTTAAGTTTTGCTCAAGTTTCGTCCGGAAGGTTTCTTTGTCCAATAAATCAGCAATACGTATACCGATTCGTGCAGCCTTGTCCATATACGCCGGGCCGATTCCTTTTTTCGTTGTGCCAATTTTATTAGCACCTTTGTCTTCTTCCTGAAGAATATCCATTTTTAAATGATAAGGTAAAATGACATGCGCACGGTTGCTTATACGGAGATTATCAGTCGACACATTTCGTTCATGTAAGTAAGCAATTTCCGCTACGAATGCTTTTGGATCAATAACCATTCCATTTCCTAATACACATGTCTTTTCATTGAAAAAAATACCTGAAGGAATTAAATGCAATTTGTATGTGACATCATCAAACTTTATTGTATGCCCTGCATTGTTACCACCTTGATAGCGAGCAACAAGCTCGGCATTTTGCGATAAAAAATCAGTGATTTTACCTTTTCCTTCATCGCCCCACTGCGTTCCAACTACTACTACTGAGGACATGATGCACCTCCACTATATAATTATTTGTTTTTTATTAAGTAACAGCGTAATTCTAACAATAAAAACCAACAATGTCAACACAAAACACGAACAATAGTAATTATATATCATTAATCGTTCGTTAAAACTGACGTGAGCTTTGAGTTTTTGCTTGCTCTAGATTTTGAATAGTAATAAGTAGTTCAGGCAAACAAAAAAACAGTCTCCTTTTAGAGACTGTTTATACTTATACAGGAACTGGGGGTACATCGCTATCTGAATAACGATGGTCCAAATCTACGAACTTATTATATTCTTTTACAAACGCAAGCTCCACGTTACCAACAGGGCCGTTACGTTGTTTGGATATGATTATCTCAATAATGTTTTGTTTCTCTGACTCCTGATCATAATAGTCATCACGATATAAGAATCCAACAATATCAGCGTCCTGCTCAATACTCCCTGATTCACGCAAGTCGGACATCATCGGTCGTTTGTCCTGTCGTGATTCAACTCCACGGGATAGCTGTGATAAAGCGATTAGTGGTACATTCAATTCTCGAGCCAAGGCTTTTAAAGACCGGGAAATCTCGGAAACTTCCTGTTGTCTGTTTTCTTTTGAATTGGCATTACCTTGAATGAGCTGCAGGTAATCTATCAAAATCATACTAAGTCCATTCTCTTGCTTTAGACGGCGGCATTTAGACCTAATCTCACTAACTCTTATTCCAGGTGAGTCATCAATATAAACTCCGGCATTGGATAAGCTGCCCATTGCCATCGTTAGTTTACTCCAATCTTCCGCCTCCAGGTTTCCGTTACGCAAACGTTGTGAATCAATATTTCCTTCTGCACAAAGCATACGAGAAACAAGTTGATCAGCACCCATCTCAAGACTGAAGATGGCGACATTTTCATCGGTATTTATAGCAACATTTTGCGCGATATTTAAGGCAAATGCCGTTTTACCTACAGATGGTCTTGCAGCAATAATGATTAAGTCATTTCGCTGAAAGCCTGAAGTGATTCGATCCAAATCCCTGTATCCAGTTGGAATCCCTGTCACATCGGCATCCTGATGTTGCAGTTGTTCAATATTATCATATACTTCAATGAGGACGTCTTTTATAGCCTTAAATGCCCCAGTGTTTTTCTTTCCAGATACCTCAAGAATATTTTTTTCTGCTTCATTTAAGACATCTTCCACTTCATCTTCGGTTGCAAATCCGGATGAGACAATATCTGTTGCAGTGCGGATTAACCGACGAAGCAATGCTTTTTCTTCAACTATTTTACTATAGTACAGTATATTTGCCGCCGTTGGAACACTGCCTGCCAAATCGGACAAGTATGCAACTCCGCCAACCTCGTCCAGTTTTTTCTCATTCGACAAGGATGTTGTTACTGTCACAAGGTCAACCGGTTCCCCCTTGTCTGACAGTTTCAGCATCGCTTCGAATATTCGCTGATGACTTGCACGATAAAAGTCATCAGGCATTAATAGTTCTGATGTTGAAGGCAACGCATCAGGTTCCAAAAATATAGCTCCTATAACAGCTTGTTCCGCTTCTATATTATGTGGCGGTGTACGGTCATTCCAAATTTCGCTCATTCATCTCGCCCCCTTTTGGAGAGGATACCTTAGTTAAATAATTACGCTTCTACTACATGAACTCTAATTGTACCAGTTACTTCCGGGTGTAACTTAACAGGGACATTTGTATAACCTAACGAACGGATTGGACTATTAAGTTCAATTTTTCGTTTATCAATTTTATGGCCATACGTTTCTTTTAGAACTTCGGCAATTTGTTTACTTGTGATGGAACCAAATAACCGCCCGCTATCGCCGGATTTTGCTTTTACTTCAACATCTATTTCGGCTAATTTAGCTTTAAGTTGTTCAGCTTCCTCCACTTCCTTCTGCGCTTCTTCCTGTTGTTTATTCTTTTTAGCTTCCAGTTCTTTCATATTACCTGAAGTAGCTTCTTTTGCCATATTATATTTTAGTAAATAATTTCGTGCATAGCCGTCAGAGACGTTTTTTACCTCACCTTTTTTACCTTTTCCTTTTACATCTTTTACGAAAATTACTTTCATTCTTTGTCTCCTCCTTAGTAAAAAAAGTTCAATTTCTATTTTAAGTGTTATTATGACATTTGTTAACGTGCAAAATATTCCTCTATTATATCTTTTAGTAATGCTTCAGCGTCATCAATTGTCGTATCCTCGATTTGAGTAGCAGCATTTGTTAAATGACCGCCACCATTCATTTTCTCCATGATAATTTGAACATTAACTTCTCCAAGTGAACGGGCACTGATTCCAATTCGACCATCATTTCGCTCAGAAATCACAAATGATGCGTTAATACCACTCATTGTTAGGAGTGTGTCTGCTGCCTGAGCAATTAGTACGCTACCATATACTTCTTCTGGTTTACCCTTTGAAATAGCAATCGAATCCCGATAAACTTCAGCACGCTCAATCAGTTTACTTCGTTTAATATAAATATCCAGATCTTCCTTCATAAATTGCTGTACCAATACGGTATCTGCACCTTTGGACCGTAAATAAGAAGCCGCATCAAACGTACGTGAACCAGTTCGCAATGTGAAACTTTTCGTATCAACAATAATTCCTGCCAATAATGCAGTTGCTTCAAGCATTTTTAACTTCAGGCTCTTTGGCTGATATTCCAGTAATTCGGTAACTAATTCCGCTGTAGAGGATGCATATGGCTCCATATAAACAAGTGTTGGATTGTCAATAAACTCCTCTGCGCGCCGATGGTGGTCGATAACAACCTTATACTCGCTTTTACTCAACAGGCGTTGATTCGAGACCATCGATGGCTTGTGTGTATCAACAACTACAATAAGGCTTCTGCTCGTTATTACTGCTTCCGATTCGTCAGGGTCTATGAAATGTTCCCATAGTTCTTCATCCTCTTTTATTCCCTCAACAAGTCGGTAAACACCTGTATCTACGTCGTCTGGATCCAATACAACATACCCTTCAACACCATTGGTTTTAGCTATATTTAATATACCAATCGCTGCACCAACCGAGTCCATATCTGGAGATTTATGGCCCATAATAATAACATTATCACTTTCTTTAATGAGCTCTTTCAGTGCATGGGAGATGACGCGTGCCCTTACGCGGGTACGTTTTTCCATTGGATTGGTACGTCCACCGTAAAAGCGAACTTTTCCGGCTTCATCTTTTATGGCTACCTGGTCCCCACCACGACCTAGTGCAAGGTCAAGGCTCGACTGTGCTAATTCACCAAGTGTTGGAAGCTCCACACTTCCCAGTCCAATCCCAATACTCAATGTGATCGGAATGTTATGTTCAGCATTAAGTTCACGTACCTCATCCAAAATATCAAACTTTGATTTCTCCAGCTGATCAAGAATCTTTTTTGTTGAAACGGCCAGAAAGCGATCCTGAGAGGTTCGTTTCATATATATTCCATAATCATGTGCCCAACTATTTAATACAGAGGTGACCTTTGAATTTAACTGACTCTTTAACGTATCATCCATGTTCTGCGTGATTTCCTCATAATTATCAAGAAAAATTACTAACAGAACAGTTTGCTCATTTTGGTATAGCGTTTGTATTTCTGATTGCGCCGTTCGGTCAAACAAATATAGTAATCGTTCTTCCTTTTTTACCGTTGTTTGAAATTCGTATCCTTCCACATTGAACCATAATTCATCTTTACTTTCTTTAATTCTTGAAATTAAATCGTCAGAAAGTGTATTAACTGATTTTCCGACTAATGTATCTTCATCAGCAAAACGGTTCATGTAAGGATTTGCCCATTCAATAAAATAATCTTCATTATACAGAATGATCCCTATCGGCATTTCCAATAAAGCCTCTTCACCAACACGTTTAATTCGATGGGAAAGCGTTGCTATATATTCTTCGGTTTCATTCTGTAGTGTTCTTTCCGTCCTTATACTATAATAAAACGACCCTGCTAATAGCACTGTCATTATTATTCCTAGCATCCATTGGAAATACCAAATAAATCCAAGCAGTATTATGGATACTAGGTAAATAACCCATAAGTGGCTGCTAAGTATTGGTTTATTTTTTAAATCGTTCATATAATCAGCTCCTACTACTTACCCCACTTATTTCTCATCCTTTGATATACGGTCTCTTAGTGAGAATCCTATATCAATTATACCTAACAGACGTACAAAATAAAGGAAGAAAAACGGGAAAAGTATTGTCAATATAACACTTACTACTGGCAGTGCTTTTGACTTGTTTTTCTTATGAGCATAGAAAAAAATAAAAGATAAGCCTTGCAACGTCATTAATATACCTGTAAGCATCATTACATTATTTACTGCTAAATATAACGTACTCGATGGATCGAGTTCAAAAAATGTAAATATCAATGCGAAGAAATAAATCCAAACTAATGAAACCGGGAAACGCAACATACGAAAAGGAGGAAATCCCAGTTTCATACCGTCTAAACGATTGATAACTTTATAACTTACCCATTGACTGACAAAGGCCATCAAAATTGCAATTAAAGCTATTCCAGCTGGAACCAGACTCGTTATCATGCTCATCTGTTGCTCCAGCATTTCAACCTGTTCTTCAGCTTGGTCTGCTAAGCCAAATTGTTCCATTAAATCTTTTACCATTTGAACATACTGATTAATCATTTGGTCAATTTCACTCATTAAGTTCACTTGTAAAACGAATTGACTAAACACAAAAATAAAAACAAGCCCGACTACAAAACCTATCGTTCCTCTTCCTAACGTTTCATAGGCAGGTAACTTTTTATAAATAGAGCTACCAAGCATTATACCGCCAAGACCCATCAACACAGTCAACGGCAGGCTCACAATTGTTGCAAAAAGAATTGATAATACAACCGCAACCCCGAACATTAAAAGAGCAGGCTTCCAATTATGTCTGGAAGCAAATATGATAAAAGGTACTGGCAGTAGAAAGGTAGCAATTATTGTTATAATTGGAACAAACGCTGCTATTAACAGCAATATAATATATATAGCTGTAAGCATAGCACCTTCTTTTAAGATTTTTGATTGGTTCATTTATTGCACCTACATATCTAATAAATTTATCTCATTACAATATGATAACACGATTTAAGCATGAATTGGTATTCCGAATAACAGATTCTCATATTTCCCGGGTAATAACTTGTAGAATTTTGTAGACAAAGTTTTAAAAGTCAATGAATTTTCAAGGTCAGGAAGCGATTTTATTGCAGATTTTGATTATAATGAAACTAATGGAAGATTCTATAATGAAGGATGAAACTAATGATTTTATTGCAAGCTTTCTTAAACAGTGTTAAATTGCCAAATAAACAGGCAATCTTTAAATTAAATCGAATCGGAATGGATATTACTTTATTATATATGTCTATTCTCGTATTGCTTGTTTCTATTCCCTCACTGGCTGAACGATTAACAGCAACTGATGGAGCAAGTGCCGACATGCAGTTAATATTACTGCTCGTGTACTTTTTTATTTTTTATTACTTACCGTTAATCACAATGGTTTTTCTGCTGATTTCTCTAGTTGCTTACATAGGAACTGGCATATCCCGATTAATGAAGCGAAAAATAAGATTTCCTATACTATGGAAAATGAGTGCTTATACAACAACAATCCCTTTTGTACTATACACAGTTATAGCACTAATTTTTAAGGTAGATGTTATGTATTTATGGCTCTTCTTAATTTCTTCCTTATTTTTTATAATTAAAATTATAACCGTTTATCCGAGGCGAAAAATTCGAAAATAGGAGTTTTATCATGAAATATTTTGTATACATTCTTCTTGCATTATCTCTTCTAATTAATGCAGGCTGCAGTAATCAGGAAAGTACAGAAGAACATAAATTGTTCATATCAGCTGCATCAAGCTTATCCAATGTCCTGTCCAAGCTTGGTGATGAATTTGAATCGGAACATCCAAATACAACACTCACACTTAACTATGGAGCCTCTGGAAAGCTTGCACAACAAATACAGCAAGGTGCACCTGTTGATTTATTTCTTTCCGCAGACCAAAAATGGATGGACAACCTATCTGAACAGAAAATGATTCTTGAAAATACAAGAGCAAATTTCACAGAAAATAAACTTGTACTTGTATCAGCAAATAATACTAACACCCCTATTGATAATTTAAAAGGTCTAATGAATACCGGACTTGATCAAGTTGCACTGGGAAATCCGGAAAGTGTACCTGCTGGAAGTTATGCAAAAGAAGTTTTAACTGCAAGTGGACTTTGGCAAGATATTCAAAATAAGCTTGTTTATGCCAAAGATGTACGACAAGTGCTTACATACGTTGAATCTGGCAACACTGACATCGGGTTTGTTTATGCCAGTGATCTAAAACGTTCCAATATGGTAACGGAGGTTAAAAAAATAAATAAATCGCTATATGGGCCAATTGAATATCCTACAGCTGTAATGGCATCAAGTGACACCAAAGAAAAAGCAAAGACGTTTATAAATTTTCTGCAATCAGATGAAGCACAGTCTATATTGGCCGAATATGGATTTGGCTCTTAAAGGTGGAACTGGAAATGGACTATACACCATTATTTCTATCATTGAAAATAGCCAGCATTGCTACGGCTGTTGTTGCTATTTTTGGCATTTTCCTTGCTAGATTTATATCCCGCAATAGATTTTTGGGAAAGAGAATACTAGAATCATTGTTAATGCTTCCGTTAGTTCTCCCACCTACTGTTGTTGGGTTTGGCTTGCTTTATTTATTTGGCAAAAATGGACCAATCGGAAGTTTATTACTGAATTTGTTTGATTTTCAGATTGTATTTACGTGGTTCGGGGCAGTTATAGCAGCAATAGTCGTCTCCTTCCCATTAATGTATCAAAGCGCAGCAGCTTCATTTCAAAATTATGATCCCAACATTGAAAATGCTGCATTTACAATGGGTGCATCAAGTTGGAGAGTATTTTGGACAGTAACCTTTCCATTGGCATGGCCTGGATTATTAGCAGGATTAGTATTAACCTTTGCTCGAGCACTTGGTGAATTCGGTGCAACGCTTATGATTGCTGGCTACATACCAAATCAAACAGAAACAATCCCACTTGCCATTTATTTTGCTGTTGACTCGGGAAATATGAATGAAGCGTTGTTTTGGGTTATCGGGATAGTTGCAGTTGGATTCACTGCCATACTTTGGCTAAATTGGTGGAGTGGAAGAAATATTTTACGATTTACAAACGACAAATGATATAGGTGAGTTGAATAATGCTTTCACTGGAGATAAATAAAAAACTTAAAGCATTTACGCTTCATGCTGCGTTTAACGTTCGTGAGGAAATTATTGTACTAACCGGACCATCTGGGGCTGGCAAAACCACAACGTTGAACTGTATTTCTGGGCTTGATCACCCTGATTCTGGCGAAATCCTACTAAATGACCGGCAACTCTTTCAGGAAAACAGAAAATCACAGCCTGTACAAAAAAGAAATATAGGATATGTATTCCAGGATTATGCCTTGTTCCCCCACATGACCATCAGACGTAACATAAAATATGGTATGAAGGATAACAATCTTGTTAATACATTAGTTAATGTTGTTGGAATTGAACATATACTTGAAAACTACCCTGCCGAAATATCAGGCGGTGAGAAGCAACGCGTTGCCCTTGTACGTGCATTAGCTACCAAACCGGAGGCATTGCTTCTGGACGAGCCTTTCTCCTCCTTAGATGATAAAACAAAGTTAGAGTGCCAGAACGAACTGCTGCGTTTACATGCCATGTGGAAAATACCTATTATTATGGTTACACATGATGTTAAAGAAGCGGAGAAACTAGGCGATCGTATTCTGAGAATCGAACAAGGAAAGATAATTGATAAATGAATTGCAGTTTTTTAAATGTTTGTAAGGATTGATATAAACTGCGATGTAATATGGAAAAATACTTGAGTGCTATGACACCGCTACGGAAATACACTTCGCGCACCTTAGGGCTCGCGCTGAGCCTCCTCGCAAAGAACGCTACGGGGTCTCACCGTCTTCGCTGTTCCCGCAGGAATCTCCGTGTATTTCCTGCGCTGGATTTTGCTCATTAGAACTTGATAGAAACAAGATTTTAAACCACTAAACTAGCAGCTGGAATATGCGAGACTCCTGTGGGACAGCGAGGCTAAGAGACCCCACAGTGAGCGGTTTTTGCGAACGAGGAGGCTCGTGGTGAGCCCACGGAAAGCGAGTATATTCCAGCTGCGTGGTTAGAGATTCTTACTCAATAATTCTTATCGTATCTACGTTGCAGTTTATATTAACTGCGTCTAAGACTCATTGCTTGGAAAAAGCAACAATCTTTTAGAAAACAACCTATCCTAAAAAATAAACAACTGCATAATGTGTTGGATAAATAATGACTTTAAACTATTTAAACCAGCTGCTGGAATATTGCGAGACTCCTGTAGGAAACTTAAAAAAAGCCTTTTGACAGTATAAATGCTGTCAAAAGGCTTTTTATTACTTAATTTACTCTGTTACATATGGCAATAATGCCATTGAGCGAGAGCGTTTAATCGCTTTTGTAAGTTTACGTTGATATTTTGCTGAAGTTCCAGTTACACGACGAGGAAGAATCTTCCCACGTTCTGAAATGAAACGTCTTAGTAGATCAACATCTTTATAATCGATGTGCGTAATTCCATTAGCTGTGAAATAACATACTTTACGACGCTTTGCACGTCCGCGACGAGCTGCCATTAATACCCCTCCTTTTATTTAAATTACATCTATCCATTTAAAATGGTAGATCATCATCTGATATATCAACCGGCTCACCGTTATTTTTAAACGGGTCCTCTTCGTTTTGATTTTGATTTGTTTGGTTCTGATTCTGATTCTGATTCTGATTCTGATTCTGATTTTGATTTTGCTGGTATCCTGATGCTTGTTGTCCACTGCTTTGTGAAGAACCTTTAGTTTCAAGGAATTGAACACTGTCTCCAACAACTTCCGTTACAAAGACAGTTTTGCCATCCTTTCCTTCGAATGTACGTGTTTGTAAACGTCCATCGACACCAATCATACTACCCTTTTTCATGTAATTTGCAAGATTTTCCGCCTGTCTGCGCCAAACAACACAGTTGATAAAGTCAGCATCACGGTTTCCTTGCTGATTTGAAAAAGGCCGATTAACTGCTATGGTAAAGTTGGCTACCGCTACTCCATTTGGTGTATAACGTAGATCAGGATCCTTCGTTAACCTGCCGACAAGTACGACACGATTTAACATCAGAACCACCCCTTATTATTGATCATCTTCTCGAATTACCATATGACGAATAATATCATCAGAAAACTTAGCTAAGCGATCAAATTCATTGATTGCATCTACTTCGCTGCTGAAGTTAATGAGTACATAATATCCATCACTATAATCATTGATTTCATATGCAAGACGTTTCTTGCCTTTATCATCAACTTTTTCAATCTCCGCCCCATTATCCGTTAGAACTTTATTAAAGCGCTCAACTAAAGCTGTTTGAGCTTCGTCTTCAATATCTGGGCGGATGATATACATGATTTCGTATTTTCTCATCCGGTACACCTCCTTTTGGTCTTAGCGGCTTCATTTTATCAATGAAGCAAGGAGTAACTTTGTTTCATTACTCACAACATCGTATTATACCAAATATTATTATAAAAAACAACCATTCGAGGGATCCTGCTACGTTATTTACTAAACATTAAAACGAAAATGGATTACATCGCCATCTTTAACGATATATTCTTTACCTTCCAACCGAACATTTCCTTTTTCACGTGCTTGCGCCATAGCCCCTGCATCCATAAGATGGTCATAGGATACGGTTTCGGCACGAATAAAGCCTTTTTCAAAATCAGTGTGAATAATTCCCGCTGCCTGTGGTGCTTTTATTCCTTTACGGAAAGTCCATGCGCGCACTTCCTGTTCACCAGCTGTAAAATAGGTTGCCAAGCCCAATAGATTATACGAAGCCTTGATAAGCTTGTCCAAACCTGATTCAGCGATACCTAGATCATCAAGAAACTCTTCCTTTTCCTCCTGATCAAGTTCAGAAATTTCTTCTTCAATCTTTGCACAAACAACAATTACCTCTGCACCTTCTTTTGCTGCATACTCTTTTACCCTTTGCACATTTTCATTTGCATCAGGCTCGGTTATTTCCTCTTCACTTACATTTGCTACATACAGTGTAGGCTTACTGGTTAACAAATGAAGCCCCTTTACAATTTTCCAATGTTCTTCTGAAAATTCCAAGGCTCGTACAGGTTTTTCTTCTTCAAGCCCTTCTTTAAGCTTAAGGAGAATGTCATGTTCCGCAATTGCTTCCTTATCCTTTTGTCTTACAAGTTTCTCCACCCGTTGTATCCGTTTATTAACAGATTCTAAGTCAGCTAAAATAAGCTCAAGACTAATAATCTCAATATCATCTATTGGATCGATTTTACCTGACACGTGTGTAATGTTATCATCTTGAAAACAACGTACAACTTGGCAGATTGCATCAACCTGACGAATATGGGATAAAAATTGGTTGCCCAAACCTTCTCCTTTACTTGCACCTTTCACAATACCAGCAATATCAGTAAATTCGAATGCTGTTGGTATAGTCTTCTTCGGTTTTACCAGTTCTGTTAATTTATTTAAGCGATTGTCTGGTACTTCTACAATCCCCACATTGGGATCAATGGTTGCAAACGGATAGTTAGCAGCCTCTGCGCCAGCTTGTGTAATTGCATTGAACAATGTTGACTTACCAACATTGGGAAGCCCGACAATTCCTGCTGTTAAAGCCATTCAACTTTCACTCCTTAAGGATTTCATTCATATGAACGCGTTAGTCATACCAATTATAGATACAAGATGTTAAATTGACAAGCAATGAAAAAGCAAAAATAAGCAATTATAATTGCCAATTTTCCAAGTGCGTTAGCGTAATTTTCACTTTCCACTGATCATACCTCAGCTATAATTGAGTTTTGGGGCAACAAAAAGAATTTTAGACAAATTTAATCTTCTGCCTTTACAAGTATTTTTTTCATCTTTTTTGCGAATTCTTTCCGTGGAATCATGACGCTGTGATCACATCCCATACACTTAATTCGAATGTCCATACCCATTCGAACAATTTTCCAGCGATTTTCGCCACAAGGATGCTGTTTCTTCATCTGAACAATATCATTTAATCCGAATTCTTTATCCGCCATGTCGCAACCTCCTTTTTATACTTCTTTATCACGGTTTAACTCTAATGAAGTCGGCTCCTGATTCCTGGAATACATCACAAGACGTGGTGCAGGAATCTCAATACCTTCTTTATATAATACATCTTGGACTTCTTTTCGGACTATTCGTGCACCTGCCCATTGATACGATGGCAACGTTTCTGCAATAATACGTATTACATAATGAGAGCTTGCCAGGGTTTGCACCCCTATTATTTCTGGAACTCGAACAATTTCTTCATATTTATCAGGCAATGTCTTGCTCACATCATCGATTATTTGCTCAGCATTGCCAACATCACTTTCATAGGGTACGTTCACATCCACAACAGCAAGACCATTATGAATGGAATAGTTGGTAACCTGTGTTACATTCCCATTTGGAAGTACATGCTGTTCGCCAGTCCAACTCTGTATTTTAGTCGTTCGCAAGCCAATTTCTTCTACGGTTCCTTCAACACCTGAAGTAAGTATATAATCTCCTACAGAGAATTGATCCTCAAAAATAATGAAAAAACCGGATATAATATCACGGACAAGGTTTTGTGCTCCAAACCCGATAGCTAGACCTGCAACACCAGCTCCGGCCAGCAACGGGCCTACTTTTGCACCTAGCACATTATCCAATATCATAATAATTGCTGTGAAATAAACGGTATACTTTAAAACATTTTTGATCAGTTTTTTAAGGGTATTCTCCCTTCTTTCAGTTATCCGAAAAGGACCACGTGATTTATTTTGAAAAACGCGGCCTATAACATTATTTCCAACCCGAATTATAATGATCGACAGGAAAATGATTAAAATAATCTGAAATAATCCCTGACCAATAGCTATCCATAAATCAGGACCTGCAATATAGTCCCATAACTGTATAAATTTATTGTTGATAAATTCCAAAATAATACCTCCGACGTTCAACGCTATAGCTAGATTTTACAACAATGCTGCTGCCATTGAAAGAAAAGAGAAATTTAATTTTTTTCTTCCATTTTTTTCCAAAATGGATAGAGCAATAACCTTGTTAATACATATAAATTAAGAATACCATATATCGGATAAATATAGCTTATTAACGTAGAGAAACCTAATGTCGTTAGTGGAATCATTGCTATTAATATGATAACTACTAATAACCAAATTGGAATGTTTATTATACTTTGAAGTCTGGAAACAATACCTAATATCCCTGCAGCGGCCGTCGTAAAAATGGCAAACCATAGAAGAATTGACATGAGTATAAGCATTCCAAATGGATAGTGCTTAAGTATTGCGAATAATGGTATTTCATACAAAAGCAATTCATCGGCTATCTGTATTAAACTGTTATTATATATGAATGATATCGTACCCAGGGTTAAACCGCTACCGAGTGAAGCAATCCATATTTCCTGTTTGGATCGAACTTTATTCCCTATCGCACCCAACACCGCTATTAAAGGAAGGATATTTAATGCTGTAAACGGAAATGCCGCAGTCCAATTTCGTTGTTCTGACCAATGGGAAAACATTGAAAGCTCCTGGTCCATTGTAAATATTAATAAAATATATAGCAGTCCACCAAGTAATAATGGCAGAATAACCTGATTCATTGCCAACAGCCCACTAATATCTTTTAAAAACAAAATTATTAAGCCAATTGCAATAACTAGCACTCCCCACCAGTAGGAAAAATTAAATGCCTGTCCAGTAGCACCACTCCCTGCAATCATTACAACGGTTGTCGTAAATAAATATAAAAATATCATAACGTCATATAGCTTTGTTAACTTAACCCCTACAATATCCCCTAGTACTGGTAAGTAATCAGTAGATTGTTTTTCATAGCTTACATTCATTATCACATTACAGCATATCGAAAAAAATAAAGTAAACAGCAGAATAGCAAGTCCACTTTCATGACCAAAAAATTGCCATAACTCCCTACCTGAAGCATATCCAGCCCCAATAGTTGTACCGATTATTAAAAACATCCACTTAAGACCAGCTCTCCACATCACATTTCCTCCATTATTTTTCGGATCTACGTATAGATCGATAATTTTTTCCGTATACTTATACCAATATGTTTATGGAGGATAAGCTATGAATCTAATAAATCGATTTGTACCAAAAAATGATAAATTGCAGTTGTTACATACCGACCCAACACTAATGGACGCAATGAGTGAAAGGTTGACTTCCTGGTTTCCAAAAATACCTCGGGAATATGTTGTTGTTTGTATCGGAACTGACCGTTCTACCGGAGATGCACTTGGTCCATTGGCAGGCACTTTTCTTTCGGAAAAAAAACCAAAGCATATAAATATTTATGGGACTTTAGCAGACCCTGTTCACGCCATAAATCTGAAGGATCATATTAAATTAATAAATGCTCAGCACAAGGATGCATTTATTATTGCTGTTGATGCATCACTGGGGAAATCAACATCTGTGGGAAGTATCATTTCAGATGTTGGATCTTTAAGGCCTGGAGCAGCATTAAATAAGGACCTTCCTTCTGTTGGGGATATTCATATAACTGGTGTGGTTAATATAAGTGGTTTTATGGAATATTCTATTTTACAAAACACAAGATTATCACTTGTTGTCGAAATGGCAAAATGTATTGCTTCTATATTAGAAAAGGTAGACCAACAATTAGCATTCAGCAGACCTTTGCCAGCAATAGTTGCTTCGAATCACAAGCGTACTAGTGGTGTAGAAGTTTAGCACGCTTTTCACGTAAAAAGAACCCTACAATGTTGGTAGAGTTCCTTAGAATAATAAGTAGATATAATAGACAATTACTACTGTTAAAATCGATGGCAGCAAATTCCCAACTCGTATTTGGGTAATTTTTAATAGATTCAACCCAATAGCTACTATAAGCAGTCCACCTACTGCGGTTATCTCTACTATTAACCCATTCAAAAACGATTCAGGAAGCCAATTGTCAATTTGGGTAGCTAAAAGTGCAATAGAGCCCTGATAAAGGATAACAGGAATCACAGAGAATATAACACCAAACCCTAGTGTTGTCGTTAATACAAGAGCAACAAAGCCATCTATTACACCTTTTGTAATGAGAACTTCATGGTCTCCACGCAGTCCTCCATCTAAGGCACCAATCACAGACATAGCTCCTATTACAAATATTAACGACGCCGTTATAAAGCCCTGTGCAACACTAAAATCGTCATTTGTTGACTTAAATCGGCTGCCCATCCAAGTTCCTAACTGATTTAAACCTTCTTCGACATGTATCATTTCACCAATTATTGCACCAGTTAATAAGCTTAATAACACAACAACAATAACTTCAGTTGTAAAAGCCATCTGCATACCTATTAATATAACTGCAAGACCGATTCCATGCATAACTGTTTCTTTATATCTTTCTGGTATTTTTGTGAAAAATAACCCTATTAAACTCCCTACTATAATACATGCTCCGTTTACCAGTGTTCCAAATAAGACCATACCGTCACTCCATTTGCTAGTATTAAATAAGATTATATGAGGATGCTATTTCCTCTATTGCTTTAATAAATACGGCGACTTCCTCTTCAGTATTATACATACTCAAACTAGCTCTAACCACACCTTGTTCAGTTGTGCTTAATGATTTATGTGTTAGCGGGCTACAATGTAGCCCTGATCGAACAGCAATTTTATAATGTGAATCGAGAATCATCGCTATTTCCTGTGAGGGTATACCAAGGATATTAAATGCTACAATCGGCATCCGATGTTCATACCTGTCTGGTCCGTAACAAGTAACCCCTTCAATCTTTTCTAAACCATTCAATAGTGTTTCAATCAAAATTGTTTCACGTGGAACATTTTCATTCTTTCTTCCTTCAAATGCTTTAAGGGCGGCATTTAAGCCGGCTATCCCAGGAGTATTTAATGTCCCGCTTTCGAGTTTTTCAGGCATTTGATCAGGTTGATTAGGCTCTTCTGAGAAACTACCTGTCCCTCCTTGAATAATTGGCTGAAGTTTGATATCACCTTCAATCAGCAACATACCTATCCCCTGAGGTCCCATTAACCCTTTATGTCCAGGAAAAGCCATCATATCAATACCCATACGATTCATATGTAATCGCATATGACCAGCAGTCTGTGATGCATCAACAAGTGTTATCACATCATATTTTAATGCGATTTTGGTTACTTTTTCTATCGGTAATACTGACCCGGTTACATTTGATGCATGTGTAATGACTATGAGTTTTGTATTTGACTTAATAGTCTGACTCACACGTTCTATTAATAACCCATCATTTTCATCCCAATTAACATATGAAACTTCAACACCATAAGTTTGTTTTAAATTCTCTAAGGGTCTCCGTATAGAATTATGTTCAAATGTAGTGGTAATGATATGATCGCCCTGATTCCAAGGCAAACCTTTAACCGCCTGATTCAGGGCAGAAGTTGCATTTTGGTAGAAAATTGCTTTTTTAGGGTCACTACACCCAAAAATGCGAGCAGCTCTTTCTC
Source organism: Virgibacillus sp. L01 (assembly GCF_052246775.1). Classification (NCBI taxonomy): domain Bacteria; kingdom Bacillati; phylum Bacillota; class Bacilli; order Caryophanales; family Bacillaceae; genus Virgibacillus; species Virgibacillus sp. L01. The sequence goes on along the minus strand of NZ_JBQQCP010000006.1, from coordinate 46,788 downwards.
GAGTATCTTGAATTATATTTGATGCTTTCCTTGCTAATTCATGACCACCTCTCCCTGGATTAGCACCTATTTCGTTAAGTGTGTAAACCATTGCCTCCCCTACTTCTACTGGCTTTGGAAAGGATGATGCAGCCTGATCAAAATATATCATAACGGGAACACCTCATTTTGAATTATACAGATACCTTTATTACTTGCTTACTCAACTTTCGCATCTATAGAATAAGTTCAAACGGCTATCTTGATAATCTTAGAACGTTTTTTCTTGTTGCCTTGTTTTGTACACATAAGATGTAAACTACGAAGTACTTGCTGGAATAATCTCTATAAACTCTCGTCCCGCCGTCCGGGGTCGCTGGGCGGATGCGCACCTTAGGGCACGGCCTCCTTGCCCCGGCAAGGGGTATGCCGACGTTGTCCGTAAAAGGACGGTTTTAGTCGGCCTTCATTTAGTTGCTCTGCGGGGTCTTCGGACACGTGCTATTCCCGCTGGAGTCACCGCCCTCCACTCACCCGGACTAGTGCTGTCACACATTTATTCTATGGCGATTCAAACTCCAGTCAACAGCGGAGGAAATACACGTAGACTCCTGTGGGAGCTGAGGCCTAGATGAGACTACACAGCTTCGTAGGAGCAAGGAGGCTCATCAGCCGCCTTAGGTGCGCGAAGTGTATTTCCGAAGTGTCATAATAGTACTCATACTTTTTAAAAAGTACTTCGTAGTTTTTATCAAATACGTACCGTTGATCCAAATTCAACTCAAGTAATGTATCTTCAGCCTTTCTGATTCCTTCAAGGTTTATGCGTTCATTAACGCTGCGAAATTTGAATTGCTTATAATTACTTTTTTCTAGAGGTTTTATAGAAGAGTCACTTTCATGGATACTTGTAATAAACATTTATCCCACAATTTAACGTAATAATGATATATAGTTCGGTAAGTCAAAGTACTACTGGAACGGAAGACGACGACTCCCGCGGAAGTAACATGTTCCTTGAGGCTCCGGAGTTCGATTCCACGAGGAGGCTCAAACCATGTCTACTGAAAGTGCCAGCCTGAAGAGGAAATCAACAGGCATAAAACACTTATAAAGACTTTGGATTTACTGCTTTAATAGTGAATTTGAAACTGATTCAGATGTAAAAAAAGACTGACAGTTTAATGTTGCATTTTTAAAAAGTCAGTCTTCCTATTTCTAATCCAATGTTTCCAATATGCGTTCTAAATCATCATTAGAATAGAACTCTATTTCAATTTTGCCTTTACGCTTCCCCTGGTTTATTGTTACAGCGGTACCTAAGCGGTCACGCAATAATGATTCTCTTTCCTGTAAAAATATATCCTTCTTTGGTTTTTCCTTTCTCTTGTTACCAGGATTCTCGTTCATTTCAAGGATATATTGTTCCACTTGCCGAACATTCATCTTTTCTTTACGTATTTTGTCAACAAACGGCAAAACCTTCTGCTTATCTTTAATACCTAATAACGCACGTCCATGACCCATTGTTAACTCCCCGTTGTTTATATAAGCAACCACTTGATCGGGAAGTGAAAGCAATCGAACAATATTAGCAATATGGGATCTACTTTTGCCCAAACGTCTTGAAAGATCATCTTGTGTTATTTCCAATTCGTTCATCAGATTCTGATATGCATGCGCTTCTTCAATTGGAGTTAAATCCTCACGTTGAAGGTTTTCCAATAAAGCGACTTCCATCATCTTTCCATCAGTCAGCTCTTTAACAACGGCAGGTACGTTTTCAAGTCCTGCCTCTTTAGCAGCACGAAGACGCCTCTCTCCGACCACAACTTCATAGCCTTTAATACTTTTACGCAAAATTAAAGGCTGAATTATACCATATTCGAGAATTGAATCTTTTAACTCTTCTATTGCGTCTGCGTGAAAAGTTTTCCGTGGTTGATAGGGATTTGGTCGACATTCATTAATAGGAACTTCATGAATAGCGTCATCATCCTTCTCCTCAATTTCAGGAAAAAAAGCATTTATTCCTTTACCTAACCCTCTCGCCATTACTCATCACTTCCTTCGCTAATTCAAGATATACTTCAGAACCTTTTGATTTTGGATCATAAGTAATAATAGGTTCCCCATGACTTGGTGCTTCACCTAAGCGGACATTTCTAGGGATGACTGATTTGTATACTTTGTCCTGAAAGTATTTTTTAACTTCCTCAATAACTTGAATACCAAGGTTCGTACGTGCATCAAGCATCGTTAATAAAACACCTTCGATCATTAATGATTTATTTAAATGCTTTTGTACCAGACGGATGGTGTTTAATAATTGACTGAGACCCTCCAATGCATAATATTCGCATTGAACAGGTATTAATACGGTGTCTGAGGATGTAAGTGCATTAATAGTAAGCAATCCTAAAGAAGGTGGACAATCAATAATGATATAGTCATACTCTTCTTTTAAGTTTTCCAACGATTTTTTTAAACGAATTTCACGAGAAATAGTAGGAACTAATTCAATTTCAGCTCCCGAAAGTTGAATCGTTGCAGGTATAATGTCCAAATTCTCGACTTTTGTAGGAACACATACCTTCTCCGCAGGCAAATCCTCTACAAGCACATTATAAATACATTGATTCATATCAGCTTTGTTAATGCCAACTCCACTCGTGGCATTACCTTGAGGATCGATGTCCACAATCAAAACTTTATTCTTCAAGTGTGCAAGACCTGCACTTAAGTTTACCGATGATGTTGTTTTTCCTACGCCACCTTTTTGATTTGCTATGGCTATAATTTTACCCATGCTGTCACCTACCTAAAATCTATACTTATTATTCTATCACTTTTTTCAATAAAAGACCTATTAAAATAGTTTATTGTTTAAAAAAATCTATTAATTACTTCAGAGAGCTTAGTATTCATGAAGAAGTTCTTATGAAAACGCATTTTCTTACTGCTTTTCCAATAAAAAAGTGTTTATCCTTATTTAACTGCTGATTAAGAGTAAAAACCACTCATCTTAGTTTTCAAAAGATGAATGGTTGTATTAAAAATTATAGTAAAAAGCATCTCATATATAAGAAGAATCTATTATTTCTTTTTTGGTATTTTAATCGTAATTTGATAGAATTCATCAAGGTCTTCCTCATCGGTTTCCACATCAATGCCAGTATCTGATACCATATTTAAAGACTGACGTATGGTATTCATTGCAATTCGAATATCCTTATTAACACCTTTAAGTTTAGCCTGTTTTTTTGTTGGCTTCTCTTTCGGCTGATTCAACTTAGTTATATATTCTTCTGTTTGCTTTACATTTAAATCCTTTTCCAGAATTGCATGTAAAACTTTCGATTGTTCATCTGTGTTTCTCAGCTTTATCAAAGCTCTAGCATGACGTTCTGTTATTTCCTTTTTTAATATTGCTTGCCTAACTTCCTCGGGTAATTTAAGTAAACGCAGTTTGTTGGCAATAGTTGATTGGTTTTTACCTAACCTCTGTGCTAAAGCTTCCTGTGTCAAAGAGTGCATTTCTAATAGACTGGCATATGCACTTGCCTCTTCTATTACAGTTAATTCTTCACGCTGCAAGTTCTCTATCAGTGCGACTGAAGCTGTTTCAGCATCAGACATACCTCTAATGATGGTCGGTATGTTTTCCCATTCTAATAACTGTACGGCACGCCATCTTCGTTCACCAGCTATTAGTTCATAATTTTCACCATCTTCCATCTTGCGAACCACTATCGGCTGAATCATCCCATGTGTATGTATAGTTTGAGCTAGTTCCTGGATTTTTTCTTCATCGAATACCGACCTTGGCTGGAATCTATTCGGTTCTATTTTCTGAACAGAAAGTTGGATTACTTCATCTGGATGGTACTTTTCTTCTTCTGACTCAGAATCAGATTTATCTCCCGTACCGAAAATCCGGTTAAAAGGGCTTACCATTACCAAACACCACCTTTAATTATACTATATAACAACTATTACTATATTAAAAATAGCAGAATGTTTCACGTGGAACATTACTGAAAATTTAAAACTATCAACAAGAAAAAAGCGCAGTATAAACATTGCTGCGTTAGAATGATTTATCTCTCAGTTTATAATCCTATTTTACCATATATATACTTGGAATAGTATCAAATAGCAAAATATAATTTCAGGAATCGCTTAGCTATGTAAAGTTTAAACAATTGGTTTTTTACCTGGGACACCAGGCTTTCTCGGATATTTATTGGGTGTATTTCGTTTTTTGTCTATGACAATAATAGACCTTTCACTATTTTCATTTGGTAAGGTGAATGTGTGTATAGTGTCCAGGTTGCCTCCTAGTAATTTAATTGCTGTACTGGAATCCGTTACTTCCTGATCACTATGTGAGCCTTTCATTGCAATAAATACGCCACTCTTTTTCGTTAGTGGCAAGCACAACTCACTCAACACTGTCATTCGCGCAACAGCTCTAGCTGTGACTATATCAAATGATTCTCTGAACTTCTTGTTTTTTCCAAACGTTTCAGCGCGATCATGGTGAAAAACCATTCCATTTATCTCTAATTTTGCAGCTAATTCATTTAAAAAATTAACCCTCTTCTTTAATGAATCAACAATGGTAACTTGTAAATCAGGGAAACATATTTTGAGTGGGATGCTGGGGAATCCTGCCCCTGCACCCACATCACAAATATGCAGTTCTTCCGTAAAGTCATGATAAAAGGCTGCGGAAATCGAATCATAAAAGTGTTTTAAATAAACATCTTCCTCATCCGTAATAGCGGTAAGATTTATTTTTTCATTCCATTCAACTAACGTTTGATAATATATAGCAAATTGCTCGATCTGTTTGTCTGATAGTTTGATACCTTTTTGATGTAATGCTTCTACAAATTGTTTTGGATTCATGAAATAGAGCACCTCACACGTAATTAATTAGCAACTCGAGCAATCTTTCCCTGTTCAATATAAACAAGTAAAATGGAAACATCTGCTGGATTTACACCTGAAATTCTAGATGCCTGACCAACTGAAAGCGGACGTACTTGTTTCAGTTTTTCTTTTGCTTCAGATGCAATACCGTCAATATCATCATAATCAAGATTATCCGGAACTTTTTTGTCTTCCATTTTAAGCATGCGTTCCACTTGTTCGTTTGACTTTTTAATATATCCTTCATACTTTATTTGTATTTCGACTTGTTCCCGAACATCGTACGGAAGTGATTCGTTTGGTTCGATTACTTTTTCAAGCATATCATACGTAATTTCAGGACGTTTTAGTAAATCATAAGCTTTAACCGCTTCTTTTAACGGAGTCCCTTTTGCTTCATCCATCATTTGTTGTACATGTTCTTCGGGTTTAATGACAATTTTTGACAATCTTTTCTTTTCTTCTTCTACAAGCTGTTTCTTTTCAACAAATTTATTATAACGTTCTTCCGTTATTAGACCTAGTTTGTAACCTGTTTCAGTCAGACGCATATCTGCATTGTCATGACGTAGTAATAAACGGTATTCCGCACGTGATGTTAATAGACGATACGGTTCGTTTGTTCCTTTTGTTACAAGATCATCGATTAATACGCCGATATAAGCCTGTGAACGATCCAAAATTAATGGGTCTTTTCCAAGCACTTTAGCAGCAGCATTAATTCCTGCCATTATTCCCTGTGCACCTGCTTCTTCATAACCGGAAGTTCCATTTATTTGACCTGCAGTAAAAAGTCCCGGGATTTTTTTCAATTCCAATGTTGGCCATAACTGCGTAGGAACGACTGCATCATATTCAATTGCATAGCCGGCACGCATAATTTCAGCATTTTCCAGACCTGGAACTGATCGAACCATATCATGCTGAATAGATTCCGGAAGTGACGTTGATAACCCTTGCACATATACTTCTTCCGTATCTCTTCCTTCTGGCTCAAGGAAAATTTGGTGTCGCGGTTTATCATTAAATCGAACAATTTTATCTTCAATCGATGGACAATAACGAGGACCAGTACCACGTTTCATTCCAGAATACATTGCAGATAATGACAAATTATCATTAATTAGTTGATGGGTAACTTCATTCGTGTACGTTAACCAGCAAGGGATTTGGTCCAGAATATATTCCGTTGTTTCATATGAGAAAGCTTGTGGTTTATTCTCACCAGGCTGAATTTCCGTTTTTGAATAATCAATTGTATGGCTATTCACACGTGGTGGTGTACCAGTTTTAAATCGAGTAATTTCAATTCCCAATTTCTCCAGATGTTCAGATAGTTTTACCGATACACGCTGGTTGTTTGGACCACTTTCATATTCAAGGTCACCCATTAGCACTTTACCACGCATAAACGTACCTGTTGTAACAATTACAGTCTCTGCATGGTAGGCGGCTTTTGATTCGGTAATAACCCCTTTACATACACCATCTTCCATTATTAGTTCATTTACCATACCCTGTCTTAATGTCAGATTTTCTTCATTCTCAATAACATTTTTCATTTCTTTTATATATAAAGGTTTATCAGCTTGGGCACGTAATGCCTGTACTGCTGGCCCCTTTCCAGTATTTAACATGCGCATTTGAATATGGGTTTTATCAATCACTTTTGCCATTGCCCCACCCAATGCATCTATTTCACGTACGACAATTCCTTTAGCAGGACCGCCTAATGATGGGTTACACGGCATAAAAGCAATCATATCCAAATTCAATGTCAGCATAAGTGTTTTCGCACCCATTTTGGATGCAGCAATACCTGCTTCTACACCTGCATGACCTGCGCCAACAACGATTACATCATAATGTCCTGCATCGTATACCATACTTTGTCATCCTTTCTTATTTAGCAGTTAAGAAAGTATAAATACTTTCTTACTGCATAAGTGCAACTAGGGCTTATCTATATTAAAGGCATGGCGATAAGCCAAGTTTTCTAATAATGCTACTTTCCTAAACAAAATTGTGAAAATAACTGGTCAATTAAGCTGTCACTAGCAGTATCTCCAATTATTTCTCCTAAAAACTCCCATGATCGTGTTACATCTATTTGCACAATATCAAGCGGCATATTCATATCAAGGCTTCCCATTGCATCTTCAAGAGCCTGTCTAGCCTGCTTTAATAATTGAATGTGTCTTATATTTGAAACGTACGTTAGATCCCCAGCATCTATTTCCCCAGCAAAGAAAGTCTTGGCTATTGCGGACTCCATTTCATCAACACCCTCTTCTTTAATTAATGATGTTGAAATGACTGGTTTTCCTTCAGCTAGTTCATTGACTTTATTCATATCAAGTTTTGGTTCCAAATCAGATTTATTAATAATCACAATATAATCCAATCCTTGAACAGCCTCAAAAAGCTTTTCGTCTTCAATTGTTAGTTCTTCATTATAATTTAAAACAAATAATATAAGATCTGACTCTTTTAACACTTTTCTTGACCGCTCAACTCCAATTTTCTCAACAATATCTTCCGTTTCACGAATACCAGCAGTATCTACTAGCCGTAGTGGAACGCCTCGAACATTAACGTATTCTTCAATCGTATCTCGAGTTGTCCCAGGTACTTCAGTTACAATAGCTTTATTCTCCTGAACAAGTGTATTCATTAATGAAGATTTACCAACATTTGGGCGTCCAATAATTGCTGTCCCTAATCCTTCACGCAAAATTTTCCCTTGCTTTGCAACCTGTAACAGTTCTTCAATCTCGGCATGAACTTCTTTTGACTTACTACGCATCATTTCGTTCGACATTTCTTCGACATCATCATACTCAGGGTAATCAATATTCACTTCTACGTGGGCAACTGTTTCAAGTAAATCCTGTCTAAGCCGTCCAATTAATTCGGATAATCGTCCATCCATTTGCTTTAATGCTACCGACATAGCTTTGTCCGTTTTAGATCGAATCAGATCCATTACAGCCTCAGCCTGTGACAAGTCGATTCGGCCATGCAAAAATGCACGTTTTGTAAATTCTCCAGGTTCAGCAATTCGAACTCCTTCTCCAAGTATTATCTCCAATACTCGGTTCACAGCAACCATACCACCGTGACAATTGATTTCAACAATATCTTCACGTGTGAAAGTCTTCGGGGCACGCATTACCGAAACCATCACTTCCTCAGCAACATCATTTGTCATAGGATCGATTATTTTTCCATAATGAATGGTATGCGACTCAGCCTCAAGCAAATTTTTCCCGCTGAATAACTTAGCCGTAACAGGTATTGCTTTTGGTCCACTCAATCGTACTATTGCAATTGCACCTTCACCAATTGGTGTCGAAATCGCTGTTATTGTATCTGTTTCCACTTCACTCACCTCCATCATTTACAACATAATTTATTATATATATACATCTTTTTATTTTTATCGTCACTAACTTAACAGAATATCACATTTTCGACCAAAAATAAACTTATCCACAATTGAAAAATCAATGTATTAAAAAAACCTTTTATCCACATGTGAATAAAAGGTTTTAATTAGCAGTTAAGAAAGTATAAATCCTTTCTTACTGCATAAGTGCAACTAAGGCTTCCGCCATTAAGGCTTGGCGATAAGCCAAGTTTTCTAAAAATTATTTATTAACAACTATAGATTTGGTTCTTCATAATAATAATCCACAGGTACTGGAGCTACATTTGATTTTTCTAGAGCTGGGGTGTCCTTACGAGCGGCCTGATAGATAGCTGAACCAACGATATCTGCTACATTTTTTAATTTTTCTTTACTAATGTGTTCTATAACATCATCTTCCGAGTGGTACCAAGGCTCTAGTGGTGTATGAATAAATAATGCAGCCGGAATACCTAAATTGTGAAAGGCAACATGATCACTTCTGCCAAGCTCACTATATGGAACGAGTTCACTTACTCTGGATCCTGCTGCAGCACCGAGATCTGTTACTGTATTCTTTTCTCCATTAGCAGTAAACATTACAAGATCTCCTGCATCGGCACTTCCAACCATATCCATTTGGAACATCGCTACCGTATTTTCAGCATCTTCAGCCGACATTGCCTCAGCATATTTTCTGGATCCCCAAAGACCATACTCTTCCGCACCGAACGCGACAAATTTAATGGTCGAATCTGTTGGTGTCTTTGCGTACACTCTTGCTAGTTCAAGTAGAGCGGCAGTACCTGATGCATCATCATTTGCACCTTGCCCCCATGGTACTGAATCATGGTGTGATCCTACGATTATTTCCTGCCCTGTATCATGATTTTTCTGTGGCTCTTTTGTTGCTTCTACATTATAAGAAGTAACTTCTTCTCCACCCGAAGGAAAGGTAAATTCCTGTACAGAAACATTCTCATATCCATAACTTTCAAATTGGTCAACAAGGTACTCAACCGTTTCTAATTCACCTTCAGTGCCTGCACCACGGGATCCTATTTCTTCTGATAAGTAAGCTACATGATTATATATATTATCAACATTCACCTGCTTTACAACTTTATTATCGAAAGCTTGATTAGATTTACCGTTGGATGCGTCTTCTGGGGATGCATATACTGGTGTGACTATCATAAGTAACATTGCCAGTATAAGTATTGAAATCTTTCCATATTTCATAGAATCCACTCCTTTTTCGATTTACTTAATCATTCGATCATCTTTGTGTGGATTCCTCTATTCAACAGAAAAACAGTACAATAGTTTGAGTCGAAACAGGCAAAAGTTGCTTAATTCATCCTTAAGTACTAATTAGTTAACTTGAATTATCACCAAGTTTTAATGGCGAAATTCTTAGCTGCTTTTATGAAGCTGGGACAAAAGTGTTTTAATCAAAGTAACTGCTAGAAAAATCTCTAAAAACTCTCGTCCCGCCGTCCGGGGTCGCTACGGGCGGATGCGCACCTTAGGGCAACGCTTCAGCTTCCTCGGAAGCAAAAACCGCTTCCTGCGGGATCTTCAGCTGTTGCTGTTCCCGCTGGAGTCACCGCCCTCCGCTCACCCGGACTAGTGTAGTGCTGTCACATATTTGCTCTATAGCGATTCCTACTCCGGTCATCAGCGAAGGAAATACACGTAGACTCCTGTGGGAGCTGAGGCCTAGATGAGACTACGCAGCGACGTAGGAGCAAGAAGGCTCATCAGCCGCCCTAGGTGCGCGAAGTGTATTTCCGCAGCGGCATTATAGCACTAATACTTGTTTAAATTTACTACGCATCATATTTCAACTACGTATTAGATCCAACCATTGAAGTTGAACGTTCTTAACATCCTATCCTGTTATTAGTCGTCATTAAAGTGAAAGTTACAGTCATTAACAGTGCATTAAAAAAATCCCTAGGACATTACCTAGAGATTTTAATAGCTTTTATGGTTTTATAACAATATGGCGATGCGGTTCGACACCGTCTGAATAGGTAGAAATATCTTTATTCCCCTGCAAAGCACCATGAATTAGTTTACGTTCAAACGCTGGCATCGGTTCAAGCGCAACTTTCTTGTTTAATCGTGTCGCTTTATCAGCCATTTTATGTGCAAGAGATTCAAGTGTTTCTTTTCTACGACCCCGATATCCCTCTGCATCAACTGTGGCAGTATAATACGCTTTACCATCCTTATTTAATACAAGATGTACTAAATACTGGATAGCATTTAGGGTTTGACCGCGTTTCCCAATCAATAATGCTATCTTTTCACCTGATAATTCGAATGTTACATGATTTCCTTCAACAGTAGTTGTAACTTGAGTCGAAACATTCATATTTTCCGTTACTTCCTGCAAAAACTTTTCGGCTTGTTCTATCTGGTTTTGAGCCATTGTAACTTTTACAATGGCCCGTTTTGAACCAAATACACCCAATAGTCCTTTTTTACCTTCATCAATAACATCGACTTCAACTTGGTCCTTTGTTGTGTTTAACTGCTCTAATGCTGATTGGACCGCTTCTTCAACAGTTTGTCCGCTAGCAGTTATTTCTCTCACTTTTCGTCTCCTCCAGTACTTGCGTTTTTCATCATTGGTTTTCGGATGAATAACGTTTGTGCCACCATAAAGATATTACCAACTACCCAGTACAACGCTAACGCTGATGGGAAGAACATAGCAAACACGGTAATCATAATTGGCATCACATACAGCATAACCATCATTTGTGGATTTTGTGATGCAGGACTTCCTGCCATCATTAATTTTTGCTGTAAAAATGTAGCTCCACCAGCAACGATTGGTAAAATAAAGAATGGATCAGCTTGACCTAGTTGGAACCATAGAAAAGTATGTGTTTGAATTGCTTCAGTACGCATAATAGCATGGTATATTGCAATCAATATCGGCATTTGCACAAAAATCGGCAAACAACCAGCCAGTGGGTTTACCCCGTGTTTCTGAAATAGTGCCATTGTTTCCTGTTGCAATTGCTGCTGTGTCTTCGCATCTTTTGAACTATATTTCTTTTGAATTTCTTTAAGTTCAGGCTGAATATCCTGCATTGCTTTCGAACTTTTTAATTGCTTTACGTTTAATGGTAATAGTACTAAACGAACAATTATGGTAACAATTACAATTGATAAGCCGTAGTTCCCATTAAACAATTCGGCAAAGTATGTAATTAACCAGGACATTGGATATACAAACCATTCTGCCCAGAATCCTTCTGTATTTTCATCAATAGGTTGGTTAACATCCATACAACCTGAAAGAATTGCCAGCAACCCGATCATGGTAACAAGCAATAAAAACTTTTTACGCAATTTGTTTCCTCCTAACTATTCAAACAGCACAGACACTTTGTCCAAGTACTTGTGCTAAACAACAAAATCCCTACGCTAACTTTTCTAGTTGTTATTTTAGCATTAAATGATTATAAGATTCTATATAAATTCATAATTGAATACTATTTTTTTATTAGACGTTCTCTCGATAGTAAATGTAATAAACTCTTTTTTACTTCATGAAAGTTCATCTTCCTGGTTGGCTGACGCGCAATAATTACCATATCATATGTAGGAAGCACTTTTTCATCTAACTCATGAAACGCCTGTCTCAAATACCGTTTGATCCGATTTCGCATAACTGCATTCCCTATCTTTTTTCCAACTGAAATCCCTATACGGAAATGCCGCTGCTCTGATTTTTTTACATAATATATGACAAGCTGACGATTAGCAAAAGACTTTCCATGCTTAAATACATGTTGAAACTCATCATTATCTTTTATTCGAAATATCTTTTTCATGATTATCACCTTTATCAAACAAAAGCGCAAACGCCTGTATATCTACTTATAGACTCACATGCATATAGCAGTTGAGTAACATTACTGTATAGCAGTGTCCTTTGTCCGCCTCTATTAAAAATTCTATATTAAAAATAAAGCTTTACGCTTAATAAGCAGCGGTCCTACTTATAAGAACCACTGCTCTATTTAATAGTCCGCTAACTGCAAATCTGGTTTTCATACACCCTGATAACAATCCTACAGTGGAAAAAAGACCACTGAGATCTTTTTCAGTGGCCTATGCAGACAATACTTTTCTTCCTTTACGACGGCGACGAGCTAAAACTTGACGTCCATTTTTAGAACTCATCCGAGTACGAAAGCCGTGTACTTTTTTACGTTTACGATTATTTGGTTGAAACGTTCTTTTCATTTATCTTGCACCTCCCTGAGGAATTAAAACTCCAAATTACAAATAACTTATCAAGTAGACAGTCTAAGTCATTATACTTAAAACATGCGACATATGTCAACTTCATGTGAGATTTTTTTATCCACATATCGATGTTAAACTTTTATTTACTTCAAATTATTATCCACAACAATTATCGACAAGATAACCACATAATATGTTAGTGTGGATAATTGTTGTCTACAAATGCTGGTTTTTGTGGATAACTGTCGAATATCCGTTGCAAGTTCCCTGTTTTTTTGGTATTATATTTGTGTTTTAATATGTGTAAATCTATCATCAGGTTTTTGCTTATCCACAATCTGTGGAAAAACTGTGGACACTTGTTCACACCTCTGTTCATTAGCTTATCAACAAAACTGTGGATATCGTATATAACCTGACAAAACCGTTTATATTACTGTCTTTTGATATCCACAATTAAAAAATTAATATGTTTTTATTTTTATTTCTATACATAATGCCTTTCCGTCTTCCGTTGTAGCTGCTAATGAAGATTGAGAGAGGTTTTTTCTGTCATTTACAGTAATTGAAAGGGGTGAACCAGTTTGGAAAACATTGATGAATTATGGACAGCAACTTTAGAAAAAATTGAAGAAAAGATTAGTAAACCTAGTTTTGACACTTGGTTAAAAAATACAAAAGCCGAAAAGCTGGAAGAGGATACATTAATTGTGTCAGCACCAAATGAATTTGCACGGGACTGGTTAGAAGGCAGATACACGCAGCTGATTAATGATATTTTGGTAGACATTACTGGTGCAAACCTGTCTACGCAATTTATTATTCCTGAATCACAAGAGCAAGTGGATGAAGTCAATGCTGCTCCTAAAAAAGTACCGGCAATGAAAAATAATGGTGGTGATGCACCAAAAACAATGCTTAATTCAAAATATACATTTGATACATTCGTTATTGGATCCGGGAACCGCTTTGCTCATGCAGCATCGTTGGCAGTTGCGGAAGCTCCAGCAAAAGCATACAACCCACTATTCATTTATGGTGGTGTTGGACTTGGTAAAACACATTTAATGCATGCCATCGGACATTATGTACAAGACCATAATCCTGAGGCGAAAGTAGTTTATTTATCATCTGAGAAATTTACAAATGAATTTATTAACGCCATTATGGACAACAAAGCAACTAGTTTCAGGAACAAATATAGAAGTATTGATGTTTTGTTAATTGATGATATTCAATTCCTTGCTGGTAAAGAACAAACCCAGGAAGAGTTTTTCCACACATTTAATACATTACATGAAGAAAATAAACAAATTATAATTTCCAGTGATCGTCCTCCAAAGGAAATACCAACACTGGAAGATCGTTTACGCTCACGATTTGAATGGGGGTTAATTACAGACATTACTCCACCAGATCTTGAGACAAGGATTGCTATTTTAAGTAAAAAAGCAAAAGCAGAAGGACTTGATATTCCAAATGAGGTAATGCTTTACATTGCAAATCAAATCGATACAAATATTCGTGAACTGGAAGGGGCTTTAATTCGTGTTGTTGCTTATTCCTCTTTAGTAAATCAGGATATTGACGCATCCCTTGCAGCTGACGCACTAAAGGATATAATTCCAAGCAATAAACCGCGAACAATAACAATTCACGGAATACAGGAAGCTGTAGGAGAAAAATACAATATTAAACTGGAAGACTTTATGGCCAAAAAACGCACTAAATCAATTGCATTTCCGAGACAAATTGCGATGTATCTTTCAAGGGAACTGACTGATTTTTCATTACCGAAAATAGGAGAAGAATTTGGTGGTCGTGATCACACAACCGTCATACACGCACATGAAAAAATCAGTAAAATGATGGAAAATGATACACTAATGCACAAAGATATTGAAGATTTAAAAGAACAGTTAAAATCTTTTTAACCTATCAACATGTTAATAGTGTGCATAGCGTGACACACTTATAAACAATCTGTCCACATGGGGATAACTTTATGTCACTTGAACTTGAAGTGCTTATCCACATAATCACAGGCCCTATTACTGTTATTACTATATTTTTATAAATAAAAGAAATAATATATGTCCAAAAAGGAGAATAAATTCAATGAAATTTATTATTCAGCGTGAACAATTAATTAATGGTGTACAAGACGTAATGAAAGCAATCTCTTCCAGAACGGCAATACCAATCCTGACGGGGATGAAAATTGAAGCAAAATCAAACGGAATAACATTAACAGGAAGTGATTCAGATATTTCAATTGAGTCACATATTCCAGCAGAAGAGAATGGAATCGTTCATGTAGAACAAATAGAAGAAGGTAGCATCGTAGTACAAGCACGCTATTTTCCCGATATTATTCGTAAGTTACCTGAAAAAACGGTTGAAATTGAAACAGATTCTAATCTAAAAGTTACGATCCGATCTGGAAAAGCAGAATTTAATCTGAATGGACAAGATGCAGAAGAATATCCACAACTACCAAAGTTACAAACAGATAATAGCTTTGAAATACCGACTGACTTATTTAAAAGTTTAATTAAACAGACTGTCTTTGCTGTTTCAACAATGGAGACGCGTCCTATTCTGACTGGTGTAAATATGAAACTGGAAAATGAAACATTAATATTTACTGCAACAGACAGTCATCGATTAGCGTCACGTGAAATCCCCGTTAAAGAAAACAATGGTGATCTTCCAAGTATTGTTGTTCCAGGAAAAAGTTTAACTGAACTTAATAAAATATTGGATGATACCGAAGAAAACGTTGAAATAAGTGTCACCAACAACCAAATACTCTTCCGTACAAAACACTTAAACTTCTTGTCCAGATTATTGGATGGAAATTATCCGGAAACATCACGCTTGATTCCAGAGCAAAGCAAAACAATATTACATGTAAAAACAAAAGAACTTATAAATACGATTGATCGTGCATCTCTTCTTGCAAAAGAAGAACGAAACAATGTTGTTAAATTAACTACAAAAGGTGATAATCTACTGGAAATCACGAGTAACTCACCAGAAGTTGGACGTGTTGCAGAAGAAATCGGTGTACAATCCATTGAAGGTGAAGAATTAAAAATTTCATTCAGTTCGAAATATATGCTTGATGCCTTAAAGGCTGTGGAAAATGATGAGGTTAAGGTTGAATTTACAGGGGCAATGCGGCCATTTATTATAAAACCAGCAAATAATGATCCGATATTACAATTAATCCTCCCTGTTCGTACGTATTAATAAATCAATATTACGTTTTAAAAAAAGAGGCTGAGACAAAAATGTTTTAGTCAAAGTAAAATCCGAACTAAGATTCAAATTCTTAAAATAGAATTCGAATTAGTTCGGATTTTCTAATGTTGCTGGTTAGAATTAAAATGCAAAATAATTATGGGAGTCTGACTTAGTAAAACTTCCTAACCACGCAGCTGGAATATACTCGCTTTCCGTGGGCTCACCACGAGCCTCCTCGGTCGCAAAAGGACGCTCCCTGTGGGGTCTCTTAGGATCGCTGTCCCACAGGAGTCTCGCATATTCCAGCTGCTTGTTTAAATGGTTTTAAAATCCTGCTTTTATCCGTCATAATATATCTTTTTAATTATCAAATATAGTGTGCAAAACCCAGCGGAGGAAATCCACGAAGACTCCTGCGGGAAAAGCAACAGCTGAAGATCCCGCAGGAAGCGGTTTTTGCTTCCGAGGAAGCTGAAGCGTTGCCCGCGGAAAGCGTAGTGTATTTCCGAAGCGGTGTCATTGCACTCATCTTATAAAAGATTGAAGCAAACCACGGTAAAGTTAATTCGCATTTCATATCAACTACGTATTTGATCCAATCATTGAAAATGAACGCTCTAGACATCCTATCCTGTTATTATTTTTCCTTAAATGTTAT
This sequence comes from Virgibacillus sp. L01, assembly GCF_052246775.1. NCBI lineage: Bacteria > Bacillati > Bacillota > Bacilli > Caryophanales > Bacillaceae > Virgibacillus > Virgibacillus sp. L01. The sequence continues at coordinate 30,280 of NZ_JBQQCP010000006.1, read as the reverse complement.
GTTCCTGACACTTTTTAAAGCCTTTTTAAAGCATTTAAGGGTCTTGCCTTTCCTAAACATCAAAACTTTAGTAAAATAGAAAGAAGGTACATTTGAAACGCTATTTACAATACTTTAAAAAGATTTGGTGATAAAAATGCACGAAAAAATTGAAATAAATACAGACTATATTACACTGGGCCAGTTTATAAAATTGATAAACATTCTGGAGTCAGGTGGTATGGTAAAGGCATTTTTACAGGACCAAGGCGCATTAGTTAATGGCGAATTGGATCATCGCAGGGGCAGAAAGCTTTACCCGAATGATGTGGTAGAGATAGAAAGTATTGGCTCTTACATTGTTACTAAAGACTAATCGTGAGGAATTCCCATGCATATTGAACATTTACAATTAAAAAATTACCGGAACTATGACCATTTGGAAGTTTCATTTGATGATAAAATTAATGTTATTATCGGTGAAAATGCCCAGGGGAAAACGAATCTGATGGAGGCTATTTATGTTCTAGCATTTACAAAGTCACATCGAACCCCCAGGGAAAAAGAACTTATCCAATGGGAACAAGAATATGCTAGAATAGAGGGAAGGATTACAAAACGAAAACAGTCGTTTCCGCTTGAAATAATTCTTTCGACAAAAGGGAAAAAGGCAAAGTTAAATCGAATTGAACAAAAAAAGTTAAGTGATTACATTGGTGCCTTAAATGTCGTCATGTTTGCACCAGAGGATTTAACGTTAGTAAAGGGACCACCGCAAATCAGAAGACGTTTTATCGATATGGAGCTTGGACAGATTCAGCCTAGATATATTTATCATTTAGGACAATACCAGAAAATCCTTAAACAGCGAAACCATTTATTAAAACAAATGCAACGCAGGGAAAAACAGGATCGAACCATGTTGCATGTATTAACAGAACAACTAATTGAACATGCTGCTACCCTATTAGAACGCAGGTTTGTTTTTTTGGAATTGCTCCGAAAATGGGCGAGTCCAATTCATTATGGAATAAGTCGTGAGCTGGAGCGGCTTGAAATTAGTTACACCTCGACAATTGAAGTATCAGAAACGGCAAATAAGGAGAAAATAGATTCTATATATACAAATAAATTTCAAGAGATTCAAGAAAAAGAGATTGAGCGTGGAACAACTTTAATAGGACCACATCGAGACGATCTAGTGTTTCATGTAAATAATAAAGATGTTCAGACATTTGGTTCACAGGGACAGCAAAGAACAACAGCATTGTCTGTAAAACTTGCTGAGATAGAGTTAATTTATAATGAGGTTGGTGAATATCCTATTTTGCTGCTTGATGATGTGTTAAGTGAACTTGATGATCACAGACAATCCCATTTATTAAATACAATTCAGGGGAAGGTTCAAACCTTTGTATCCACCACTAGTGTAGATGGTATTAATCACGAAACTTTAAGAGAAGCTGAGTTGTTTCACGTAAATAATGGGACTGTAGATACATAATCGTGGAGGGATACGATGTTTATACATATTGGAAATGATAATGTTATCCAATCAAAAGACGTTATTTCGATAATTGACCGAAATATCATATCGTCATCGATCATTATGGAAGAAATGATGAATAATGTAAAAAGTCAAGAAAGGGTTTTTGGTCCAATTGATGAAGCAAAATCAGTTGTCATTACCAATGAGCAAGTTTATTTTAGTACATTATCCGTTTCAACCTTGAAAAAACGAGCCAGTATGATCTCGACAATCAGTAAATTAGATGATTTTTCAGACGAGCTTGAATAAAGAGTGTGAAATCTATAAATCGAAATGTTTAACCTCTAAAGAAACGTAGGTGGAAAAATGTCAGACGAAAAAATGAGAAACGAAGAAGCATATGGTGCAGACCAAATTCAGGTACTTGAAGGATTGGAAGCAGTACGAAAAAGACCTGGCATGTATATTGGGTCAACAAGTGAAAGAGGACTTCATCATCTAGTTTGGGAAATTGTAGATAATAGTATTGATGAGGCGTTGGCAGGTCATTGTGATCACATTCAGGTAATAATAGAAAAGGATAATAGTATCACGGTAAAAGATAATGGACGTGGTATCCCTGTTGGTATTCAGAAAAAAACCGGGAAACCAGCACTTGAAGTTATTATGACTGTTCTTCATGCCGGTGGTAAATTTGGCGGTGGCGGTTACAAAGTTTCAGGCGGATTACATGGTGTTGGTGCCTCTGTTGTTAATGCTCTCTCAAGCAATTTGGAGGTTTATGTCCATCTTGATGGCAAGGTTCATTTTTTAGGTTTTGAAAAAGGTGTACCACAGGGTGAAATTACTGTTGTTGGTGAAACAGATATTACGGGAACAGTCACTCATTTTAAGCCAGACCCGGAGATATTTACGGAAACAATAACATATGAATTTGAAAAACTAGAACAACGTGTACGTGAACTTGCTTTTCTAAATAAAGGGTTAACAATCACAATTGAAGATAAACGAACAGATGAAGAACCTGTTAATTATTTTTACGAGGGTGGCATCAAATCATACGTAGAATACATTAACCGGACGCGTGAAGTATTACATGAACCATTTTATGCTGAAAGTGAAGAGCAGGGAATAGCTGTTGAAGTTGCCATTCAATATAATGATGGATTTGCAAGTAATATTTATTCCTATGCAAACAATATCCACACAATTGAGGGCGGTACGCATGAGTCAGGATTTAAAACAGGATTAACGCGTGTCATCAATGATTATGCACGTAAGAACAATATGTTTAAAGAAAATGACCCGAATCTAACAGGTGATGATGTACGTGAAGGGATGACAGCGATCATTTCAATCAAACACCCTGATCCGCAGTTTGAAGGACAGACCAAAACAAAGCTAGGAAATAGTTTAGTCAGAACTGTAACGGATTCAGCATTTAGTGAAACATTTTCTAAATTCCTTTTTGAAAATCCTGATGTTGCCAAAATAGTGGTAGAAAAAGGATTAATGGCATCACGTGCTAGAATGGCAGCAAAAAAGGCGCGTGAATTAACGCGACGTAAAAGTGCACTTGAAATCTCAAATCTTCCTGGTAAACTCGCTGATTGTTCTTCAAAAGACGCTAGAATTAGTGAGTTGTATATAGTTGAGGGTGACTCTGCCGGTGGTTCAGCAAAACAGGGACGTGACCGACATTTCCAGGCTATTCTGCCGTTACGTGGTAAAATCCTTAACGTTGAAAAAGCGCGCTTGGATAAAATTCTTTCCAATAACGAAGTTCGTTCGATGATCACTGCACTTGGCTGCGGAATTGCGGAGGACTTTGATATAACAAAGGCACGTTACCATAAAATAGTTATTATGACAGATGCTGACGTTGATGGTGCACATATTCGTACATTACTTTTAACGTTTTTCTATCGTTATATGCGTCCATTGATTGAACATGGCTATATTTATATTGCTCAGCCCCCATTGTATAAAGTTCAACAAGGTAAAGCAGCACATTATGCGTATAACGATAAGGAATTAGATCGGATTATGGCTGAAATTCCTAAATCTCCTAAACCGGGACTGCAGCGTTACAAAGGTCTTGGTGAGATGAATGCGACTCAGTTATGGGAAACAACTATGGATCCGGATACACGGACATTGCTTCAAGTCGATTTAACTGATGCAATAGATGCTGACCAGGTTTTCGATATGCTAATGGGTGATAAAGTGGAACCACGCAGAAACTTTATTGAAGAAAATGCCCAGTACGTTAAGAATCTGGATGTTTAAGTAAGCTGTTTTGTAAATTTTGTTTTTCTTAACCCTTGAGTATGCCATACACTGCGGTACGACTATGGAGGGTTCGATTGGTAATATTAAGTAAGGCTCTCTGACGGCGCAGCTGGTTGAGATGATTTAAAATCTTGTTTTTATCTTTAACAAGCTGAGCACACTGAAGCCATGTGGGTTTAACTGCGACAATATCCAGTGAAGGAAATTCACTGAGACACCTGCAGGGCACCGGCTAAAAACGGTCACGTCCTGTGATCAACGGCGGTACTAGAACGTCCTGTTCGTCGTAGCAATAGCTGAAGTGTTGCTCTAAGGTGCATGTAGTGTATCTTCCGAGCCGGAACAATAGTACTTGAGTATATTTTCACGTTACGTCGCAGTTTAGAGGTTTTTGTGTCAAAAACAACAATCACTTTACCAATAGCTTTAAGAAAAAAGCATAAGTATAGGGCCTTTCGCCACTAAAACTTGGTGATATGTCCAGTTTACTAATGTGATAATAAAATTTGATGATATCTGTTTAGTGCAAGTCGTGAGTAAGGCGTCAGCACTTTGTTTTAGCAGTTAAGAAAGTATAAATACTTTCTTACTGCATAAGTGAAACTAAGGCTTTCGCCATTAAGGCTTGGCGATAAGCCAAGTTTTCTAAAGATTTGGAGGTAATTTAATGGTCGATCAACAACGTCCAAACGTTCAAGAAATTAATATTGGTCAGGAGATGCGTACGTCGTTTCTTGATTATGCAATGAGTGTCATCGTATCACGTGCACTACCAGATGTACGTGATGGAATGAAGCCTGTTCACCGTAGAATATTGTATGCAATGAACGATCTTGGTATGCACTCTGATAAAGCTTATAAAAAATCGGCACGTATTGTTGGTGAAGTAATTGGTAAGTATCACCCACATGGTGATTCTGCTGTTTATGAAGCAATGGTTCGTATGGCTCAGGATTTCAGTTATCGCAACATGCTAGTAGATGGTCATGGTAACTTTGGTTCTGTAGATGGTGATTCAGCAGCAGCTATGCGTTATACGGAAGCAAGAATGTCTAAGATATCGATGGAACTTTTACGCGATATCAATAAAGATACAATTGATTATGCGGATAACTATGATGGGACAGAACGTGAACCGGTTGTATTTCCTGCACGTTTTCCAAATTTGCTTGTTAACGGAACTTCAGGTATTGCAGTTGGGATGGCAACTAATATTCCACCACACAATCTTGGTGAAACGATTGACGCTGTTTTAGCTGTTAGTGAAGACCCGGAGATTACAATTGATGAATTAATGGAAAATCATATTTATGGCCCGGACTTTCCTACTGCTGGAGAAATACTTGGACGAAGCGGGATTCGTAAAGCATTTGAAACAGGAAAAGGTTCTGTCATAATTCGTGCCAAAGTACATATCGAAGAACAATCAAATGGTAAACCTAAAATTATCGCTACTGAACTACCTTATCAGGTAAACAAAGCGAAACTAATTGAGAAGATTGCCGAACTTGTTCGCGATAAGCGGATTGATGGTATTACCGATCTACGTGATGAATCAGACCGTAATGGTTTACGCGTAGTTATGGAGTTACGTCGTGATGTAAATGCAAATGTTGTGTTAAACAATTTGTATAAATACACGGCATTGCAGACTACCTTTGGTATAAATACGCTTGCACTTGTTGACGGGCAGCCGAAAGTGTTAAACATTAAACAATGCCTGGAACACTATTTAGAGCACCAAAAGGTAATTATCAAGCGTCGTACTGCCTTTGAATTACGTAAGGCTGAAGCACGTGCCCATATCCTTGAAGGCCTTCGTATTGCGTTGGACCATCTGGATGAGGTTATTTCGTTAATTCGGAATTCAAAAAATGCGGATATCGCACGTGAAGAATTAATCGAGCGTTTCGGATTAACCGAAAAACAATCGCAAGCTATTCTGGACATGCGTTTGCAGCGCTTAACAGGGCTGGAACGTGAAAAAATAGAAAATGAGTATAGTGAGCTTATTCAGCTAATTAATGAATTAAAGGCCATTTTGGCAGATGAAGAGAAAGTTTTAGAAATAATCAGGGAAGAGCTTATAGAAATTAAAGAAAAATACAATGACCAGCGCCGTACAGAGATAATTATTGGCGGAGCAGACTTCTTTGAAGACGAAGACTTAATTCCAGAAGAAAACATTGTTATAACACTCACACATCAGGGTTATATCAAACGTCTTCCTGCATCTACGTACCGTACACAAAAACGTGGTGGTCGAGGTATCCAAGGAATGGGAACTAATGAAGATGATTTTGTTGAACATTTAGTTTCTACTTCAACACATGATACGATTCTATTCTTTACAAATAAAGGAAAAGTTTACCGTTCTAAAGGATATGAAGTTCCTGAATTTAATCGTACCGCAAAAGGTATTCCGATTATAAATCTACTGCAAATTGAGAAGGATGAGTGGATTAACGCTGTTATTTCGGTCAATGAATTCAGCAGTGACTGGTACCTGTTCTTTACGACTAGGCACGGAATATCAAAACGTACACAACTATCGAATTTTGCCAATATCCGTAAAGGTGGACTAATTGCTGTCGGACTTCGGGAAGAAGATGAATTAATTTCCGTACGCTTAACTGACGGTACGAAGGATATTATGATTGGTACTAGAAATGGTTATCTGATTCGTTTTCCTGAGGATCAAGTACGTTCAATGGGAAGAACAGCAGCTGGAGTTCGTGGTATTTCCTTACGTGGAGATGATGAAGTTATATCCATGGAAATTCTCGATGAGGGCGTACAAATAATGCATGTAACAAACAAAGGTGTCGGAAAACGCACACCTGAAGACCAGTATCGAATCACTAAACGTGGTGGTAAAGGTATCTTCACATGTAAACTTGATGACTCGAATCATGTTGTTGCAGTAAAAGCTGTAACAGGTGAAGAAGATATAATGCTTATAACAGTAGCAGGTGTTCTCATTCGTATTCCTGTTGAAAGCATTTCACAAACAGGCCGTAATACACGAGGTGTTCGTCTGATTCGTTTGCAGGAAGAAGAAGAAGTTGCTACCGTTGCTAAAATTGAACGTGAAGAAGAAGAAGAAATTGAATCAGTAGAGGAAAGTACAGATGAAACTACTGAGGATACAGATAATCAGGAAGACTAACAACAGGATGATGATGTAATTTTGCAAGGTGACTCTACAAGGAAAATAGTCAAATCATTTTCTAGGGTCACCTTTTTTTGCAGTTAAGAAACCACCATTGTAGCGCCTCGCAACTAAGTCCTGTACTCCAGAGTATAACGGGTTCTAAGAAAGCAAATTACGCTTTCATAAAAATCCCTTTAACGAATGCCATGTTTTCTAATTTTCACTACGAGGGGGGAAATTAATGCGGGTTGAACCACCACAACTAGTTCCAGGCTGTGTGTTGTTAAAGAATGTTACAGGTAAGTCCAATAAACCGATTATTCCACAGCACACTGTTTTAACCGAGGAGCATATTAACCTGCTTGAGAAGTTTTTGGTTGAAACGGTCGATGTGTCTGCAAAGCTTGCAGATGGAGAGGCTTTTAAACCTAAATTTGTACATAAAGAAGAAGTAAAGCAAAAGGAAGAACCTAGTAAAGAACAAAACGCAGAATTATTCGAAGACCATTACAGAAATGCTGTAAGTAACTATAAAAAGCTTTTTATAAAATGGCAAAATAACGTAGCTATTGATATGCCGGAAGTTCGTAACATACTAATTCCACTGTTTGAACGAATGGATGATATTAGTATGGCAGTATACACTTTACACCACTATGCAGACAAAAAGGATTATATTTTTCATCATAGTATAGCAGTAGGTATTCTTTCAGCATATCTGGCGAAGAAGATGGGTTTTGAAAAAGGAGAATGGCTGCAAGTTGGGTTGGCCGGATCTTTAAGTGATTGTGGTATGGCTCGACTTGATAATACTATCGTTACCAAAACTGGATCATTAAACTTCTCTGACTACCAGGAAATAAAGAAGCATCCAACCTATTCATATCGTTTTATCGAAAAAATCCCAACTATTACGAAAGAAGTTAAGTTAGCAGTACTGCAGCACCATGAACGAATGGACAGCTCAGGTTATCCAATTGGTTTATCAAAAGAAAATATTCATGTTTATTCACGGATTATTGCAGTTTGTGACATATACCATGCAATGACTTGCGAACGCTTATACAAAGAGAAGCAGTCGCCATTTAACGTTATTGAAAAATTACAGCATGATCAATTTTCAAAACTCGATCATCAAGTAGTACAGATATTTATTAAGAGCTTAGCCAATTTTTCAATTGGAACAAAGGTTATACTGTCAACGAATCAATCAGGCGAAATAGTATTTGTAGAAGATAGATATCCTACCAGGCCAATGGTACGAATGGATGAATCAAACGAAATTGTTGCATTAAAAAATGAATCGACTCTATTTATTAGTGAAATTATTGGGAACTAGCCATGATTGCTAGTTCTCTCCAGTAATTTTTCTTCTAATAATAGTGGTATTTTTTCTGCTGTATTTTGTAGAAAATATGTAATAAATGGATAGTCTATTTCGGACTTGGCAGACAGGAGATCCCCCCACCATTCTGATTCATATCGACATAGCATGCTTAAGTTATATAAAAGTAAATAATGAACCATCACTTCTGAATTTAGTAAGTACTTCCTTCGGTGAAACGGAAAGTAAATTAGATTATTGCTTGCATGTGTAAAAAATGGACCGCTGGGTTTATGTAACGGTACTGAAAGTTTTATGCAGAAGGAATTTTTATTAATTTCTGTTTGTTCAATCACTGGTAAATACGCATTTATTCGTTGGGTGAATGATTTTGCTGTTAAATGATAATTATCCAATATTGCATTAGGAAAGTGTAGTTCTGACATCCCAACTTCTCCAACAGTAATCATTTCTTTTTGACCTTGTAACGTGAACAAAGAAGATACTTCAGGGATTAATCCTAAGAGGTCTTCCATCTTAAACTTTTCAAAGGGTGCTTGACTTACAGAAAATAAATGTTTTGAGAAATAAGGAAATAATCCATTCTGTTGCGTTTTTACCTCATCATCCATAAATGAATAGTCTTTTTTCTTCCGCTTCCGACTTGAAACACCATGTGCAAGGATTGTTGTTGATTCTGGATAATCTGGCCGGATTGTTAGTAAATTAGCTTTGAGCAAATGAATCATACCATAGAAGAACATAATAGGCTGAAACAGTATATCGAGGTTTTTTCCATTTTCGTAAAACTGAATTCCATGATCCAGATAATACATGAACGAATTACAGTTTTCGTAGCTCTTTGCTGATGCTTCAACTCCATCCAGGTTTTGGTAGCAATCATATAAAAATTGTTGTGCTGTTTGCTGTGATTGGAGGTAGGTATAAAGTACATTTATCTCTTTATTTTTCATAAAAATTTCCCCTCCTAAATTTTAAAATATTTTGAATCTATTTTTTATTCACATCAGCCAATTCTCTTGTTGAAAAAGCGCGAGACTTGACGTATTGTAAATAACAATAGAATTGCTAGTATAGTTTGACCAATAGAATAAAATCTAGTCACTTTATCTCAGGGTGTTCAATAATTTAGATAGGAGGAGAAATTATGCGTGAAGACAAGTTTGCCAAAGAAGGATTAACGTTTGATGATGTTCTGTTATTACCGGCTAAATCAGAGGTTTTGCCTAAAGATGTGGACCTAAGTACAGCATTATCCAAAAAGATGAAACTTAGATCACCATTCATGAGTGCTGGCATGGATACCGTTACCGAATCAGGAATGGCTATTGCAATGGCACGTCAAGGAGGACTTGGTGTTATCCATAAAAACATGTCAATTGAAGATCAAGCAGAACAAGTGGATCGCGTAAAACGTTCCGAGAGTGGTGTTATTACCAATCCATTTTCTCTGACACCAGAGCATCAGGTATATGATGCTGAACATCTGATGGGTAAGTTCCGTATATCGGGCGTTCCAATCGTAAATAACATTGATGAACAAATTTTAGTAGGTATTTTAACAAATCGGGATTTACGATTTATCCAAGATTACTCTATCTCTATCAAAGAAGTTATGACAAGTGAAAACCTAGTAACTGCACCTGTTGGAACAACATTAAATGAAGCAGAAAAACTCCTTCAAAAACATAAGATTGAAAAGCTTCCTCTTGTCGACGAAATAAATATGCTTAAAGGCTTAATTACTATTAAAGATATTGAAAAAGTAATTGAATTTCCAAATTCAGCAAAAGATGAACAAGGCAGGTTACTTGTAGGTGCAGCTGTTGGTGTTACAGGAGATTCGTTAAAACGTATTGAAAAACTTGTTGATGCTGGTGTTGATGCAATTGTTATTGACACAGCTCACGGTCATTCAGCAGGAGTGTTAGAACAAGTTCGTCTTGTACGGGAAACATACCCTGATTTGGATATCATTGCTGGAAATGTTGCGACAGCAGATGCCACTGTTGAATTGATTGAAGCAGGTGCTACTATTGTTAAAGTAGGGATAGGACCCGGATCAATTTGTACAACAAGGGTAGTTGCTGGTGTAGGTGTACCGCAAATAACAGCCGTACATGATTGTGCAGCAGCAGCCGATAAATATGGTGTTGCCGTTATTGCTGATGGCGGAATTAAGTATTCTGGTGATATCGTAAAAGCACTGGCGTCTGGTGCAAGTGCAGTTATGCTAGGTAGTTTGTTTGCTGGCGTACTGGAAAGTCCTGGTGAAACTGAAATCTTCCAAGGAAGACAATATAAGGTTTATCGTGGAATGGGATCAGTAAGTGCGATGAAAGCAGGCTCAAAGGATCGCTATTTCCAAGGTGCAGAAGAAGATGCTAAAAAACTTGTACCGGAGGGCATTGAAGGAAGAATTGCTTATAAAGGGCCACTTGTTGATACAATTCATCAGTTAGCTGGCGGATTACGTGCAGGAATGGGATATTGTGGGACAGGTTCGATTGAATCATTACGTAATGATTCCAGATTTATTCGAATAACCAATGCAGGCTTGAGAGAGAGCCATCCACACGATGTACAAATTACAAGAGAAGCACCAAATTACTCTGTTTAATTAGTAAAATTAGTAAGGACTTCCTATTAAAACTGAGGAATAGATAGGGACTATTCTCTGTCTATTTTTTTGGACAAATTTATGGTAAAATATCTAAGGTAAATTTAATTTTTAAAAGAGCATAAAATATATATCATTTTCAGGTGGAGGTAGAGAATAAAGTGAAACATAAATTAACAAAAGGTCTGTCATTTTTACTTATTGCTATCGTAATGGTGACAACAATAATTGGACAGCCGCTTTCTGCAAAAGCAGCAGGACCTGATGTACAAGCGGAATCAGCTATTTTAGTTGATGCAGAAACTGGGAAAATATTATTCTCAAAAAACCCTGACATCGCGTTACCTCCAGCAAGTATGACTAAAATGATGACAGAATATCTTGTTTGGGAAGCCATCGAGAATGGAAAAATCAGCTGGAATACGACAACACAGATTAGTGACTATGCTTATAGTATATCTGCAAATAATTCTTTTTCAGGTGTAGGATTAACTCAAAGCAAGGATTATACAGTTCAACAATTGTATGATGCAATGGCAATCAACTCAGATAATGCAACGTCAATCGCACTTGCTGAATTAATTGCCGGTTCCGAAGGTGAATTTGTCAAAATGATGAATGCCAAGGCAAAAGAAATGGGACTTCCTGATTATAAATTCGTCAATTCCACAGGTCTTGCTAATTCAGATCTTGGTGAAAACTATCCAAAGGGAACTGAGCAAGATGCAAGTAACAGGTTATCAGCCAGGAGCACAGCTTTACTTGCGTATAACCTGGTAAATGATTATCCTAAGGCACTGACAATTTCAAGTGTCCCTTCAGCAGAATTCGATGGGCAAACCATACGAAACTGGAATTGGATGTTACCTCATGATCCCGAAACTGCAAGCTCCTTACAACAGTTTTATTATAAAGGTATTGATGGTTTAAAAACCGGGCATACGGATCTTGCTGGATATTGTTTTGCAGGGACTGCAGAACGAAATGATCAACGGTATATTTCTGTAGTAATGAAAACAGAAAGTGTAGAAGCACGTTTCCAGCAAACAGCAAGATTAATGGATTATGGATTTAACAATTTTGATCAAAAAGAGTTATTTGCTAAAGGATATCAGTTAGAAAATAAATCAACACTTCCTATTGCAAAAGGAAAAGAAGATAATGTACAAATTGCAACAAATAATTCGTTTGTTGTGCCGGTTAAAGGTGAACAGGCTAAAAATTACAATCTCGAATATCATTTGGATAAAGATAAGCTAAATAAAGATGGTGAGTTGACAGCACCAATTAAAAAAGGTGAAAAAGTAGGTACTGCCGAACTTGTTTTCAATGGAGAAACAGACTATGGCTATATTTCGGCAGGAGATAGTAAGACTACTGTAGATCTTGTGGCACAGGACACTGTTGAGAAAGATAATTGGTTCATGCTTACACTTGGTGCAATTGCTGACTTTTTTACCGGCTTATTCAGTACAGTTGTTGATACTGTTAAAGGTTGGTTCTAAGACGAATAAGTAGTAAAATAGTCTTTATAGAGAGTTTTGGCAAAATAGGAGGAATAACTATGACAAATACAGGTACAGAACGTGTAAAACGTGGTATGGCAGAAATGCAAAAAGGTGGCGTCATCATGGACGTCGTTAATGCAGAACAAGCAAAAATTGCAGAAGAAGCTGGAGCAGTTGCTGTAATGGCGCTTGAACGTGTTCCTTCTGACATCCGTGCAGCCGGTGGTGTAGCTCGTATGGCAAGTCCTGAAATTACGGAAGAAGTAATGAATGCTGTTTCAATCCCAGTCATGGCAAAAGGACGTATTGGACATATTGTAGAGGCTCGAGTCCTTGAAGCGATGGGCGTTGACTATATTGATGAGAGTGAAGTATTAACACCAGCAGATGAAGTATTTCATCTTAAAAAATCAGATTACACTGTACCATTTGTTTGTGGCTGTCGTAATTTAGGTGAAGCTGCACGTCGGATTGGTGAGGGTGCTTCAATGCTGCGTACAAAAGGTGAGCCTGGTACAGGTAACATTGTGGAAGCAGTTCGTCACATGCGTCAGGTACAGTCTGAAATCAGAATGCTAACTGCAATGTCTGAAGATGAAGTAATGACATTTGCAAAAGAAATTGGTGCCCCATATAATTTATTATTAGAAATTAAAGAAGAAGGCCGTTTACCAGTTGTTAACTTTGCGGCAGGTGGCATTGCTACACCGGCTGATGCAGCGTTAATGATGCAATTAGGCGCAGATGGTGTATTTGTTGGATCTGGTATTTTCAAATCAAACAATCCTCAAAAGTTTGCAAAAGCAATTGTTGAAGCAACAACACATTATACAGATTATAAGCTGATTGGCGAGCTTTCCAAGGGTCTTGGTAACGCAATGAAAGGTATTGAAATGAGTACATTGGAAGCACAAGATCGTATGCAAGATCGCAGTGAATAGAAAGAAGGAATACACATGAATACAATAGGTGTGCTTGCATTACAAGGTGCCGTTCGTGAACATATTCGTTCAATCGAAGCAACGGGTGCAAAAGCAATTGAAATTAAACGGATAGAACAGCTTAAGGCTATTGATGGCTTAATCCTCCCTGGAGGAGAAAGTACCACAATGCGCAGGCTGATAAACAGCTATGACTTTTTCGATGCTATTCAAGCATTTGGTAAACAAGGCAAACCAGTATTTGGAACATGTGCGGGCCTCATTCTGATGGCAAATGAGATTGAAGGTCAGGAAGATGCTCATTTAGGGCTAATGAATATGAAGGTAGCACGTAATGCATTTGGCCGACAAGTGGCAAGCTTTGAAGCAGATTTAAAGGTGGAACATGTTGGCGATGATTTTAATGCAGTATTTATCCGTGCACCATATATATTAAAAGCAGGACCTGAAGTAGAAGTTCTTGCTACCTATCAGGAACGAGCTGTTGCTGCTAGACAGGGTCAATATTTATGCACAGCATTTCATCCTGAATTAACGGATGATAATCGCTTTATTGAATATTTTGCCCAAATGGTGGAACAATCTAAGAAAACACTTGCATCTTAGTCTGAAGTTGGCTATGATATATCATAATATGTAATCAGTAATGAGGGGAATTAGTAACAGGAATTCTTAGTTCAGAGAGCCGGTGGCAGGTGAAAACCGGTATGAGACGTCTTGTGAATCCATCCTCGAACTGGTTTGCTGAATTTTTAAGTAGGTAAACCCGGCTAAAAACCGTTATTTTATTTGAGCCGGAAGAGATTCTATCTCTTCAACAAGGGTGGCATCGCGGGAATAATACTCTCGTCCCTAATTATATTAGGGACGGGAGTTTTTTATTTAGGCTGTGTTCTTAAAGAATTGCCTTTTCCAAGCAATGAATCTTAGTAAGTAGTTGATATAAACTGCGATTTACTTTTTAAAAAGGTTGAGTGCTATTATGCCGCTCCGGAAATACACTTCGCGCACCTAGGGCGGCTGATGAGCCTCCTTGCTCCTACGTCGCTGCGTAGTCTTATCTAGGCCTCAGCTCCCACAGGAGTCTAAGTGTATTTCCTCCGCTAAATGCCTATAGAAGAAATGTATGACAGCACTACACTAGTCTGGGTGAGCGTAGGGCGGTGACTCTTGCGGGAACAGCACGTGTCCGAAGACCCTGCAGAGCAACTAAATGAAGGGCGACTAAAACCGTCCTTTGCGGACAACGCCGGCAAACCCCTTGCCGGGGCAGTAGGCTAAGGCCGTGCCCTAAGGTGCGCATCTGCCCGTAGCGATCCCGGACGGCGGGACGAGAGTTTATAGAGATTATTCCAGCAGTTAATTCGCATTTTATATCAATAGCAACAAACTATTAGAAAACAGCTTTTAGTTTTAAAAAAAACAGGCTGGTATCAGACAATAATTATAACAAGGAGGATTTAACATGCTTGATATGAAATTTTTGCGTAATAATTTTCAGGAAGTGAAAGAAAAGTTGGCCCATCGTGGTGAAGATTTATCAGAACTGGATAAGTTTGGTGAACTGGATGAAAGACGCAGGAATTTAATCGCTGAAACTGAAAAGATGAAAGCTAAACGTAATGAAGCGTCTAAACAGATTTCTGTCTTGAAAAAGGAGAAGAAGGATGCAGAACCTGCGATTAAAGAAATGCGTGAGGTTGGTGAGCAAATTTCCACGCTCGATAAAGAATTAAAAGAAATAGAAGAAAAGTTAAATTATATGATGCTTTCTATACCAAACATTCCACATGATAGTGTTCCAATTGGTGAAGATGAAGAGGATAATGTTGAAGCACGAAAATGGGGCGAAATGCCGACATTTGATTTTGAAGCTAAAGCACACTGGGACATAGCAACTGACCTGCATATTCTTGATTTTGAACGTGCTGCAAAGGTAACCGGAAGTCGTTTTGTATTTTATAAAGGGCTTGGTGCAAGACTTGAGCGTGCACTGTTAAACTTCATGATGGATTTGCATGCTGATGAACATGGCTATGAGGAAATGCTACCACCATATATGGTTAATCGGACAAGTATGACTGGAACCGGCCAGCTTCCAAAGTTTGAAGAGGATGCATTTAAAATTGCTGATTGGGACTACTTTCTTGTGCCGACAGCAGAGGTACCTGTAACAAATTATTATCGTGATGATATTCTAATGAATGATGATTTACCTAAAAAATATGTAGCGTTTAGTGCGTGTTTCCGTTCTGAGGCTGGATCTGCGGGAAGAGATACACGTGGCTTAATTCGTCAGCATCAGTTTAATAAAGTTGAGCTTGTTCATTTTGCTAAACCGGAAGATTCTTATGAGACATTAGAGACGTTAACAGGAAATGCGGAGAAAGTACTTCAGCTGTTAAATCTGCCATACCGAGTTATGAGCATGTGTACAGGTGATTTAGGTTTTACCGCTGCTAAGAAATATGATATAGAAGTATGGATTCCAAGTCAGGAAACGTACCGGGAAATTTCTTCTTGCTCTAATTTTGAAGATTTCCAGGCAAGACGTGCGGGAATTCGCTTCCGTCGTGAAGAGAAAGGTAAACCTGAATTTGTTCATACATTAAATGGGTCAGGCCTGGCATTAGGTCGTACTGTTGCTGCTATCTTAGAAAATTATCAGCAGGAGGATGGATCTGTTGCAGTACCTGAAGTATTGCGTCCATATATGGGCGGAAAAGAAGTTATTAACTAAAAGAATATAATTTTTTGAGAGCTTGGATGTTTTTTCCAAGTTCTTTTTTTATGTAATTTTTTGTGCAGTAAGAAAGTAGTTATACTTTCTTACTGCACAAGTGCAACTAAATCTCCATTAAGACTTGAAGATAAGCTAAGTTTTTCTAAAGTAATTTTTTGTAAGCGTTTTCGATTAAATTTTCAAAAAACTTATGTAAAATCACTTGATTTTTATGTTTTAATACCTTATGATAATTTACATAACTTAATATGTAAGGTAAGTTAACATTAATTGAAAAGGAGGTTAACATATGAAGAAAATAGAAGCGATCATTCGACCAGGAAAGTTTCAAGCACTTCGTGATAAATTATCTGCGATCGGAATAGGGGGGTTAACTGTTACAGAAGCGGCAGGAACCGGGAAACAGAAAGGTCAGACTGGAGTTTTTCGCGGGACTACTTTCCAAGTACAATTATTATCAAAAGTTAAGGTGGAAATAGTGGCTGATGAACATCAAGTAAATGAAATTATTGATTTGATTATTGAAAGTTGCAGTACAGGGGACATTGGTGATGGCAAAATATTTATTTCACCAATTGAGCAAACAATCCGAATTCGAACAGGTGAACGTGGAGAAAATGCAGTTCTTTAATATTTAGGAGGTAAATACATGATTAAAAAAAGTATACTTTTATTTATTATTTTTCTTTCGATAGCTTCAACAGTTAATGCTGCACCGACATCGGAATCCCTGCAATTATCTGTTAATCTTGTTTGGGTAATGGTAGCCGCGTTTTTGGTTTTCTTTATGCATGCAGGATTTGCGATGGTTGAGACAGGATTCTCAAGAGCTAAAAATTCATTGAATATTCTAATGAAAAATTTTATAACAATCAGTGTTTCTGCAATTCTGTTTTATATTTTAGGGTATTCATTAATGTTTGGTACCTCATTGGGATCAATCATCGGATTTGATGGATTTCTTTTAAGTGGAGTAGAAGATATAAGTTTCTTTGTCTTCCAAGCAATGTTCGTTGCTACCTGTGCCACAATAATTTCTGGTGCAGTTGCTGAGCGAATGAAACTTAGCAGTTATGTATTGATTGTTGTCGCAATGACAGCGGTGATTTATCCAGTAGTTGGTCACTGGATTTGGCAAGGAGATGGATGGCTAACAGCTTTAGGGTTTAGTGATTTTGCCGGATCAACTGTTGTTCATTTAACAGGTGCTGTGGGGGCACTTACAGCTGTTCTATTCTTAGGGCCCCGACTAGGAAAATATAAGGGTAAGAAGGTTAATGTAATACCAGGGCATAACATTCCGATTGGAGCACTTGGGGTGTTTATTCTGTGGCTAGGCTGGTTTGGGTTTAATGGAGGCAGTACATTGGCTGCAGATCCTGAACTCGTCCCGATGGTAATTGGTACAACGCTTTTATCAACATCAGCAGCGTTAGTGTCATCGGCTCTTTATACGAAGCTTCGGTTTAAAAGAGTAGATGCTTCCTTATCACTTAATGGCGTATTGGCTGGACTAGTAGGGATTACAGCTGGCTGTGCTGAAATATCCCTTGGAGGTGCCATATTAGTTGGGTTAGTTTCAGGTATTGTTCTGGTCGAAGGAATTCGTTTACTTGATACTAAATTGAGAATTGACGATCCAGTTGGTGCAATTACTGTTCATGGAATTTGTGGTATTTGGGGGACACTTGCCGTAGGATTATTCTCAACTTCAAATGGTCTATTTTATGGTGGTGGCATCTCTCAATTAGTAATCCAACTGATTGGAGTATTAGCCGTAGTAGCATGGACGATGGGGACGATGGGGGCTTTCTTGTATATCATCACACGCTTCTCATCTGTTCGGGTTTCTGAAGAAGAGGAAATTGCTGGCCTTGATTTTGCGGAACACGGTTCAAATGCTTATGAATTAAAAGAAGTTATTTTAACAGACGAATCAGAACCTATCAGTGGTAAACTCGCCTTTGCTGATCGTTTAAATAATTTATCCAGTGCAGAAGAAAAAGGATGAGTATGTTATCAAGCTAGCTCTGTTTTAGTATCATAGAGTTCTATAGGAGCCATGGTAAATCCAAGGATTTACCATGGCTGTTTAGTAACAGATTAAAAAACAATTGTTATATTCCGTTTGACAACGTAATTCATGCATGATATATTATATTTTGTCGCATGGAGGTATACCCAAGTCTGGCTGAAGGGATTGGTCTTGAAAACCAACAGGCGGGTCAAACCGCGCGGGGGTTCGAATCCCTCTACCTCCTCCATTTATTTTAAAAAGCTAATAAATTTAGATATAATAACATGAACCGTTACTAGTGTAGCGGTTTTATTTATGTGGTAATGTTTTAAATATAGTACATATTATTAAATACAGTAATTCTTAATAATGAGATACGTGAAAATGAATTCATTTCATCCTTATGATAGAACGGGTTTTTAACTAAATAGGAGGTAAGAAGAAATGCTGAAGAAAGTTTCTTTTATGGGCGCTGGGTCAATGGCTGAATCAATTATTGCAGGTATTCTGAATAAAGACTTTCTAACGAAGGAACAAATATTTGTAACGAATAGAAATAACCAAGAACGTTTGGATAATCTCAAGGAAAGCTATCAAATACAGGTGATTAAAGATAAGCAAGAGGTAATCTCTGAAGCGGATATAGTTATGTTATCAATGAAGCCTCATGATATGGAAGCAGCTATTGAGTCAATTAAGAAACATATCCAGCCCAATCAATTAATTGTATCTGTTGTAGCTGGTGTTTCGTCGGATGATATTTCTGGTTTATTTGGTAAAGAAGTACCGGTTATTCGGGCTATGCCAAATACATCAGTAGCGATTGGGGCATCAGCAACTGCAGTTTCGAAAGGGAAACACGCAACCGAACAACATATCAATGCAGTTATTGAACTATTTAATACGATTGGTACTGTCACGGTTGTAAACGAAGCGGATATGCATACAGTAACAGGTATTTCCGGAAGCGGCCCTGCATATATTTACTATTTTGTAGAAGCAATGGAAAAGGCTGCAGTCGATGCTGGATTGGATAAAGAAGTTGCTAAGGACTTAATAACACAAACAGTTGTTGGTGCTGGAGAAATGCTTAAACATTCTGGACAGACAGCCGGAGAATTAAGGGAAAATATAACAAGCCCAGGGGGAACAACTCAATCAGGTCTTGAAGCATTAGCTTTTAATGACTTCCAGGAGGCTGTTATAGAATGTGTGAAAAGCGCACGTGAACGCTCAATTGAATTAGGGGAAAAGATATAATTGAAAGGAACTTGGCTTATGCGCCAAGTTCCTTTCTCTCTTCTGTTAATCCTTGTGTATGGAGTGTTGCAATCATTCCATAAAATGCATAGAAAAACTCATCAGGTGCAACTACCCGAATATGTCCAACTTCACTTGTATCAAACTCCATCGCCGCCTCTAGCAAACGATATGTTGAATAGGCATAAAAGCAGAAGTATTTATAATCAAATCTGGGCATCTTTTCATAAATAACTGCAATCTCGTCCCTGTAAATGTCGAAGTTGTTTACAGCTTCATCGACAAACGTTTGCAGATCGGATAAATCAGCCTCAACAACCAAGTCTTTTTCATTTTCCATACGGATGTTAGCCATTTCGTTCATCCTTTCTATTTAGTACTCTCCCATCTTCTACTATATATAAATTCCCATATAATATCGGTGATTCATATCACTATTTAACAAAAAATAATCTAATTAAACGAAACCAAAGAAAAAGGCGCCCCATTTCTGGAACACCTAAATTTAAATTATTATTTTATAAGTTCTCTTGTTTTCCATTTCCGTGATTGTTGAATAAAGTGGCCAATCTTCTCCAAAATTGGTTCAATCGATCCTTCTTGTTTGATTAAGTCGTAATCTGAAATGTTTATCCGTAGAATTGGACATGAGTTAAAGTTATTAATCCAGTTTTCGTAGCGATTATACATTTCTTCCCAATAGGAAATCGGTGTATTTTTCTCCATTTCTCGTCCGCGCGATTGAATTCGTTCGACGACTTCATCAAAAGTTCCTTCCAAATAAATTAAAAGATCCGGATGTGGGAAATATGGTGTCATGACCATTGCTTCAAAAAGATTTGTATAGGTTTCATAATCAGTCTTTGACATCGTTCCATTATCGTAATGCATTTTCGCAAAGATACCAGTATCTTCATAAATAGAACGATCTTGGATAAAGCCTCCGCCATATTCAAATATTTTCTTTTGTTCCTTAAAACGTTCGGCTAAAAAGTATATTTGCAGGTGGAAACTCCAGCGTTCAAAATCATCATAAAACTTTCCTAAGTATGGGTTTGTTTCAACTTTTTCAAGGGAAGTTTTAAATTTCAAGGCATTCGCTAACGCCTTGGTCATTGTGGATTTTCCCACTCCAACTGTACCGGCAATTGTAATGATGCTATCATGCGGTATTTGGTATTTATCGCGTAAATTCATTTCTTTGATCCCCTTTATCGTTTGGAAGTAACTTTATGGTTATCAATCTGGTTTTCCACCTGTCTGATAATCATATTTAAATCATCCTGTTGCTTAACAAAATCAGTCTCATCACCATTTATCCGAATGACGGGAATATCCGGATGAAGCACTTCGAATTCGTTCATATAGTCCTCATAGTCCTGTGCTAGCTGTGCAAGGTATGAAGGTTTAATATTCTGCTCAATATCTCTCCCACGCAAGCGAATTCGTTTTAAAATCGTGTCAAGACTAGCGTGTAAATAGATCATCATATTCGGAACAGGCATATCCTTTGTTAGAATGTGATAAATCTGTTCATATTTTTCAAATTTATCTGGCTGCAAAGTTCGTTTGGCAAAAATCATGTTTTTGGATATATGATAATCGGCAATAACTGCCTTATTTTGATTTAAGTATTTTTTTTCGATATCTTCCAATTGCTTGAAACGATTGCATAGAAAAAACATTTCCGTTTGAAAGCTCCACTCATCAATATCATCATAAAATTTACCGAGAAACGGATTTTCTTCAACGATTTCTTTTAATAAATGAAAATCAAAATGGACAGAAAGTTTTTTTGCAAGTGATGTCTTTCCAATTCCAATTGGCCCCTCTATTGCAATGAACGGAACCTCTGCCATAACTTTCCCTCCAATCAACATAACAATATTCGACATATATTTCTTATTTTAGCATAATAAAAAGATCAGTTCCATGTGTGAAAAGTATTCATGCTTTTCAATCTGTTCTCTGTATTGTATTATAGTTATTGTTGGTTTTTTAATTAGGCTTTTATAGCAAATTTTGATGAATAAAAATAAAGATTTTTAAATCATTTAAACAGCTACGAGGTCAGTGAGCCACATTAAATACTACGAAACGGTTACCCTTAATTCTGTGTCATAGTTCATATCTTTAGTGACAGAAATAAAAAACTTATTATTTGCCCCCGTAGCTCAGGGGATAGAGCATTGGTTTCCTAAACCATGTGTCGCAGGTTCGAATCCTGCCGGGGGCATCAGAATACTATCATGACGGTGTTTGTCAAGGTGATTCATTACGATAAGCCTTACGCCAAGCACACGGTTTAACTGAATATTTACGAGCAGCCTAAAGGCCTCTTTTCCGTTCTTATATGACGGGAAGGGGGCTTTTTTACGTGGGTAAGGAATCGACGAACCGAAAAGGCAAGCCGATTGTTAAACGTCGCACGTCTTCGCAGGTGTTTACCGATAATAGCGTCAATTTATCGCTAGAGGACGCCTTAGAGTACGTTTACGCCTTCAAACAATCGGAAGGTATGCGACAAAGAACTTTGGACGGGTATCGCCTCTTATTTGGCTATTTTACAACATGGCTAGGCGAACACTACCCCGAAGTTAAGCACGTAAACGAAATTTCAAGCGGGCATATTCGCCAGCACGTTATTTATTTGTCGGAGGAACAACTCAACCAACGGACGCAGGAATACGGTCTATCACCTTATACGGTAAACATTCGGATAAGGTTACTCAAAGCGTTCTTTACGACGTTGCACAAAGAGGAAGTAATCGACAAGAATCCAACGGCGACTATAAAACTAATGAAGGTGGACGAGGATAACTTCGAGCCATTGACCGAGGACGAAATCGACAAACTACTAAAAGCGCCGAACGTGAAGGAATACGCTTAGTTTCGTGACCTAGTAAGTATGTTTTTAGTGTTAGATACGGGCATTAGGTGTAACGAAATGTTTGAACTTGAGATAAAAGACATTGATTTTAAAAGTCGATCCGTAATATTACCAGGCCCAAAAACGAAAAACCGCAAGCCTAGGATACTACCTTTATCGAATCAAGTTTTGAGGTTGTTAATGGAGTTAATCACAGAGGTTAAAGCCAACTTCGATACAAGCTACGTATTCGTTAGTAATTTCGGTGAGAAGTATTTGCCGACAAGTTTCCGGCGTCGTGTAGTTATTTACAAGGAACGTGCAAACATTCAAAAACGAGTAAGTCCACACGGCCTACGTCATCAGTTTTGCCGTGACTATATCCTTAACGGCGGTGACATATTCACCTTGCAACGGATAGCAGGACATCAAGACATAACGACTACTCGGAAATATATCCAATTCACGACGGACGACATTAGAAAACAGCACGCCTTATACAGTCCTATCGTGAGACTACGTTCGAAGTATAAGAAAAACTAACGCAAGTTAAAACAAAAAAAAGAGCGCACCGGAACGGATTCCGATACACACTTCTACACTAATGAAATTGTATCGAAAAAAGAGTCGGATTGCAAGGCTTATTTAGGTATATACTTGCAACCGAACGTATATTCGTATATGTGCGCATTCTAGTCGGAGGCCAACGAAATGCAAACTTACGAAACATTAAGTATAGATAACGTACAACAGTATCAAACATTCGAAAATAAATACGAAATGAACGAGATAATATATCAGTATATAGACGTACTAAGAAACGACGAGCAGCCGACAAGTGTCATAGAGGTATTACGGTTTTTTGGGCGGTCTAGCCTGCGAGTTAAAGGCGTATCGTTCGCCAAGTATGAAACCATAGCGAATAGTATCGGTAAATCAAAAAGAACGGTTATAAGGGCTATAAATAAACTTGCTGGCTATGGCATGATTGAACGTATTGAAACCGTTAAAAAATGGCGTAAATCCGTCAATATAATAGTGATCCAAGCGCGATTGTCACCGCAAGGCGTCACCACAGCGGAAGGCGACCAGGCCACGCCGGATAAGGTCGAGGGCGTCGAAAAAGAAACCGAACCACTTGTATTTAATCAATTTAAAAATAATTACATATTAGAAACGGCTAAGGCAGTAAAAAATACCATACCTTCGCCTGTTTATGACGTACTTAGTCCGTTTTTTAACGCAAAGGACTTACGTAGGATCACCGGCGTTATATTCCGAGCAAAGGCACATCCACAAGTAAAACTACGAATAGAAGACCATGCTGAGGAGTTTTCAGACGTATTAACAGACTGTATAAGGCGTTTTAAGTTGGGCGAGGTGTCTAATTTGGACGGATATATATACACTTCAATTAGAAAAACGTGTCGTATGCTATACTTAAATTTAATAAATCCTTACTGAAATGGGGACTAGAAATGATAAAGGTCTTATATAAATTAGACATAGTTAACTTAAGATTTGATGAAGTTATTGAAATTGCTCCATCTGAAATATTAGTAAAGAAGATTGAAATGCTAAAAGAAGAAGACCAAGTTCACGTTTGGCTATGTTTTGATGAGGGCATTGATTTAGAAGTGATTAAAGATGTATCGGAGTCTGAATTGTATAACCTTACTAGAATGCTTTTTTATAAGTTGAATATAATTACATTAAGCCATTATAGGGTTAGAATTGAAACTAAGGAATTTAATGAAGTAACTTCCCGCTATCCGATTCAACAAATATTATATAAAGAACTATCCAGCGATGAAATTATAGAAATAAAAAATATCTTAGTAGATTCTCTGCCTATATTAAACAATAACTATATGGATTTATACTACTCAGCTATGAATATACATGAGCCAGTCGCAAGATATATGTTTTTGTATAGTATATTGCTTCAGGAGTATAGAGATTCCAAAAGACCTCAAGAGGAAATTGATAATTATATAAGAGATTTTCTCGGAGATGTGGAAGAAAGGAATAGTACAAAACATAACAACATGGAAACTATTTATACCTTTCTAAGAAATCAAATAGGGCATACACAGGAATATACTGATATAAAGAAACTTAGAGAAGAAGTAACTGAGCATACAAAAAATTTGTCTGACTTAGTAAAGAATAAAATATTTAATGAGATAAAATAGACTTCCTTAAGTGCTGTCAAAGTAAAGTTTAAAACGTGTAAACTAAAAATACTTAACAAAATAATTATCCAACGCTGAAAAATAATGACATAGGAAGAAACTCGGAGAATATCGAAAATAAATATAAATCGTCGGCAATTCGTACCTACACGTAATTACACGGTTTTTTAGTGAGTTAAAGCGTTAAAGTATTTGTATTGCCGGCTTTTCAGTTCACGCCCTCCGCACCGTCAAAAACATGAGGGTAGATTATTCGGTATGGTCTTAAGTGTTGGTTTTTTTGGTATAAATAACATATTTCTATCTGTTACGGATACCCGTACTAGGCAATGCGAACCTACTACCGCTACTACGTACTTGAACGTCTAAAAGTGTTAACTTTTAAAGGAGTGAAAAATTATGAGAAAAGAACAGTTAGTAAATAGATATATTAACCAAGTAGTTAAGGATTTAATTAATCTTTATAGCCTTAATGAATGGGAAGCTAAAAGGTTAGTTAAGCGTATCGATCTAATTAGCATGTTAAATGAATTTCCTGATGAGACTACTCATTACCCAACTGATTATTGGGCTGAAAAAATTTACAATGATATGACCCAGTTAGTTTGAAAGTTGCCTCGTAAAAAATAGAGGCGACTTTTTTTTATAAGTTAATTACGCTGCTTAACTGAATAAGTGAATTTAGTCTTGTCTTATTCGAAAAGGTCCGATATAATAACAGTAACTATATAAGGACGGATATATTCAAGTTAGACCGTATGATTCACCGTTAAGCTTTCGAGCAAGCAATCGGAAGGTATACGCCAAGCAAACGAGTGTTTTAGCGTTTCCTAAACCATGTGTCGCAGGTTCGAATCCTGCCGGGGGCATCAAACACTGTACTATCAACAGTTGCTAGGCTTTTTGTCTAACAATTGCCTTACTGGAGATACACAGTTTAAAACTTGAATATGTAGTAAACTGAAGTACACTTTCTTACGTTTTCAAAAAAATAACCCTCTACCTTAATTGGTGGAGGGTATTTTTATTCACTTTTTAATCCGATATTTTTGAAATCTCTTCTCGACAAATCCTATTTGTATTAAATTATTTATATTTTCTCTTACTTGTCCATCATTAGTCACATCTTTAATTTCTATTGTTTGGGGATAATTCTTATTAAGTTCAACCAGGATGCTGACTTCGATTAGGTTAAGATTATTTTCCTGTGCTACTTCTAATATGTTTTTCATATTATCAATTCCCCTCCTTGTTGGATTATGATTCCTACAGAAAATATTACCAAAAGTTGAGGTTAAATTAAAAGCCATAGCATTAAACTATGGCTTAATTATTTAGGGGTAACAACAACAACTTAAGTTGAGGTATGGTTGTTACAATTTTAAATTATTACATTTTACACATTATGCATCAATATTTTTTCAACGACTTTTGTGACGGAATTGTGACAGACAAAAGAATAGAATAGATTATTTTTAATGTATATCAATTAATATACTAATTTCAACCAGGTTAAGGTCTGCTGCAAGTTTAAACATATGCTTCAGGTGGTCTATCACTCTCAATTGAATTTTTTTCATTGAGAATTTATGATTATTCCTTCCCTTGCTAATATCTATGTATATTTTCAAATTAAAAACCCTTTCTTTCGAAGGTGAAATATGAAAATATTATTTAAATCCATTAATAAAAGATTCTAATGTTCATAGACTTTCATATATTCCGGTACCGAAACTTCGTCCATCATTTCTATAAACATTTCTACTAATCTTCCATCAAATTGGGTCCAAGAACACCGCCGTAGTTCTTCGAATGCCTCCTCATGGGTTAGGGTGCTATTTGCGGTGTTGCTCTATTTAATGACTTTAACCATAGAAGAAGCGAAATTGGCAATGAAGAGAGCGGATAATCCACAATTACCATTATTAAAAATGAGCTTATGGGCATTTTTGTTTGGTATCTTAACTGAATGGAAGGCCTTAAAGAACATAATTCTAAAAGGTAGTATCAAAATAAATTGGCTTGTAGTTCCTGCAATTATTTTGGCAATTATAAGTTTTATTCCTCGGATGTATTGGGTTAAGTGGTTTGGTATCAATATCCCGTTTTTTATAGAGATGTTTCTATTAGCAGAAACTCAAATTCTTCTTACAGCCTCTTCAGGTATTCTTTTAGCTCGGTCTTTTAACAGAAAACAAAATTAAAGTTATTGAAGTAACAAGGTGCAAGAGTTGAATAAGGAATCGCATCCTTGTTCAACTATAGGTGCAGGTTAGTGGAACAGAACAGGATATATACGAAACATTTTATAGTAAACCAACGTCATTATATAAAGGAGGAAGAAAAATGAAAAAAGTCAGCTTTATTATTTTGATTGTTTTTATTATGTTCATTGTTAGTGCCTGTGAAAATAATAGTGCAAGTCCTAAAATAACAGAAGAAGAAGCAGAGACAATCGTTATGGAACGCCATTCTGGAGGAATAGGAGAAGTTAAAATAAAATCAGTAAGTCATAGTTCAGGAGAGTATATCGTTGAATGGGAAATAGATGCAGATTGTGAGTTTGGCACTGATTATGTAGATGACCAAGGCGGTAAGATAGAAAAAGCCGAAGAGACCAATTGTTAGTATAATGAATATTATATGAGAAATGTTTTTTCAACTATATGGTGCTTTAGTAGAACAAGGAGTTGTCTTTTTGGCAGCTCTTATTGCTTATTAAACTAACGCAGCAGGTTAGTTGAACAAAAGATAATTTGATTAATAAAAATCAGAATAGTTTTAAAAAATTTAAGGTGGGGATTTTATGGCTTATGAAGAAAATTGTCCTTTTTGTAATCCAATGGAAGACAAGGACCAAAATATATTATCTGAAAATGAGACTTATTACTTGTTACAGCATAATAAGCAACAAGATGTGTTAGAGGGATGTGCAGTAATAGTTCCCAAAAAACACCACGCTAATGCATTTGAATTAACTAAACAGGAATGGAATGATACATATGAACTACTGCAAAATGCCAAAGATTATTTAGATAAGGAGTTTTCTCCTGATGGTTATACAATTGGGTGGAACGTTGGTGAAGTTTCCAATCAGTTTATTTTCCACAGTCATTTTCACGTAATTCCAAGATATAACGACGAGCCATTAGCTGGTAAAGGAGTGCGGTACTGGTTAAAACAACCCGAAAATAAAAGAGAAAAGCTTTCGTTAGAAAAATAGTCTTATTCAACAAATGGGTGCGTTTGTTTAATAAGGAATGCCTTATTGCACTAACGACGCAGAAGAGTTGAATAATCCTTAAATTTTATTCGACTTATTTATTTGCAATTAGAGGGGGACAACAATGGGGTTTATAATAACTTTCTTTAGTATTTGGTTGTGTAGCTTTTTAATTGCTAGGTTATTTAGTTTATTTGGTGGTAAATGGAGTCCCTTTGGTAAAACTTATTGGAAAAATGATTTAGTTATTTGTTTAGCCCAAGCTCTGATTATTACTCTTATATTCGTATTTTTCTTTTCTTTTAATACTAAATAATTAAAAGATTTCCATTGTGCTAACGGGTGCTTTTGTTAAAAAATAAATTACAGAGGAAGACTGAGTTGGAAAAAATTAAATGTACTAAATGCAACGAAGAAAATAATAGTTACTTAACAAAATGTAAATATTGTGGCAATAGATTTATACCTTTAGAAGCAAATAAAAAAGAATTAAAGTATTGTGAATGTGGTTGCCCAGTTCCAGTAACAAACGGAGTAGGATATTGTGTGAATTGTAAAGAGGAAGTATATGGTTCTGAACTTTTTTACTAATATAATAAGTTTATTTTATTTTCTTCACCACTCTGTAAAGTGTTGAAGAATGTTTCTCTTCTTCTTAAACAAACGGGTGCTTTCCTTTAATAAGGAATTGTTCTCCTTGTTCAACTAAAGCAGCAGGTTAGTGGAAGAAGGAAGATACTAAATAAAAGTTGAATATTCTCTTTAAAATAATATGGTAGGTGTTTTTAATGGAAAATCTAAGAGAACTAATTCATATAGGGAAACTAGGGGTATATGAATCCGATATAAAAGCAGCAGAAGATAAGTTAGATGCAGTTTTTCCAGAACAATATAAAGAACTTTTCAAGTTAGTTAATAATGCAGAAATTGGTGAGTGGATACTTTATCCTATCAAAGACCAAAGAAACCTTACAAAGACTTGGGATGATATCGTTAGACAAAACACTGAAGTCAGGGAAGAATATATGTCGAAAGACCTTATTGCAATCGGTGAGGATGGTTCGGGAGATAAATTATGTCTAAAAGTAAATGACGGAATAATGAGGAATGAAATTTATCTTTGGTATCACGAAGATGGAGAACTTGAAGAGTATGCTCCTAGTTTGAAAGAGTTTATAATTTCAATATCAGAAGAAGATAATGAATATGATTTTGAGGACGAATAAATCTTTATTCAACATACGGGTGCAAGATTTGAACAAGGTGTTTACTTTAAATAATGAAACAAACACCATATTGAAAATGAGGGATTTATGTGAATGAAGAGTTTGTTAAATCATTATACAAATCAATTGTGAAAGAAAATATGGAACTATCCAAAGATTTATTTGAAACAACGAATGTTAATAAGGTGACTGATGATTATTGGAGAGAAGCTTTAGAACTTTATAATTCCTTAGATAAAAAACATTAAGAGATTTTATTCAAAATTATTGAACAAACTATGATTGATACAATATCCAATATGCTTGGGGTAGTTGACGGAAGCTCTACACTAACAGACTGCACAGTAGAGCCTAAATTACTTCTTGATTCCAATGATACTGATGGAGAACTTCAAGGTAGTTTTCTAGAATTCATAGAAACGAATGGATACCCTTATTAAAGTAACGGGTGCTTTTCTTACATAATAATGGTTTGCACCGTCAATTAACTGGCAGGTTAATTTAAAACTACAAGAAGGGGGAAGTTACGTTGAGAGATTTATTAGGATATTTTCTTATTTCACAAGCTATAATTACAGGAGTTATTGTTTATTCTGTCCAGCACCTGTCGGAATCCATTAAGGCTTCAGCGTCGTATGTTGCAAATGTTTCTGCAAATAACGATGCTCAATTAAGTTGGGGCACAGGGTTTACACCTGTACTATATTGTCTATTGGTAGTTGTTGGATTAGGCATCTTCTTGATTGTTAAGAAAAATAATGATTAAAGCTATTTGACTAAAGGGTGCTTTACTTCAAAAAGGAAAGGGCATTTCTTGTTCAACTAACGCAGCAGTTTAGTTGAACAAGACATAGGAGGGAAATGATGAAGAAATGTGCAGTTTTAATTGGTATCATAATATTCCTTGGTATGATGATAGGTTGTTCGGAAAACAATGAAGCGTTTAATGATGAAAATATTATTTTTGAAGTTGAATCTAATACAATTGAACTAACAAATCAATCTGGATTTGACTTAGACAACCTTTCATTGAAAATAAGCTATCTCTTGGATGAGGAAAAATCAAATAATAGTAATGCTAAAAGAGAAGTTGTTAAATTTATAGAAGAAACTAAGATTAAATCGAATGAGACTAAAGAAATTTCAATTCCACATAATCTTAAAGAGGGTATTGAAGTTGTTGACTTGGAGATTGACTTTAAGGGCAATGTTATTGAGGGGAATGAGAAGGTACCTTTCAATATAGTTGGTTCATTAAGTGCCCTTGTTTCAAACCCTTAACCTAATTGAAGTAACGGGTGCAAGAGTTGAATAAGGAATCGCATCCTTGTTCAACTATAGTAGCAGAATACTTGAACAATAAAGAGGGGAGGATTGATTATGTTTAGTCAAGAAAGAATTAGAGATTATGGAGTGAAA
>NZ_JBQQCP010000005.1:0-296399 GCF_052246775.1 Virgibacillus sp. L01 | reverse complement strand
GAACAGTTTTGTTGACGGGATCTAGTCCCACGGGTGCGACGTTCTACCCCGACTACCGTAATAATAAGACCATATAAAAAAAGGTCAACCAGAAAAATCTGGATAACCTTATATTACGAACGGGTGCATTTCTTCAATATGGAAAAGGCATATCTTGTTCAACTATTGCAGCTGGTTAGTAAAAGAGTGCGGTCCAATTATCTTTTCTACGTTTTCTACGTTTAATAAGAGCATTATCTAAAGGAGGGGGTTTGTCAAAGACAGATGATTAAGTCGGTTATAAATTAGAAAAATCCCGAGAACAGAAAAACAAGTTAATTCAGGAGGGTGAAATATCGGTGAGAAGATGGGGAAATTTATATATATATTAATATTTGTGCTATTTTGTAGTGGTTGTGGTTTTGAGGAGTCAAGACTAATTCCAAAAAATGACTATGTTCAATTATTTGTTCAGAAAAAACTGGATGGGGATGTTGAATATAAAAAAGTCTGGGATAAAAAGAAGATAAACAAAATCATAGATTTACTTAATTCTGTTTCAGTAGAAACCCCTGAAAATCAACAGAAAAAAGAAATTAGATCGAAGTTAAATGGGAAAGGTGCATATATATTATCATTCTTAACTCAAAAGGATTTAGACAATAGAACGACAAAATCAATTTTTTATTTAGCATTATTAGAAAATGGACGTATTGTTTATTCCAATCACAATGATCGTGAAATGATAATTCAATTGGTGTCCGTAAAAATGAAAACTAAATTAGTTAAAAAAATTATCGAAAAAATTTACTAATCTTCAGTTATGTATCCAAAACTTATTAGTTTGTAATTATATGGAATTTATATTGAATATTACTCTAGACGGTGTTACAAATGGGTGCTTTACTTCAATAAGGAAAAGGCATTTCTTGTTCAACTATTGGAGCAGATTACTTTAAGAAGGATTATCATAATAAATTGAGATGTCGGTGTTTTATGGAGCTATGTTCGGTTTAACAGTTTATTTAAATGTTGTAAGAAGTTAAGAGTTTTTACAGAATAACAACAGGGGGAGATATAGTGAATAAAATTGTAGGAGTTATGACTTGCCTTTCAGCCATTTCTTCGTTACTAGTTGGATACGAAATTGCTATTATGAACACATTGATGCCTTCCATTACTGGTAGTGGATATTACTATTTTATTATAAGTTCAATAGTTTTTTTACTTGGGGCTATTGTTATAAACAAAGGATTAAATAAATGGATAAAGATAGTGATGTACTCATATTTAGGTCTTGTTATCATTTATATCCTCGCCATTATTGGTATTTATGTTGCTATGCTGGGCGGCATTTAATTAACAAAACGGTTTGGCTAGAAGGGAATTTTAAAACTAATTTGGCTAATAAAGACTCTTTTCTTACTATGCTAACAGGTGCTTTCCTTCAATAAGGAAATGCCAACCTTGTTCCACTAACGAGGCAGGTTAGTGAAAGATATTTACTGAAATTAGGAGGCTATATGATGAAGAAGTTTTTATTTGTTTTACTAATTGCATTGTTATTAGCAGGGTGTCAAAACGAGGTGAGAGATAATGCAGAATTCAACTTAGGAAATATATCTTTAAGTGCATTTGAAAATAACACGCAATATTTTATAGTAACACCTTTTGAATGGGAAGGGGAAGATGGAACTACGTTAAAGTCCATTCATATAGTGAATAGTCAAGGAGAGAAATTATCCGCTGAAAAAGGGATAAGTGCTACTTTTTATATAGGGGACTCATTAAAAAAAACGGGTGTTTATAGAAGAGATGAGATAGGTGATAAAGATAAAGTGAAGGGTTATAACCTTACTGAAGAACAGACTTTGATAATGGAAACAAGATTGGTTAATGTAAAGGAAAATAGCGTAAAAAACTTGAAATTCATTTACGAAATAAATGGAGAAGAATACGAAAAAGTTGTGGAATGGGATACACTTTCTACATTGAGAACAAATAATTAGTTTGTAATATCCTATAAATCGTTTTGAAAAATTTCACTTAAATTAACGGGTGCTTTAATTTAACAAGAGATATTAGAAAGAAGCTAATCTACTTATCTTTTTTTCTATTACTTTCCGTTTTTCAAAATCCTTCCTGTCATCATTCTTTTTCTCTAATATTTTCTTCCTCGTCCTGATACAGTGGTGTAACTAAAATACAAAGACCATGTTCTGAACCATGATCCCACATTTTAACATGCGGATATGATTCGTTTGGAAGGTAAAATGTTCTTTCTTCTAGTGGACTTATTTTGTTGGCTTTACATATGACTCCATATTTCTCAGTTGCAGGATGAATTGTAACGGGTCGTTCAGTATCATTAAAATATATAAACTTCTCCATGCTATTCCTCCTATAATAGTTTTGCTGTAACAACATTGCTGACTTCAAAGAGATTACTATAACAACATTCGTTCAATTCTTTTTAGTATATTAGAATGTACTTTATCTTACCTATATAGCTTAATCAAGTTGATTTGGGAAACGATTGGGGTAAGTGGAACACAAATTTCTTCATCTTCAGTAATTCTTGAGTTCGTTATTTATCCATCTGATAAATTTTTGGAACAGTATAAACATGTTATTGAAAACAATTTAGAGGAAGAAAAAATATATACCCCAACATTAAAAAACTCTTTAACCTTTTGGAATTCCAGGACTTATTCAAATACAAGGGTTAAAGAGCAAATGGTCGAAGATTTATTGTTGGAGTTAAAATGGCGTACCTTAAAGGAGCTCAGTGGATATTTTGATATGTATTTTTTTAAAAATAAATTAATTTGTCCAAGCATTGAGGTGTACAAGATAAAACAAAATTCTTGTAAGGCCAAGTATGATGAAAATGAACAGCGGAATGAATTTTGGGACTCTATTGGCATGGGAGAAATACATTCCCATGAAATTTCAAAAGATGGTTATTGGCAGTTATTTGCTGCTGAAAAAGAAGATTATACATACAGTTCCGTTAAGTTGACTTGTAACAAGGAAGTGCGAAAGGAGGAAATGTTTCATACACTTGATATACAAATAATTTACTTTGTAAAAGAACTTGCAATGTACTTGCTCCCTATTTTAGTCATGAAGAATTATACTATTGGATTGAGTGGTAAAATTGCAAAACAACAAAAAGGTACATTTAGGTCAATAAAGAAAGAAAGACCGAATTACAAGAAACTAATAAATATTAGGTATGAAATTGAAAGGAACCTACAAATTTTTAAAAGATTTAAGAACGAAGTGGGGGAAAATGAGTTTGAATTAATAAGAAAGAATGTTATTAATATTTTAAGTGATTTTGAGTCAGCTAGGCCAAGATTTTCAAACACCCCATGGGGAGAGAAAATTATGGATAATACAAGTTATCTTATTGAAAAGACTAACACATTATCGCAAAACTTTGTCAAAATTATAGACGATACAGTAAAATTACTCGAAATTAAAACCAATAACTCTTTGCGTAAAAGAACATTTTGGTTCACTTTTTTCACTGTTATATTATCTGTTGTGGCAACCTCTATTGCTTCAACGTCATTGTATTTTCAATTTAGTGAGGAAAATCAACAAAAAATACAGGAATCTTTTTCAACTTTTCTTAAATTATTTATGTGAATACGTTTAGAGATTGGGGAACTTTCCTGAAGTAGGGATTTAATTAAGAAATATTTCAAATCAACAAGATTGTGAATAAATAAACTTAAAGTAACTAGTGACAAAAGGTTTTTGAGTTAACGGGGTAATTAGATAAAAAAGCTAAGGGTTATTTATATATCAAACCTACTTAACGTACAATGAACAAGTATATAATGTCGAAATTTTTGTATAACAAAGAGTATAGCCAGACATTATCATCGTTATTGAAAATAAAAACAAAATCTACAAAGAACTTGATTTCATCTGAATAAATGAAAAGTTTATTTATGGTGATTTTGATAATATAGCCTCTCACATTAAAAAGTCACGAATCAAACAAAATAATTAATTGTGTTATGGTATGCAAAAATATAATGCAATTTCATGAATAAGTTAAATGTCAAATAAGTCATTTAGTGAAAACTAAAGGAAAATAAGTGGAGCATTAATTAACATGGCTTTCTCCTCCTTTATCATATAATACATATGAACCAAGTCTGAGTAATTACATAAAGTTTGTACACTTCCGCATGAAATCTACATTATTCTGCATTGTTAGTTCATTTGTGGGGACTTGAATGGTATACTTGCCCAAAGAATCACAAAATACAGATATAGTATTTTGAGTCTATAGGACTATATATTTCAGGGGTGATGGTTATGGATCGGCTTGTCCTCGAGAGTTTGGCAGCTAAGAATAAGCTAGATAACGATAGCGAGAAAGTCTACTTAATAGCATTAGATGAAGCGTTAAAAAATGATGTTAATAAGAACATTGCTATTACAGGTGGTTATGGAGCAGGAAAAACCACTATCATTGATGCTTATTTTGATAGAGATAAAGCAAAAAAGGAAAAAATGATGAGAGTATCAATAGCTTCTTTTCAAGCTGCTCAAGAAAACTTGGATGAATCGTTAAAAGGTCAAAACCTGTTAGAGCAACAAATCCTTCAGCAAATGTTTTATCAGGTGGATTCAAACCAAGTTCCAAATTCGAAATTCACGAAGATTAGCGACCTTTCATTTTGGTATGTCTTCCGTATTTTATTTGGAATTTTTTCTATTTTTGTTTTAAATTTACTAACAATTAACCAGGGATGGATAAATCAACTCTATACATATTTCATGACAAGTGCAGAAACTAAATTTGCTGAGGTTTCTTTAGCAATAATCATTTTAGCATTATTGATTGTAGCAAATGGGATAATCATATACACTTTGTTAATGGTTTTCAGGAAATTGGGGATCACTAGATTTGGAATTGGTAACACTAACATTGAGTTTAATTTCAAAGATGGAAGTACTGTCTTTAATCATTATTTGGACGAAATTATATATCTTTTTAAAAAATCTCACTATCGCTACATAGTTTTTGAAGACTTAGACAGATTTCAAAGTATCAAGGTTTTTGAAAGACTTAGGGGTTTGAATACAATTTTAAATAGCTCAGCTAGTTTAAAGGATAGAAATATAAAATTTATATATGCTCTAAAGGATGACATCTTTACCCATGGTGATGAAACTGAGTCAATATATAATCGAACAAAGTTTTTTGATTTTATAATCCCTACAGTCAAAATTATGCACAGTTCAAATGCAGACTCTGAGCTTTTAAAAAAGTTAGATGGATTATGGCAAGAAAATGAAAATAGCGAGCCTGAAGGTAATCAGAAAATCAGCAAGATTTTAATAGAGGATATAGCCTTGTTCATTAATGATATGCGAACTCTAATCAATATTTGTAATGAGTTTGAAATTTTCCGATATAGATTACAAGACTCTAGCATTACTTACAATCACCTTTTTGCTTTTGTTGTTTACAAGAACATTTACCCCGAGGATTATTCCAATTTGTTAGAGAATAAAGGTATTGTTTATGATGTTTTCAATAAAAAAGACGAGATTGTACTGAATCTTCGGAGTGAAATTCAAAATTTAAAAAATGTTTCTGTAAATGCGATTGGGAGTATTATAACCGATAAGCAAGATATTGCGATGTTATTAGCTAAAAAACGAAAACTACCAAATAAGATTATTAAACAAGAAAATAATGTGCTTTTAAGTTTCCAGAACAGCAATAACTATTTGCAAATAGGGGAGCAAACTTTCAAATATATCCTTGATAAAGGTATTGAGGGAGATTTTGGGGTTTATCTTAGAGACCAAAATACCTTACAAGAAAATTACTCAAATGTGAATGAATTTGTGACTATAAATTCTTTTAACTATCTTAAACTGTATGAGGAATTTGAACAAAACTTGATTGAAAAGCAACAAGAAATAGATTTTAAAATAGAAGAACTTAAAGAAAAAATCAAACATGTGCAAACAAAGTCAATTTCAAGACTAATTAACGAAGATGATATTGAACTACACATTAATCTTTCGGATAAGAAACTTCTATATCTTCTTATTCGAAATAATTGGTTAAATGAATCTTATGAAGAACATCTTACTGTCTTCCGTGAAGGATCAATTAGTAAGGTGGATAATGAGTTTATAAAGTCAATTAAATTAGGATATGAATCAAGATATATACACCTAGCTTTGAAAAATCCAAGTAAAGTCGCAGAAAAAGTTAGAGTTGATGATATTAATAGTATTGCGGTACTTAACCTTAGTCTAATAGAATTCTTGCTCAAAAATGATTCAGTAACAAACAATGAAAAGTTAGCTGAGATTATCGGGCTTCTGTATCATGATTTAGATCAATATTTTGAAGATTACATTGATTTATTAGAAGGATTAGCAGAAATAATAAATGCAAAAGGGAATTTAGCACAGAAATTCCTAGAAAAATCTTTGAATAAGGTTGATATTTGGAATGTTGTGGATGAACTTGATTTATCAAAAGAACAAAAAGAGCATTATGTGATAAAAGTGTTGGAGAATGGTAGTGCTGAAAAAATAGTAACACTTGATAGCTCGAATGATTTGCGTGATTTTATATCTTATGAATTAGATGTTGCGAAGATATCGGATTCAAACAACCTATTTGAGGTCTTGGAAAAACTAGAGGTTAAGGTTGGTTCTTTGTCTGAAATGATAGACTCAGTAATGGATAGGATTATCGCAATAAATGCTTATGAAATTAATCTTGAAAATTTAAGAACAATATTTGGAACAGAAACTATTTCGAGAGAGACAATCGACAGCAAGCCTCAAGTGAAAGATTACTGTATGAGCAATATAAAAACTTTTATTACTCAAGTTCTGCTAAAGCAAGATAACTACCTTGAATCAGAAAGAGTATTTGTCAATTTCATACAGTATCTATACGAAGATGTACCAAGTGAAGTAGAAGATTTTACAGTGCAATCACTAATAGAAAATTGGAATGGTATTGTTCATAAGTTGCCAGAGGTTGAATCATTTAGTCTGGTTTACGAGTTGTATAGACAAAAAAAATTCACCTTTGATTGGCCAAACATTAGATATTGTCAAAAAGAGTTTGAAAGAAACGAAAATGAACTTAATCTTAATTATATACTATCAAATGAAGATGATTTGATGGTATTTGTTAATAACACTACTAAGGAAATTCAAGAGGAATTTGAACAAGAAGGAATTTACTATGACTTTGTGAACTCAGTATTACTTTCGGATGTTTCTAATCTCCCTAAATTTAATCAATTTATAGAGCGATTGTCAATATCAGTGAATTTACAAGAAGATACCAAAGTAAGTGAAGAAATTGTCCATTTATTAATAGAAAATGAACTACTTGTGTGGAATGTGAAAATATATAATGATCTAAGTTCTGAATATCATAGAAAGAAGTTTGTGTTAGATAAAGTCCAAGAAGCTGAAATGGATATAACAGAATTAATAGAAGAAAATGAGTTGGAGTGGTCTTTGGAGTTATTAGATGCCATATTGAGACTTGAAAACCTAGATTCCAAATTACTTCAAAAGTATATTAGAGAGAACATATTGAAAATAGATGTGCAAGAGCTTACCTCAATACATGAAAGGGATATGTTAATTTTTGATGAGGTTATGTTAGATACATTACGTAACGAACCAGAGAAAGAGGAAGTTCTAATTGAATGTATACTATTGTTAAGGTCATCAGGTTTCGATAATCAAGTCACAGATTATATTAATGAATATCAAGTACCATGGGATGTTAGATTGTTTACAAATCTGAGGTCTGGTGAAATTGATACAGCAAGTAAATATTTGTTGGAAAATCACGATGAAATCGAAAATGTTTCAATGGATCAAAAATTATTTAAGGGATTGATTAGGGATTCTAAAAACTCCAAACTGAGCTTAATGATTACCGAGAAATATCAGAATGATTTTGAGGTAACATCAGATATTGCACTTAAAATATATGACTATCTGGAAGAAGACTCAGATCAAGTTTTTAATATTCTCAGTGATGATACAATACGTAGCATTATAACCGCTTTGCCCCTTGAAGATGCTTCAAGGTTTCTATTGGAGTATTTAAGGTATAAAGATTTAAAACGCAGTAAGATATATTCATTGCTTGAAAAATTGCCACATCCTTTTAATAAAATAAAACCAAATGGTAAACACTACAAAATTGACTCAGTTGACCCAAACGTTGATGATTTGTTGTCGTATTTAGATCCATTACAGGTGATTTCTTCCTATGATAAAAAAGAAGAAGATAATTATTACTTGATCAGAAATAAGCAGAGAAAAAAGGAAACGTATTCGAATAAATGAATTCTTATTCTGTTTCATTATCCTGTATCTATTATGTTTCCCGAAAACAATGTCCTTCCCTGTGTAACAAAGTTCTTCCTTATGTAACAAAGTTGGTATGTGAGAAGGATGAAAACAGAAGAAGAACGAGGAGAACCAACCAAGCAACATCTATTCATAACCCAATTAAATTCAAACAAATATCAATGAAATTTCAGGCTGGATCCAATCACGGACCAGTCTTTTTTCTTTACCTTCGAAAATCCTCAATCTATTATCAGCACTGAACTTAATCAACTTTCAAGCACCCTCTTTTCAATCCTTATCCAGCAATTTTTCAATACATTACTTTAGAGGAAGAAGTGTGAAAGAAACGAGAAGGTCTTCCTCTCCTCATTCTCCAATTCCTTTCTCTGTTCTGATCGCCAGGGAAGAACTTTCTTACCTTTTCCAATCCAACACCACCTAATTTCAGGCAGCAAAATGGGCGGTTTCAGGGAAGAACTTAGTTCCATTACAGAAAAAGGGAAAAGCGTGTTAGAGATAGGTGTGGCAAGGGATTGAGGGGGATTTTGTGAGGGAAGATAAAAGTTACCTGGTAACATAATAGAAAAAATGAATGAAAAAAGAAAGGAAGAAGTTCATTATCTCTTCAATATATTTATCTCTCTACCTTAAAGTTGGTTTTCTTTAACAGCAGGCAAAATATTTATGTAATCCAATGGTATTTTAAATATTTATTCATCGGGTTTTTCAATAAAATATCAATACAAATACAGTACTAGATATTCGATATCCACTGCTAAATAGTCATTATTCGACCAGTAAGGAATCGGGGATAAAAGTGTTACATAGTATTAAACAAGAAGCAATATTCAAAGGGATAGAACAGGGTAAGACATCTAAGCAATTGTTTAAAGTTTCTGTACCAAGTACGATAAGAATATAAATAACAGATGCTTGACCTAAAAGAAACCCAGAAATCCACAGACCCGATGCCATCTTATTATGCAGTTTAACGAATGTATGTTCGACATCCTATGAATAATGGAGGTGTGTTGGTGTAGAAAAGGGTTAGAATTTCTATCTTTAAAAACTTACCAATGATTGCTTTTTTGATGTTTTTGTTCGGTATGTTGTATTTCATTATCAGGGATTGGGATGGTATTTCAAGCTACAAATGGTTGGGCGGCATTGCCTGTCTAATTGGTTGATTACTTTTCCAATGATGAATATGCTTATCGATGATCGTGAGAAACAGGAATCAAAGCAAGTGAGATTGTTAGAGAAAGGTGTACGTATTGACTTATCAGAGCGTGACCTTCCTCCAATTGAAAAATGGGTAAAAAACGTATAAAGGCAAGAAAAAACGCAACAAAGAATGCTGCGTGATTAAAGGTGGGAGATATCTTCTCGCCTTTTTTATTTATTTTATAGTAATTGCCAGCAATCATGTCGAGGATTATCAGTAGAATAACATCATTTGCCATACAGTTAGTGCTGCTACTATCACCGATCCTAACATTGCATAAATGGACCAACTCCGTTTTTTATAATGAATATCTATACCATTTATCATAAAAACGACTGCTACAATCCAATTAATGGTGATTCCGTATATCTTATAGCTTCCTTCACCGTTCGAAAGCAACAAAATAAAATTGATGATAGCAACTGCAATAAGTATGATATTCACAATTTTGATAGGTTTGCTTAATAGATTAAATGACATTATCCCAATCCTTCCTGCTGTATTATTTGATTATTGGGGGTATAGTTCCATTGGTGTTCTTGTTACAAAAACGGAATAACCATATCCTCTGTTATAGAGTGATAAATAACCAGCACCTAGTCCAACTAAAATACCTGCAACACCTACAGTAATTCCAGCAGGCATGACAAACGTTGATGCAAGAAGACCCATTATGGAATAGTAGGCCGCCCCTTCTAATAAGAACCAAATTATATCTTTGGTTATACAATTATCCAGGAATAGAATGTTCTGTCCTAAATAATATCCCGAAATACCTGGGCAGCTTTGTAGCTTTAAAGATTCTACACCACGATTGCTAGATTTAAACATTTCAAAGTCACTTTTGACTGTCGCAATTGTCGGCACCACTCGCAAGTGCAGCTTCCGAATCAAAAGTAACAACACCATTTTCATTTGTTCCAAAAAACGGTTCGATTTCTTTAAAGTTTTCTTCCATCTCGACGATTTCTGATTCTGTATAACCAAGTTCTTTCAATGATGCTTTCATGGAATAACCAGTGTTTAAGTCGAACTTCTCCACCATCTTATACCTCTCTACATCTGATGTCTTTTCAGATTCTGCCGCAATCACAAAACTCGGTGAACCCACTAGAAGCGCGAGACCCATAGCACTAAAACGATCTTTTTAACCACTTCTTCCCCCCCCCCCCATTCATATTCTTCACTGTATGTATTCACGAAAGTGCCATCTAACTCCTGTATTTTTTTGAAAATGAGTAAAGAGTTTCATATTTAATTATTCTATAGTAAAAATTTGCTATGTATCCAAAAAAAGAGCCTTTTCTTGTGAAAAGACTCCTGTTTTATTTTGTTTATTTAGCTTTTCCTGAGTTGTGGGAAAATATCAATCATTTAAATCCAAGCGAACCAGTTATGGCAGCTATTTTTCCTAATAAAAAAAGTAATTGTTATGAATGAGAGCCAACGAGGTTTGTTCGAGGAAAAAATAGGAACAATGAACTTCACATTTGCTCATGAGTTAGGGCATTGGGTGATGCACGCTATTGATGATACGCAATTGTGTTTTGATATGACTGGTAAAAACAAAGTGTTTTACTGTAGAAGCGTAAATAATAAGCAGCCTGAAGAGATTCAGGCAGATATGTTTACTTCTAGTCTACTAATGCCAAAGACGCTCATTATTTCATACATACAAAAGTTGAAACAAAATAGAAAAGTTCAATGGGCAGACTTATATGAGATTAAAGATAATTTTGACGTTTCAATATCCGCCTTAACAACAAGACTGCAATACTTAAATTTATTATACGTAGACAAAAATAAGGCAATACACAATTCGAAAGAAGAGGCTTCCGGTCAACAAGTGATATTTTGCGAAAAATCGGTTATATACGTGTCAGTTCAACTAGCCAGAATCCTTCAAGGCAATTTCAGCAACTGAACGAAATCGGAATGGATATTATTTTTGAAGAAAAAGTTTCCGGAGCAACAAAAGATCGTGCGCAACTTCAAAAAATGTTAGAGGATATACAAGAAGGTGACATCATTTATGTTACGGACTTAACTCGGATTACTCGTAGTACACAAGATTTATTTGAATTAATCGATAACATACGGAGTAAAAAGGCAAATTTAAAATCCTTAAAAGATACATGGCTAGATTTATCAGAAGATAATCCCTACAGCCAATTCTTAATTACGGTTATGGCGGGTGTAAACCAATTAGAACGTGATCTTACCCGTATGCGGCAGCGTGAAGGAATTGAACTGGCTAAGAAAGAAGGAAAGTTTAAAGGTCCGTTAAAGAAGTACCATAAAAATCATGCAGGAATGAATTATGCAGTAAAGCTTTATAAAGAGGGAGATATGACTGTAAATCAAATTTGTGAAATTACAAATGTGTCTAGGGCCTCATTATATAGAATGCTATCGGAAAGGAACAGTTGATGAGTTATACCAAAAATCGGAAATATATAATAGAAAATAAATTTCATATAGAGGTGGAATTATATGCCTAAAATTGACAATATGTTAGCAATTCTATGGATGCTTAGTTCAGGTGAAAAAATTACTGCGAAACAATTTTCGGAAAAGTTAGAGATTAATATAAGGACTGTGTATCGTTATATTGATACACTTTCAATAAGTGGTGTACCTATAATTTCAGACGCAGGACATAATGGTGGATACACTTTATTGAACAATTTTATTGAAGCTCCTCTTTTTTTTGATTTAGAGGAGCAAACCTCGCTATTTCACGCTGCTATTTTTGCAGAAGAAGCCGGGTATTATGGTGGTGAAGCACTAAATAGGGCTATTTCAAAGCTAAGGAAATATTCGAATCAAGAACAGGAAACAAAGATAAATCAACATTTAAATAGTCTAGAAGTAATAAGTCGATTAAGTTCCCTCGCTATGGAACCTTTTTTGAAGGAGTTGGAGCAGGCTGTAGCTGACGGATACTCTATAAAAATTCTATATCATAAAAGTGGCGAAGAGCAATCAAAGTATAGATT
The DNA here is from genome assembly GCF_052246775.1 of Virgibacillus sp. L01. Taxonomy (NCBI): domain Bacteria; kingdom Bacillati; phylum Bacillota; class Bacilli; order Caryophanales; family Bacillaceae; genus Virgibacillus; species Virgibacillus sp. L01. The sequence goes on along the minus strand of NZ_JBQQCP010000005.1, from coordinate 283,811 downwards.
GGTTGATCCGTACAGAATTATTTATTGGAATAATAAGTGGTATTTGATTGGATTTTGTCATCTCAGGAATGATATCCGTAGTTTTAGAGTAGATCGAATTGAAAGTCTAATGCTAACCAAAAATAAGTTTAACCAGCCAGAAAATTTTTCAGCACGTGACTTTTTTATGAAAAACCTCCTTCCAACTATAGAAGAAAAAGAAGGGATTATTTCTTTAGTTATTAATGGAAATACAAGTGCGTTGGATGATATTTGCCAACATTGGTTTTTAGGACATTATTTACAAGAACGGACTTCAAATCAAGCAGTATTTTTTCTTGAAAAAGATATGATACATAAATATGTACCATATTTACTTTTACCGTATGGTAAATCTATTCAAGTTATTGAGCCAATAAGTCTTAAGAAAAGACTTATTGAAGTTCTGTCGGAATTAATAAAATTTCATCAAGTATAATACAACTTCCCTGACGTTAGCTGTCAGGGAAGTTGTATTATACTAGGTATATCAATTGGGATTGGAGTGTTATTTAATGCAAACAAAAAAAGTTTATCTTTATGTATTTAATACAATGTCAGACTGGGAATATGGATATTTAATTGCTGAACTAAACTCAGGAAGATATTTCAAAAAAGATTTAGCACCTTTAAAAGTAATTACAGTAGGAGCTAATAAAGAAATGATTACTACTATGGGAGGACTGAGCATAAAACCAGATATTTCCCTTGATGAATGTACTCTTGAGAGTAAAGATCTTTTAATTTTACCAGGAGGGACTACTTGGAGTGAAGAAATTCATCAACCTATCTTGGAAAGAATTGGCCAAGCTTTAAAGCTTGGCACTATTGTTGCTGCAATTTGTGGTGCAACTGAGGGCCTCGCGAATATGGGATACTTAGATACTAGAAAGCATACAAGTAATAACTTAGAATATACTAAAATGGTATGTTCTAACTATAAAGGAGAAAAGTTCTATGAGTTGGGATCTGCGGTATCTGATGCAAATTTAGTTACTGCATCAGGAATAGCTCCTCTGGAATTTGCAATGGAGGTACTGAAAAAAATAGATGTATTTACACCAGATGCATTACATTCATGGTATAACCTAAATAAGACTCATAAACCTGAATACTTCTTCCAGTTAATGAATTCAATAAATAAATGAAGTAACTGAAAAGCTCAATTTCTCTATTTTGATTTGTAGAGAAGTTGGGCTTTTTAATTTGGAATTTCCTTATCGTTGTAAATCCGCATTTTCCTGACGCTACCCCATACAAGGAAGTTCATTTATTTTAGTTACTAACATTAATGTACATCAATTTATTATAAAAGAAATTCAGTTACCAACATTAATGTAAGTTGAAAAAATTTACAATATCTAAAAAACATTGATATTAAGGGATTCCGTAGTTACCAACATTAATGTCCGTGAACAGTATTTGTTTCCCGAAATCAATGTCCTTCCCTATGTAACAAAGTTCTTCCTTAGGGAACAAAGTTGGTTTATGAGAAGAGTAAGAAGAGAAGAAAAAAGAGAAGAAACCGACCAATCAGCATCCACTCCTTACTCAAATAAACTCAATCAAATATCAATCAAAATTCAGGCTGGATCCAATCACGGACCAGTCTTTTTTCTTTGCCTTCGAAAACCCTCAATTCATTATCAGCACTGAACTCAATCAAGTACAATTCAATCAAAACCCAATCACTTTTCAATCATGTTTCGAGGAAAGGTGTGAGAGAAAGAAACGAGAAAGTCTACCTCTCCTCTTTCTCCAATTCCTTTCTCTGTTCTGATCGCCCAGGGAAGAACTAAGTTGCTGAAGCACTTGCGCTAAAAGATCAGCAGAATGAAAGTAAAATTACTGAAAATAAAGTCGAAACACCTAAAATAAATCAGCAAGTCATTATTGTTGGCGCTACCGTAATGGTTTTAACCCAAATAGTCATGGTTGCGGTTATGACGATGACCCCTGTGCATATGGGAGACCATGGTCATGGATTAAGAGAAGTGGGGCTAATAATTGGGATTCATATAGGAGCAATGTATCTTCCTTCACTTGTAACAGGAATACTTGTTGATAAGGTTGGACGTAAAGTGATGGCGGGAGCGTCAGGATTTACGTTACTATTGGCTGGTATAATAGCTGCTTACGCGCCAACTGATTCTTTAGTCATGTTAACGATCGCATTAGCCTTATTAGGATTAGGGTGGAATTTTGGCTTGATCAGCGGAACTGCACTTATCGTAGATGCAACAACACCAACAAACCGTGCCAAGATACAAGGAAAAGTAGATGTTTTAATCGCACTTTCAGGGGCTGCAGGTGGAGCTTTATCAGGTATTGTTGTAGTTAACTCCAGCTTTACTGCATTATCTCTTGGCAGTGGTGTGCTTTCATTAATTCTTGTTCCTGTTGTTTTGATGGTTTTACGTAGAGAAAGCAACGATAAGGTAGCACATAGAACTAACTAATCATTCTTAGTAAAAAAAGCCGATAATGTTAGGAAAAAGATCATTTAACGTTAAGAAAAGGACCCCACTTTTCGAATAAAATATTATAAGGTGCAGCAACCTATCGACATCAGCATGAAGGGCGAGAAAATCATGAGGCGTCTATTATATGTTATTTTCATTACCATTATAATATTCTTCAGCATCTACGGTTTAAAGGGATGGGGATCTTCAAACGAAAAAAACTCAAGTAAGGGTGAGTGGGTAGGTGCTTGGACTGCAAGTATGCAATCACCTGGTGAAGATGGAGTTTCTCATAAAGGATTTGAAAATCAAACCATACGATTAATTCTCCGACCTCATATAGACGGTGAAAAAATGCGCATCCGCGTATCTAATACATTTGGTTTGGACCCGCTAACTATCGACGAGGTACATGTAGCGATTACCAAAAATGGATCTGAGATTATTCCTGGTACAGACCAAAAGGTCACATTTGGAGGCGATGAAAAGGTAACCATTCCCTCTGGTGAGAAAGAATTTAGTGATCCTATTCCTCTTAAAGTAAATAGTGAAAAGAATTTGGCAGTAAGTGTTTATGTTAAGGATAAAACTGGTCCAGCTACATGGCACCCGCATTCCATGCAAACCACGTATATTTCAACTGGGAATCATGTTTCAGATTCTGGTTCTTCAGCATTTAAAACAAAAGAAGAAGCATGGTTTTGGTTAGATGGAGTGGATGTTGTAGCCGATTCATCCGTAAAAGGTTCGCTTGTTGTAGTGGGAAGTTCTATTGCGAATGGAAATCACTCGACAGTAAATGCCAATCACCGATGGCCTGATTATTTAGCGAAACGATTTAATCAGGATAGTTCTGATGTCAAAATGTCTGTATTGAACGCAGGAATCTCTGCTAATCAATTAATAAACAGTCATTCTGATAAAGGTGAGAATGCATTAGCGAGGCTAGAACGAGATGTTTTTAGCCAAACAGGAGTTAAGGCAGTAATCCTAAATCAAGGATTAAATGATATTCGACATTATCCGGAATATGATGCGGATAAAATTATTGAACGAATGAGGCAGGTTATCAATTCTGTCCATGGACAAGGACTTAAAATTTATGGTGGTACGTTAACGCCCTTTAAAGGTTCGGGAATGTATACTTCAAAAAAAGAGAAAACGCGTCAGGAGGTAAATGACTGGATTAGGACAAGTGGCGAGTTTGATGGAGTAATTGATTTTGACAAAGCACTAAGGGATCCAGAAGAACCTGAACGTTATCTTCCCAAATATGATGCTGGGGATCACTTGCACCCTAATGATTTAGGTTATAAGAAAATGGCTGATTCAGTTGACCTTTCCATGTTCAAATAGCTATTTGTAAAGTCGGAGTGCTTACCCCGGCTTTTTTTTTTAGCAGTATATAAAACATTTCTACTGCATAAGTGCAACATAGGCTAAAACATGAGCCAAAAGTTACGTGGGGTAAATAGGTAATATCTACTCTGTTTATTCAGAATTATTAAATAATAATTCCATCGTACTATATACAGGCTATCTTCTAGAAGCTACTATTAACTTGATAGAGTTAATAGTTTGGAAAGGAGGAGAACAAACATAATAGAGTTATATAAGGAGGTTAGATAATGAAGAACAAGGCTATTGTAATTTTCATTGCTCTTCTAATGATTCTAATTTCACCGATGACCACAGCAGCTTCTGAGAAAGACCCCGACAAACACCAAGACATAACACTGAACGTAATGACCTTTAACATTCATGCAGGGATTGGAAGTGACGGATTGTACGATATCGATCATACTGCCGAAACAATTCGAAGTTCTGGAGCAGATGTAATTGGATTGCAGGAAGTGGATGTCAATTGGGGGTATCGCAGTAACTTTGAGGATCAAGTTGAATACCTTGCCGAAAAGTTAGATATGCATGCCTTCTTTGCCCCAATTTATAATCAAGATCCACTAAATGAAGAAGACCCAAGAAGAAAATATGGACTAGCAGTTTTAAGTAAATACCCTATTATCAATTCTGAAAATTACGAAATAACAAGACTCTCGACACAAGATGCTGTGCCTGAACCAAGTCCTGCTCCTGGATTTCCTGGTGTTTCGATAAACGTCAAAGGGATCAACGTTTCCTTGTATGTAACACACCTGGATTACCGTGGAGACCCGTATATTCGAGAAATGCAAGTAGACGATATGCTCAGCATTATTTCCGAACAAAAAAATACCTTTCTAGTCGGTGATATGAACGCAACACCTGATGCTCCTGAGCTGCAGCCGCTTTTCAATAGGTTCAATGATGCATGGAATGAAGCAGGAAGTGGAGATGGCTATACCTACCCAGAGACTTCACCAGAAAAACGTATTGATTATATTTTCACATCCCAAGATCTAAGCCCGACAAACACCCAAGTGATAGACACTGAAGCATCTGATCACTTACCGGTAATGACAGAGGTACTCTTAACACGAGATAACTAGATTAAAAGGAGTGAAATTTTAATGAAGAAACGATTGTTTGCGATTCTTTCCAGTTTCTTGCTTATTTTAATGAGTTTACCAATGACGAGTTTTGCAAATGGCTGGGACGATCCAACCCATCCTGGCTGGGGTGATGGTGAAAAAGTCAAACATGGCTGGATTGTTAACAAAATAAACCATATGACATTGGAAGAAAAAATTGGCCAGTTATTTGTCATTCATATGTACGGTAAAACCCCGACAGATCCTAATTATGAAGACACAAACTTACGGATGAACCGAGGAGCTAAGAATTTTGAAAAGGCGATTGAAAAATATCATATTGGTGGTGTAATCTATTTCAATTGGACAGGTAATATTGGAACACCGATTGATACAACACAGGTTAATGCGCTATCAAATGGTCTACAAGATATCGCGATGGATCAGCGTATGCCAATTCCATTATTTGTTTCGACGGACCAGGAAGGTGGAATTGTACAGCGGATTACAAGTCCTGGTACAGTGTTTCCTGGAAATATGGCACTTGGAGCCACGAGGTCTACCGAATATGCAGCACAATCTGCAGCTATTATGGGCGAGGAATTAAGCAGTCTTGGTATTAACATGAACTTTGCCCCAGTAGCAGATGTGAACGTTAACCCGGAGAATCCGGTTATCGGTGTTCGCTCATTCAGTGAAGATCCCGATCTCGTTTCAGATTTAACAGTTGCCCAGGTGCAGGCATATGAAGATCAAAGTGTCATCCCAACAGCTAAGCATTTCCCTGGTCATGGAGATACAAATGTTGATTCTCATTATGGATTGCCGATTATTAACCATGACTTAGAGACGCTGCATAATGTTGACTTAAAGCCATTTCAAGCAGCAATTGAAAATGGTATAGATGCAATAATGACAGCCCATATCGTTGTTCCGGCACTTGATGATTCAGGCCTGCCAGCAACGCTATCCAAGCCAATTTTACAAGGACTTTTACGTGAGGAAATGGGTTTTGAGGGATTGATTGTTACCGACAGCTTAGGCATGTCAGGTGCCAATGTCGTTGAACCAGACCGTGTTGCTGTAGAAGCATTTAAGGCAGGAAACGATATTTTACTAAACCCACCTAACGTGGAAGTGGCTTATAATTCAGTGTTAGAAGCAGTTCAAAGTGGAGAGATTAGTGAGGATCGTGTGAATGAATCCGTGTATAGAATACTGAAAGCCAAAATGGAGAAGGGACTATTCGGAGACACGTACACAGATCCAAGTGAAGTTGAAAACATTGGTACAGAAGAAAATTTGGCAAAAGCAACCGAAATTGCAAACAAAAGTATTACACTTGTTAAAAATGAAAACAATTTACTGCCTTTGCAGGATGACGGCAGTTTATTTATAACAGGGCCATCTGCAGGAGATCCTGATTACCTCTCTGATCTGCTTAGGGAAAAAGGGTACGATTCTAGTGATTACGCAACAAACACAAGTCCAAGCTCAAATCAAATCGCTGAGGCAACATCAAGAGCAGCGGATGCTGATAAAGTTATTGTGACAACGTATACTGCCAATACGAACAATGCCCAACAGCGTTTAGTAGAATCCCTAATGGAAACAGGTAAGCCAGTCATCGTAACAGCGGTTCGTAATCCATATGACATAATGGCGTTTCCAGAGGTGAATGGCTACTTAGCTACGTACGGTAACCGTGACGTATCTATCGAAGCACTAGCCAGAGTGCTAAGTGGTGAGGTTAATCCAGAAGGGAAATTACCGGTAACAATTCCGGAACTGTATGAGTTTGGGGATTACCTCAGTTATTAACTGAATAGGGCTTACTATAGCAATAAAGGTTCCGTTACCTATACCAACATTAATAATTTATTTTAAAATGATCATCACTGTAATTTGATGGTCATTTTTTTTGGTTATATATATGAATAATTTAAAAAATCAAAAAATATCTTGTGTTTTTATTACTCATAATGTATAGTGTAATCATACTTAATTCGTTCAATGAAAAAAGTAAGTATGCAGCAGTATTGGAGTGAATAAGATGCGTGCTTTAAGAAGTGGTAGTAAAGAGCTTATTAAAGAGATTAATAGGTTTAAAGTGTTAAATATTATTAGACAACAACAACCTATCAGTAGAGCAGAGATATCAAAACAATGTGATTTAGGAGTATCTACTCTCTCTTATATTATGGAAGAGCTGAAAACCCAAAGTTTAATTTATGAGATAGGAGAGGCGGACTCAACGGGTGGAAGAAAAGCAAAATTACTTAGGTTTAATAAAGATCATGGATCTATTGTAAGTGTCAAGATTGAAGAGACACAAATATTAACAGCGCTTACAAATATGGAGGGGGAAATATTATCTAAGAGATATGCTTCTTTTCAGAAGAAAACGTCTCCTAATAAAGTTGTTTCAATTATTGAAAGAGAAATCCACCAGATTTTTTCAGAGGAAAAACGCGACATTTCTCTTCTTTTAGGTATCGGAATATTATCTTCAGGATTAGTAAATCAACATGATGGAAGTATTTTGCGGTCATCCATGTTGGGATGGGAGAACATACCAATTACGAACATGGTGAAGGAACTTTTTCCTGATGTTCAAATTTTTGTTGATAACAACATTAATGGATATACCTTGGCGGAGATGGAAAAAGGAGAAGGAAGAGGTAGTAATAACTTCTTGGTTGTCTCCATCGGTGCTGGACTTGGGTTGTCAGTCGTGATTAATCGTAAAATTTATTATGGTTCTGTTGGCGGTGCAGGAGAATTTGGCCACACGAATCTTGTTATTGACGGATATCCTTGTCATTGTGGTCAAAATGGCTGTCTGGAAATGTATGCTTCTGAATTTTACTTTGAAAACAAAGGGCTTGAAGGTTTAATAGATTATCCAGATTCAGATTTAGCGGACTTTCGATTTTCGGAAGTAGCAAAAACTGCAGAAGATGGCGATTCTTACGCTATAAATTTAATGAAAGAAATGGGAAAGTATCTTGGATACGGTTTGAAAAATCTGATAAACACCTTCAATCCAGACAAAATTATTATCGTTGGAGAAGGTGTGAAATATAGCCATTTATTTGAGAAAGATGTCTACGCTATTGCTAATGATAACTTTTTTGAAAAAGTGAATATTGAAACAGAACTCGTTTTCTCAAAGTTGAAAGAGGACGCATGGTTTACAGGTGGAGCACTACTAGCCATCAATGAGATTTTTCAGGAACCTATATATGAGCCAATTGCTAAACTCTGATTAAGGGGGTGCTAGACATGGTGGGAATGACAAAGAAAAAAACAACCTTCTGGTTATGTGTATTTCTCCTGCCAAATTTGATAGGATTTTTAACATTCATTGGTGCACCTATTATTTCTTCATTGGTTATTAGTTTTACAGATTGGGATTTACTGGGCACTATGACGTTTACTGGACTGGAGAACTATGTTCGATTAGTACAGGATTCGGAGTTTTGGGTTTCATTCCGTAATACTATTTTATTTATACTTGGTTATTTACCACTCGTTCTTATTTTTGGTCTTGCTTCTGCATTGTTACTTAACCAGAAAATGAAATTTCGTGCCTTTTTCAGGGCAACTTTTTTCTTACCAGTGATCACAAGTTGGGTAGCTGTATCTTTAGTATGGAAATGGTTATACAACCCGGAATATGGATTGATTAACTATTTGTTGTCTACGATTGGTATTGCTGGTCCTCAGTGGTTGAATGATCCTAGTACGGCCATGATAGGAATTATCCTTGCAAGTGCCTGGAAAGATATCGGTTTTGTAATGGTTCTATTTCTAGGAGGGCTGCAAAACATTTCTCCGACTTATTATGAAGCCGCTTCCATTGATGGTGCCAGTAAAATTCGAGAATTATGGAATATCACGATACCACTTTTAGCACCTACGACATTCTTTGTGACTATTATCTCACTAATTAACTCATTTCAAGTATTTGACCAGGTGATGATCATGACAGGTGGTGGTCCTGGGGGTTCTACGATTGTTATGGTTCAAAATATTTATAATCATGCTTTTCGTTATTTCGAAATGGGATACGCTTCTGCAATGAGTTGGGTACTCTTTCTAGTTATTTTCCTGTTTACTTGGATTCAAATGAAGGTTCAGGATAAGGGGGCGAATTAGCGGTGACAGTAGAAAACTCGAATGAAAATTTTATTTTGAAAAATACTCGCTTAATCAATACGAATAAACGTCCCATTATCAAGAAACTGCTTTTCTATTTACTTTTAATTGTTGGCGCTTTCACGATGCTGGTACCTTTTCTTTGGATGGTGTCTACCTCTCTTAAACCAGACGGGGCAACAATGGTATTACCACCTGAATTTGTTCCTGGGGACCCGACAACTGCTAATTACCAAAGAGTTACCCAGCAGTTTCCAATGATGCGGTTTTTATGGAACTCAATCGTGGTAGCAGTTCTTACTACATTAGGTCAAATGATATTTAGTTCTATGGCTGCGTATGCATTTGCAAGAATGCAATTTAAGGGAAGAGATAAGTTATTTTTACTGTATTTAGCGACTATGATGGTTCCGACCCAGGTAACGATGATTCCGCAGTTTATATTAATCAAGCAGTTTGGTTGGTTAGATTCTTACCCTGGACTCATTATACCAACGATGTTTGCCGTGTTTGGAACCTTCCTTATGCGTCAGGCTATGTTGGGGATACCTCGTGAATTGGAAGAAGCAGCATTCATGGATGGGGCGAATCACTTCCAAGTATTTTACCGGGTTTGTTTACCTTTGATTAAACCTATGCTTGCTACATTAGGAATCTTTACATTTATGCAATCATGGAATAATTTCTTATGGCCACTGATTGTGATAAGTAATGAGAAGCTTGCAACATTGCCTCTTGGACTATCTCTGCTGCAGGGGAGGTGGGCCACAGACTGGGGATTAATGATGTCCGGGGTAGTCATAAGTATTTTACCGATATTAATTGTCTATCTTTTCGCTCAGAAATACTTTATCCAAGGTATGACTATGAGTGGAATGAAAGAATAAATTATTAAAGATGGGAGAGATTTATATGAAGAAGTTTTGGTTTTCATCTGTATTATTATTGATAGCTATTCTTAGCTTAGTGGCTTGTTCTTCTGATGATAGTGGAGAAGCAGAAGGAAAGGATGGTACGACAGAAATAACGTATTATAGCTTCTCTGCGACACCGGATTATGAAGATGTGCTAGCTGACATTGTTGAGGCTTTTGAAAAAGAAAATCCAAACATTAAAGTAAATACAGAATTAGTAGCGTATGCAGATTACTTCACGAAACTACAGACGCGTATTGCTGGAGGAAATGCACCAGATGTATTTGAATTAAACTATGAAAATTTTATCCAGTATGCTTCCAAAGGAACATTAGCTGATTTATCAGGATATATCGAAGAAGATGAAAGCTTTGATCCTGCGCAGTTGAATCAAGAAGCCTTTAAAGCTTATCAGTATGATGGAAAGCAGTTCGGGATGGTGGAAAGTTTCTCTAATGTTTTAACTTTTTACAACAAAGACCTTTTTGATAAAGCTGGTGTCGAATATCCAACCGAAGACTGGACTTGGGAAGATGAATTGGAAGCTGCCAAGAAAATTACTGACGAAGAAAATAATGTCTGGGGAACTTATGCCCCTACAACAATGAACGAATACTTTAAAATTGCAGCACAGAATGGTGGGCAACTATTTAACGAAGAAGGTAAGCCAACGGTTCAATCAGAAGCAAACTTAGAAGCACTGAATTATATGGTGGATAAAGTGACAGAGTCCGGTGTATCTCCTTCCCCTGCGGAAATGTCTGGGCAGGCACCTGCAGACTTGTTCCTGAATGGCCAACTTGGTATCGTTCATACAGGTATTTGGATGTTTGGGGCATTTAAAGATGCATCGTTTGAATGGGATGTTGAGCTAGAAGCGGGAAATACACAAAAAGCACATCATTTCTTTGCGAATGGATTAGCAGTATCTAAAGATTCCAATAAAAAAGAAGCTGCGTATAAATTTGCTGCTTTCATGAGCGCGAGTGAACAAGTGGCTAAACTGCGTGTCGAAAATTCATGGGAGTTGCCAGCAATAACAAATGAGAAAATTTTACAACCATATCTTGAGCAGACACCACCAGAAAATAGAGAGGCAGTATTTGAAGCACTAGATACCCTTGTACTGCCACCAGCTGTTAATGAGTGGAGTAAAATTAGTGACGTAACAAACCAGGAGTTTGAAAAAGCTCTAAATGGTGATAAAACACCAGAAGAAGTGCTAGAAACGCTTCAATCTGAATACGAACAAATCATGAACAATTAAGTGATTCGAGAAGGGTATATGTGTAACCACCTCACATATATCCTTCTTCATGAAAGGATGGTGCATATGGAAGCGAAACAGACATATATAGAATTGCTTCAAGCGTATCTTTCACAACTGAAAGGAGACTTTAACTCAGCAGAAGAGTCCCTACTGTGCTTACAGCCTGATATCGAAACAGAAGAGATTTATAATATTGCAACATGGACATGGCTACTTCAAAGACAAATAGGATTAACATCTGATAATAAAAAAATAGCAATCATCGATTATGAATCCTATATTGCGTATCTTACAAAGGAATGGGAGGAAGTGCACGAAGGTATATGGGGAACAGGTTCAAAAGATATTTATTTGTCAAACATATCTATGGTTTATGCTGCTTTGTTGGAGACGAAAAATAACCGGGGTTCCTTTTCCCTACAAAAGGTTATGACAGATATTCGGGATTTTGTTTTTAATAATTTATTATCGGGGGGAACGGCTCTCAACGGGGTACATAATCGAACAATTTCTGTCGACCAAACACTAGCTGTTATGCCTTTCGGTTTATTTTCACCAGAAGACCTGGCTATCGTGGAGGCGACACAGAAAATGATTCTTCATTTAGAAGAGGACGGTGGGTTATTACCCTATCGTGGAGCCCAAGAATCTTCTGCGTCTGCTACCGCTATGATCGCCCTTTATTACTTGGAGAAATCCGAAAAGGAAAAAGCTTTTCATTATGCTCAACAAGTACAATTGGATAAAGGGAAAGATGAGCTTGCTGATATTATCCTGAATATTTTTGATCACTATGCAGCAAAAGAAAACCATAGAGATCAAATTATTCATGAGCCTTTGGGAAATGAAAACGTTTATATTTCTCAACTAACGGAACGAATACCACATTATCCAACTTTAGATGATTATACTCAGATTGCTTGCCAAGTAGTTAGTCAGAGTGATATTGATAGCGTTGTAGTCGAAATGGAAAATGAAGCAAAAACCTGGCGAATAACAAAAAATCTTCTTTCTAAATTTATTAACGGTACAGCTGTATATCGAAGAAAAATAGATCCTCTCCCTGATCATGATAGATATTCATACAGATTTATAGCAAAACTTCTTAATGGAAAAGAGCTTCGCTCGAAAAAATACATGTTAACAACCCGGAAGAAGAATGAAACAAATAGTCTCCATTTATTGGAGAAAAAGGATAAAGGGTTGTTACTTGGACTTGGCCAGGATAATGCTATGAGTATTTCCTTAAGGGAAGACGGAATGAACATTAGTATTCAGCAACAAGCAGGGCAAATGGTGTCCGAACGTGATAATGAAGAACCTATATCTCTAGATGTTGGGGAATACAGACTGGAAGTTGAAATGGAAAACCCACGGATTTCTCTTTTTAAAGGTGAGAGTAGACTCCTTTCAACCCATCCTTTGTATGCTCCTTTTGAATGGAGGACTGATGTAGAAGGTATAGTTAGAGAATTCAATATTAATTGGTATACGCCAAAAGAGGAGAAGTTTTATGGATTTGGTGAAAGGTACAACGCTATCGAACAACGAGGAGAAGTCATTGATTGCTATGTATACAATCAATACAGAGACCAGGGAACGAGAACGTATATACCGATCCCATTTTATATGACCAATACCGGATATGGTTGTTTTGTAAATACAGCGAATTACACAAAATTTGATCTTGCATCTGAACTGAAAGACAAATGCACCGTGACGTTTGAACAGGATTCCATGGTAACCAATACGGATATCCATTTTTACTTTGGTGACTATAAGAAGCAACTCAAAGCTTACACCGAGGTAACAGGAAAGCCAGCAATGGTGCCGGCATGGGCTCTCGGTCCATGGATGTCGAGTAATAACTGGGACAGACAATCTATTGTTGAGGGAGAAGTAAAAACCACAAACAAGCATAGTATTCCCGCAACGGTTATCGTTCTGGAGCAATGGAGTGATGAAGCTACGTATTATATGTTCAATGACGCAACTTACGAGCTTAAAGAGCCTGGACATGTGCACGGTTATGCTGAAATGAGTTTTCCTTCCTGGGGAAGGTGGCCGGATCCAAAGGGAATGGTCGAGAAGTTACACGATGAAAATTTAAAACTTATTCTCTGGCAAATTCCCATACAGAAGTACTTAAATAATCAAAAACATCCTCTTAAGGATCAAGATGAGGCTTACATGATAGAAAATGGGTATGTAGTGAAGAACGAGGATGGTTCTCCATATCGCATCCCGGAAAACTGGTTTACGAACAGCTTAGTAATGGATTTTAGCAATGAAGCGGGAAAAAAGTGGTGGTTTGATAAACGTCAATATCTATTAGATATAGGGGTAGACGGTTTTAAAACAGATGGAGGTGAATTTATTTTCGGGAAAAACCTTCAATTTGCAAATGGCCAAACCGGAAGCGAAATGCGGAATCAATACCCGAATGATTATATTGAAGCTTACTATAATTTTGCTCAGCAGAATAACGGTATCACATTTAGCCGTGCAGGTTATATAAGTGCCCAAAATTTTCCGGCTCACTGGGCAGGAGATGAGCGCTCTACATTTGATGCCTTTAAACGGTCTTTGGTGGCTGGGATTAATGCAGGTTTAGCAGGAATCGTATTTTGGGGTTGGGATTTAGCTGGGTTTAATGGAGAGATTCCAACAGCAGAGTTATTCATGCGATCTTCCTCGATGGCTGCTTTTTGTCCAATTATGCAATACCATGCAGAGAGTAAAGCAGAGTTTAGTCAAGATCGAACGCCATGGAATATTGCAGCACGTACGGGTGAAGAAAAGGTTATTGATGTATATCGATTCTTTGCTAATGTTCGAATGAATCTAATCCCTTATTTATATCAGGAGTCAAAAATAGCAAGTGAAACAGGCATACCTTTGATGCGTGCACTTATGATTGATTATCCGGATGACTCCAGAGTAGATGGTCTTTATGATGAGTACCTTTTTGGTCAATCTTTACTAGTAGCTCCCATAATTGAAGAAAATACAATTTCTAGAAAGGTTTATCTACCTAAAGGAAGGTGGGTGGATCTATGGGGTGGTAAAGTGTACCAAGGGCCAACAGTCGTTTTATCAGCTGCCGATGTTGATCAAATCCCTGTATTTGCCCGTATGAATCACGCTCTATTACTTAATGTAAACGATACGAAGCAGTGGGGGAGTTCAGTTGGTAATGATATCTCTCAATATCAGGTACCATTATGTAAAATTTATTGTGATGCTTCATTTAATCAAAAACTGGAAGATCATTTGGGGAATACGGTTGAGCTATCCGTGGAAGTTTCTGATGAGGAAATCACAGTCAGAGTGCAAACAGATATAAAAGGGTTACACTATGACGTTATAGGAAGTGACAAACCACTGCACATTATTAATGTAAAGGAAGGGTTGTAGAATATGTTAGAAAATACAAGTTTTGCTATTCTGCCTTCTGAAGTTAGTGAAAAAGAAGAAGTCCTGCACTCTATCGGTTCCATTCAAGGAGTATACTGGGATGGCAGTGTACTAAGAGGGGAACTGGCTAAAGGGAGTTTCTTTCTATATTTTCTGCATGAAAAAGTAATCCGTTTTGGTTTAAACCCTTTTAATAAAGTGGATGAAAATACTTCTATCGCTATAGAGAAAGATGAAACCCAGGCAGGGGCACACTTTAATGAGAAGGAAAATGAAATTACCTTAGTTCTGGGAGATTACTGTATAACTATTTTTAAATCTCCTTTTCATTTTAACGTTAAGAGGCACGAGGAAATCATTTTTGAAACAAATGCACCTTCTGTCGCTTATAGCTCGGAAAAACATATAATTTTCTCGATGCACAAGTCTGTGAATTCTCCAATATATGGTCTGGGGGAAAAAAGTGGATTTATTAATAAAAATGGATCAAAACTAAGCAACTGGAACACAGATGTCTTCGCACCTCACAACAAAGATACGGTTGAGTTATATCAATCAATTCCTTTTGCTATTATTCATGAACCAGATAAACTCTCAACAGGTGTTCTCTTCGATAATTCTTATCGTACAGAATTTGATATGCAGCGATATGAAGATAAGATGACCGTCCGGGCTGAAGGTGGTTCAGTAAACACTTATATTATTCTGGGAGATGATATTAAAGACACGGTGCGGCACTATACGAACATTACTGGGACCACACCGCTTCCTCCCAAATGGTCCCTAGGCTATCACCAGTCTCGCTATAGCTACGAATCACAAGAGGAAGTAGAAAGAGTAGTGACTACATTTAAAAAATATAAAATTCCTTTAGATTGTATATTCCTTGATATTCACCACATGGATGGTTATCGGGTATTTACGTTTAATGAGGATCGATTTCCTAATGTTGGAAAGCTAATCTCTGATTTAAGAGAGAAAGGAATTGATGTAGTGCCGATTGTAGATCCAGGCGTGAAGAAGGATGTTGACTATTCGGTATATCGAGAGGGGATAACACATAACTACTTCAGTAAATATATCGACGGAGTTGTGTATCATGGAGAAGTATGGCCTGGGCAAAGTGCATTTCCTGACGTTTTCCAGACTAAAGCTCAGCAATGGTGGGGCAATTTGCATCGTTTCTATACTGACTTAGGAATCAGAGGGATTTGGAACGATATGAATGAACCATCCGTGTTTAATGAAACTAAAACGATGGATTTAAATGTTATGCATAACAAGGATGGCAAGCTCATTAGTCACAAGGAGGGCCATAACCTTTATGGGTTATATATGAGTAAAGCAACTTTTGAAGGTTTGCAGGTGCAACTGCCTAATACAAGGCCTTTCTCTCTTACTAGGGCTGGATATGCAGGGGTTCAGCGCTATTCAGCTGTATGGACTGGTGACAATAGAAGTCACTGGGAACACCTTGAAATGTCGCTTCCAATGATTATGAATCTAGGAATGTCAGGAGTAGCATTTTGTGGTGGAGATGTGGGTGGGTTTTCTTCTGATGCAACACCGGAATTATTAATCCGATGGACACAGATGGGAGCATTTTTACCATATTTTCGAAATCATAGTGTTCAAGATTCTATTTATCAGGAACCATGGGCTTTTGGAGAAGAAACGATGGTTATTGTTAAGAAATATATCGAATTGCGGTATCGCTTCATGCCGTATTTATATACATTATTTTATGAAGCAGAACAAACAGGAGTTCCTGTCGTGCGACCACTAGTGATGGAGTTTCCAGATGATAAAGAGACTTTAGACTGTAGTGATCAAGTGATGGTTGGAAATAATGTGATGATTGCTCCAATACTTCGCCCAGGTCAATCTTACCGTGCTGTATATTTTCCGAAAGGTGTTTGGTACGACTGGTGGACAGAAGTGAAGATAGAAGGAGGACAATATCACCTAATTCATGCGGAAATAGATACACTGCCAATATTTATAAAGGAAGGTACAGTTTTACCATTGGGCAATTCTGTATTCCATACAAAAGAAAAGCAAGACATTGAATTACTAGCTTATTACTCTGACCATAAAGAAATGGCGGGAAAGCTTTATGAAGATGATAATTTATCATATGACTATCGATTAGGTAAGTATTGTTTATCTACTATTAAAGTGATGAATAACGGGGAAACTGATGTCGTAAAATCAGGTGCTTTAGATACAAGTGCAACGATTAATAATGTGAAAATAATAGGGGAAAATGGAGTAGGTGAAAAGAGATGACAGCAGAATGGTGGAAAAAAAGTGTGGTTTATCAGATTTATCCTAGTAGCTTTAATGACACAACGGGTGATGGGGTAGGTGACATTCCCGGGATTATCGAAAAACTGGATTATTTAAAAAAACTAGGAATTGATGTAATTTGGCTATCGCCTATTTATGATTCCCCACAGGAAGATAATGGTTATGATATCCGAAACTATCGTGTGATTTATAAGCAGTTTGGCACAATGGAGGACGTGGAGCGGCTTTTAGATGAAGTCCACGCTAGAAATATGAAACTAATAATGGATTTAGTAGTGAACCATACATCAGATGAGCATCAATGGTTTGTTGAATCGAAAAGTAATAAAGATAATCCTTATCGTGATTACTACATTTGGAGAGATGGAAAGGCGTCTGGAGAGCCGCCAACAAATTGGAGTTCCATTTTTAGTGGCTCAGCATGGGAATATGATGATAAGACAGAACAATACTATCTTCATTTATTTGCAAAAAAACAGCCGGACTTAAACTGGGAGAATCCGAAGCTTAGAGAAGATGTGTATGACATGATGAATTTCTGGATGGACAAAGGAATTGATGGATTTCGTATGGATGTTATAAATTTTATATCCAAAGATCAGAGATTACCAGATGGAGAGTTAAAAGAAGGTAATAAATATGGAGATCCAGGTCCTTTTTTTGTCAACGGTCCACGCATTCATGAGTTTTTACAGGAAATGAGTCGTAAAGTACTTTCAAAACACGATGTTATGACTGTCGGAGAGATGCCAGGAGCCACACCCGAGGAAGCTAAGTTGTACACAAATCCTAAAAATAACGAATTGGATATGATTTTTACGTTTGAGCATATGTCTTTAGATGAGCGAGACGGAGATAAATGGGATCTGAAGTCACTAAATCTTGTTGATTTGAAAGAGAATTTCGAGAAATGGCAAACATCGTTAAATGATGTTGGTTGGAACAGTTTGTACTGGAACAATCATGACCAGCCACGTGTAGTATCCCGTTTTGGCAATGATGGTACTTATCGTGAAAAATCTGCTAAAATGTTGGCAACTTGTCTGCATATGATGCAAGGGACACCTTATATTTACCAGGGTGAAGAGCTAGGTATGACTAATATCCGTTTTGCTCGGTTAGAGGACTATCAGGATATCGAGACCCTTAATATGTACAAAGAAAAATCTGAATTAGGTTGGTCGCATGAACGAATCATGAAGGCTATATATTCGAAGGGTCGCGATAATGCCCGAACCCCTATGCAATGGAACGGATTAAAAAATGGAGGATTCTCTACAGGAGAACCCTGGCTTAGAGTGAATGACAACCATGCAAAGATCAATGCACAGGCTGCAATGGAAGATAAGAACTCTATTTTTTATCATTACCAACGCCTTATAAACCTAAGAAAAGAGTTGGATATCATCACAACAGGAAAATTTGAGTTGTTGATGCGTGCCGATCCGAACATCTTTGCATATCGGCGAGTCGGTGAGAGGGAGGAATTAATTGCATTGTGTAATTTCTCTGATCAGAAGGTTAATGTAAGCAGTGAGATTGTAGAAAAGATTTGGGATGCTGATATTGTTATTACGAATGAAGAAAAGTTATCTAAGGGACAAACATTACAACCTTATGAAGGGACAGTCTATAAACTATAATTTGGTAAATCGGAAACTTTAATAGCATGGCAGGTTAAAGAGGAATAAGAGGGAAACTAGAAAAGCATTAACTAGAAAATCTGAAAATTAAAAAGTGGATAACATAATTATCCGTATATAATGTTTATAGCTTTTAAGGTTTTTTTGGAAAACATTAAGATGGCAGTTAAAAAGTCTTTATTTTATGAATTGGATAGCGTAGTTGATAAGTTTAGGGTGAAGAATCGAATCTGAGCGATATACTTAACTGTGATATTAAGTGATTAGTGATCTTATAAATGGACTGCTGTAACAGTCCATTTTTAATTTCAGGAAAGAAAACTAAATCCTTTTCTTACTAGTGATAAGAAAAGTTTGCTAGAATTCCTGCACTCAAAAGTTAAAGAATGAATTTAAAGCATATCCCAAGGAGGTCCGTTCTCAAATTAAAGGATATCTGTCCGTGCAAAATTCAGACACTTAGCGAGCCACGGAAACCTCTGGCACCATAGTAGGACTCTGCTCCATTGTGATACGTGAAAACGTGTCCGAAGCGGTAATCGCAAAAAAGAGCACCGCCGAGTTTCCTGATATCAGAAGGTGTTTGTACCCAACTCGACGTTTTCTTATCGAAATTTTCAAGCTCCTGCAAAGCCCGATACTGTTCTTCTGTTAAAAGTTCAATGCCCATGTCAGTTGCCATATCAATAGCACTGTTTTCTGGTTTATGTTTTTTCCTTGACTCCAGCGCTTCACGGTCGTAACAAATGCTTCTGCGACCTTTAGGACTTTCCGTTGAACAATCATAGAAAATGTACTCGTCCTTCTTTTTATCATGACCAACAACATCCGGTTCACCGGCAGTTCTTTCCATTTCATTGAGCGACCACAGTTTTTCAGGATTAGTATCCAAATTTGCTTGGACATCAGCCCATTCAAGGCCTTCATGGCGGTGCATGTTTTTCTCAAAACGTGCTTTCAATGCTTTGAGTAATTCTTCACGTTGTTCTGGTGACAACTCCTGTTTGTTACTCACGTTAGTTTCCCCCTCACTGTTTTTAATCGTAATGGTTAATAAGTCATTTAAATAATTGTGTAAGTTCAGTTTACAATAAATGATTAAGTAAATCCATTCCTCCATAATCTGCCTAAACCCGGCACGATAGATTAAAGCGCTACGTTTGTTTAGGAAGCATCAGGGTTTTCTTGGCAGTAAGAAAGTATAACTACTTTCTTACTGCATAAGTGCAGCTAAGGCAATTCGCCCAAAGGCTTGCACTCCAGAGTATAAGGGGTTTTAAGAAAGCATAATACGCTTTCATAAGAATCCCTTTAACGATGCCAAGTTTTCTAAGCAGTTCTTTTTGGACCTATTAGGCTAGCAGATAGGCCGATTATTCCATAAAGTATAAATGAAAGAACATAACCCCACGCTTCAATAAACATTCCAGCGAATAATGAACCTATAACTTGCCCCACTGCCAAAAGTAAAAATGGAACACCAATACCTAATGATGCATTCGTAATAAATACACGAATTCCCCATACAAGAAGAACTCCTGTTAAAAATATATAGGAGCAACCGAAGATTCCAGCCGATAGGTAAGTCATAAGCAAATTTCCAGGTGCAAAAGAGAGAATTATCGATGATGATGCAATCGACAAACTCCCTAATTTGTAAGCTAACGGCAGTCCCCCTTTTTCAATTAGAGAACCAGAAAAACCGCCTAGCACACCAAATAATCCTATGATGACCCAGAATCCCGAAAGCTGCCAGGCACTATAATCTCCAGCCACCTCAATAAAGGTTCTGGAAAATGTCCAAAAGGCCGCTGTGGAAATTCCCAGGGTAAGCGATGCTAAAGTCAAAGGGGTGGCTCCTTTTACTCCTCGTATAGAGAGATTCCCTTTTTTAAACGTTAAACTTGGGCTCGCCCCGACTTTTGGAATCGCTCGGAGATTCCATACCAATATCAGAAATGTCAAGATAGCATAAATCAAATACGTCATTCTCCAGTTTGGTGCTAATAAAATCGCTCCCAATCCAGAAAGGACTATGCCAATACTTGTTCCTGAATTGATCCATGTGTTAGCTCGTCCTTGTTTATCCTCTTTAATCCAAAGCGATATCGCCGCACCATAAGGAGGAGATATTAAGCCTGTGCTTCCACCTGCTAGTATTACCCCTAACGCCAGCATCCACTCATTTGGAGCGATACACATCAACAGCAATCCAACAAATGCTGATAGTCCTGCAGCGATAATCATCCTTCTTGGCCCTTCTTTTGAAGTAATCACGGTGGATAGAATGATCGTAAAGCAATAGGATAAATAAAAAAGCGAAGAAATCATCCCTGATACGAATTCGGACATTTCAAGTGATTCATTTATCCCGGGAAGAAGCAATCCAAAACTAAACCTTGCAAATCCATAGGTGACAGCAATCATGGTAACTCCAGGTAAAACTAGCTTTGAAAATTTCATGGTACTCATCCTAACTCCAAAATAGTATATAGAACGACCTTTCTAATAGTTGGTTAAAAAAATTACGATGAATGTTGGACAAGTGTCCTCGCCATCGCAATAGAATGTTCTGTTGCTTTCTCTACACCAATTAATGTCGTCATGGAAGTGGTTCCTTCAAGCAGTAAGGTAAATTGATTAGCCAGATCACGTTTGTTTTCTTTACCTTTTCTTTGAGCTAATAGTTGAAAATATTTAAGTAATTTTGCTTTATGACCTCTTGCAATGTTTTCAATCTCATTATCAGTTCCCGAATAATTTTCTATCGCTCTTAAAAACATATCCCCTTTGTAGGATTGTTCTTTTAACCAACGGCCATGAGCTTGAACAGCGAGGATGAAAGGGGAATCTGAATCCATTTCCACATGTGAATCCAAATAAGACCAATAGCGTTCCTCCCGCTGCTTCAGTACTTCTTCGACCAAATTATCCTTGGAAGGAAAATGATTATAGAGCGTCATTGTAGCAACATTCGCTTCACTTATGATTTGCTTTAATCCTACCCCACGAAATCCATGCTCATAAAATAATCGTTCAGCCACTTTAAGTAATGTCTCTTTTTTTATAGATCGACTCATGTTACATTTCTCCTTCAGTTAGATAGAATGACCTTTCTACCGATAGAATATCAATTCCAAATCTAAACTTCAACTATTTCTTAAATTTATACGCCAATAAGGACCTTTTCCTTATTACAGAAAGCGCTCTAATGCGGGTATTAGTACACCTACAATGTAGTAATAATTGGTCCTTCCTCTGTAAGGATAACTGTATGTTCGTATTGAGCCACATGGCTTTCATCGGTTAGGAAGGTCCATCCATCTTTGGATTGGTAAACTTCCTCTTCAAATGTAGAGATAAAAGGCTCAAAGGCAATTACCATACCATCTTTTAAAATTTCATCATCCCAGCGAGAGAAATAATTGAAAATATGTTCTGGTGCTTCATGAATCGAGCGCCCAACACCGTGTCCAGTAAGATTTTTTATAACAGTTAAGCCATGCTGTTTCGCTACATTGTGTACAGCTTTTCCGAGAGCGCTTTTTTTCGAACCTGGTTTTGCCTTCTCAAGTCCAGCGTCGAATGCTTCTTTAGTAACGTCACATATTTTCTGTAAAATTAACTCTCCTTTCCCAACAACAAAGGAAATTCCAGTATCTGCGAAATACCCGTTTTTAGAACCTGAAACATCAATATTTACAAGGTTTCCTTCTTGAATTGTCCAGTCCCTTGGAATACCGTGCGCTACTTCTTCATTTATGCTAATGCATGTAAACCCAGGGAAATCGTATTCTTCTTTTGGTGCAGATTGAGCTCCTGCTTTTTCAAAAATCTCTCCCGCAATTTCATCGAGTTCTTTTGTAGTAATACCAGGCTTCGTACATTGGACTAATTTATCTCGAATTGCTCCACAAATTTCACCAATTTCTCTTAATCCATTAAAATCCTCTTCAGTCTTTGCAATCATTGCATATGCTCCCTTTTTTAAGTGTTTTTATGATTACCATTCCATTGAGTTTCTATCATAAACGGAACGGCTTTTTTTTCAACAAAATGGCACTATTGCGGGTCGGTTGACTACTTTTTAAAAGTCAATTAAGTGTGCATTACTAGTCACGACACCATGCCAAATATTATAATCCCAGTACCTTAATCGTCCTGGCAATATTCTCGGCTAGTTGTTCTGTATACTGCTCTGCATTGGCAAGTGCTGTCTCTAGTGGAACAGCACTTGGTACAATTGAGTAGAGTGCATCAATCCCGTGGTCATAAACAACTTGATAATCCTCGCCAAGAGAACCTGCTAAACCGATGACAGGTACGTGTTGTTTTTTAGCGATTTTAGCAACGCCAATTGGGGTCTTTCCGTAGATTGACTGATTATCTATTTTACCTTCACCGGTGATGACTAGTGTGGCATGTTCCATGTGTTCTTCTAAATCGACTGCATCGATGACAATATCGATTCCTCGTTTTAGGTCGGCTTCTAAAAAGGCTAGTAAACCCGCGCCAAGTCCGCCAGCTGCACCGGATCCTGCTATTTTCTCAACGTCTTTACTTAAATCACGTTTTAGAATTTGCGCGTAATGGGTGAGATTTTGATCTAACGTCGTAATCATCTCTTCAGTTGCACCCTTTTGCTGGCCGAATACAGCAGACGCACCATGATCTCCAGTCAGAGGATTATCCACGTCACAAGCAACATCAACTTGTACCTCTTGCAATCTTGGATCCAAGTTTGTGGTGTCAATCGAATGAATTTTATTTAATTCACCGCCACCAAAATCTATCGGTAGTCCGTCTGAGTTGAGCAGGCTGGCACCTAACGCTTGAGCCATTCCTGCTCCACCATCATTCGTTGCACTTCCACCTAGTCCGATAATCAAATGTTTTACACCAAAGTCAAGTGCAGCGAGAATTAGTTCTCCTGTACCTTTTGTCGTTGTGGTTAATGGATCTCTGTTTTCATATTGTACGAGGTGAAGACCAGAAGCAGCAGCCATCTCAATCACGGCTGTTTCTTCTCCATCACCCGTAAGTCCGTAAAATGCTTCAACAGGGTAGCCAGCTGGTCCTGTTACGGTTTCACTGATGATTTTCCCGTTTGTTGTATCCACGAGTGATTGAACCGTTCCCTCACCCCCGTCAGCCATGGGGACTTTCACATATGTTGCTTTAGGAATAATTTTTTTAAAACCATTTTCAATTGCATTGGCAGCAGTTAATGCTGACATACTTTCCTTGAAAGAATCCGGAGCAATTACGATTTTCATCTTATTCACACCCTTTGGATAATACCAGGCACCCAGTAAAAAAGTGGGTGCCTGATGTTTGGTACCTATATTCATTTTACTTCTAATAGTGTACGCTTGCCAGCTTGTACGTTTTTGCTGGTTATGTAAAAAAATGATATTAAAAAATCTGTACATCCTGCATTGCCCGTTCGATCGTAATAGTTTGAGCATGGTGAAAGGCAGCAAAGCTCTCTACTGCATCCTTCAAATTTTTACGCAGGTGTGGCGTCAGGTTCACATTATGCTCAAGTTGCAGCAAACGAATATTCAAGTGTTGATTTTCTCTGTCCAGGCCTGGATCGATTCGACCAATTAAACGGTCTCCGGCAAGGATTGGCATGGCATAATATCCATACTTGCGTTTGGCTTTTGGTGTATATACTTCCCATTTATATGAGAAGTCAAAAAGATCTACCAATCGCTCCCGGCGCCAGAGCAAATTATCCAGTGGCGGAAGAAATCGGATTGGCGCATCCTCTGTGGAAGATTCCCCCTCAACCGTGAATTGTTCGTGTTTTTTTAATGCGTCCAGATCTTCAGCTAAAATATAATATTGCCGGTGAACATCATCCATTTCTAATGGAATAATTGCTCCAGTTTCCAATCGCTTTGTAATCGCTTCTCGACGTTGTGCTGCACTCATTTTTTGCCAGCCCAGACGGGAATCACTCGCATCAAAGATGCGGTAGGCCCGCATATATTTTTCCAGAAGGGCTTCATTCGAGTCAACGCTATCCATTTTTTTAGCTTCCTGTAAAAGGCTCATCGGTATTGTACGTTCCGTTAGATCGAAGAAACGTTCACTTCCAACTCTCCTGACGACACGGATTATTCCTGTATCAAGGAGCTGGTTCAAGGCGTGGGAGGTCTCCTTGGTCTTGGGCGATTTGTTGTCCCATGCACCGTGAACACGGTTCTCAGCCTGGAAAGCTCGTGAAGGAAGCGGGCCCTCTAGCTGCAGCTTATCGAGCACATCATCCACAACAGATCCTAGTTTATCCAGTTCTTCCTTCGACTGATTTTGGAAGCGAAGTCGGGTCGCTTCAAATTTTGGATAGTCTTCCATTGGGATCGTACATGCGGCATTTGCCCAATACTCGAATAATTGACCTTGTGCTAATAAATCATTTAATATTTCGGGTTGATACCCAGGAACTCGAGCGGCTAAAACAAGATGCTGGTTACGGGAAACGGAGGCAACTGCATCAAGCTGAACACATTCAAGCTGCCGAATTATCTGGAATGTCTCTTCTTTAGTGGGATTCTCCTTCTGTGAAAGGAGGTGCTGGGTATCCAGCAGAAAACGGCGAACAGCACGTCGGTTTGTATGGTGCGACATCATCTGATTTCCTCCATTCTAATCATTGCTATCCAATCTTTGGTCACAAACGTCAAACAATGGACAACCCTCACATATCGGTACAGACTTACAATGAACTTTTGCATGCTCAACCAGCACAGCATGAAATTCATTAAATAATCCCAGGTCTTCCGGAACCACTTCTTCCACCTGTTTTCGAAATGTATCATAGGATTTTGGCATATCGAATCCGAGCCGGTAAAAAATTCTTCTGGCATATGCATCAACAACAAATACTGGTTTGTCAAAAGCATATAGCAGCATGACATCAGCTGTCTCGCGACCAATACCATTAATGCTAAGCAGTTCGTTTCTTAGCTGATGCTTGTCTGTTTTTTTGACCGCGTCAATATCGTAGTTATAGGATTTATACCATTCCAGAAAAGTCTTAATTCGTTTTGACTTGATATTAAAGAAACCACTCGACCGAATTAACAGGGCAAGCTCCTTAGTTGTTAACTTTTCCATACGCTTCGGACTCAAAAAAGGTTTTACCTTTTCCAGTGCTTTTTCCACATTACGCCAGCTTGTATTCTGTACTAGAATCGAGCCAATCATCATTTCAAAGGGTGTATCGGCAGGCCACCAGTTTTGCGGGCCGTAATAGTCTAACAACTTATCATAGATTAATTGATAATTTCGTGTCATCATTAGCTGCTTTCCAGACTAAGTAATTTCTGCTTCATGGGAATGCCGCCACGATAGCCAGTCAGTTTCCCGCTTTTACTAATCACCCGGTGACAAGGTACAACAATTAATATAGGATTCGCTCCAACTGCTGTTCCTACTGCACGTACTGAATTGGGCCTGCCGACAGCTTTTGATATATCTGTGTAGGTCTTTATTTCACCATAGAGGACTTTTTGCAACTCAGTCCATACTGCTTTCTGAAACTCTGTGCCAATTAAATCTATAGGTAAATTAATATTTTTCCGTTCACCGTTTAAATAGTCTGCTAATTGTTCAGCATATACGGATACTTCATTCCAGTCTTCAACTAGATGGGCTTTTGGCCGTTTAGTATTAAACCAGCTCTTCATTTCACTAAATCCCCCATTATGCGAACCGATAAAACAAAGGCCAGTATCGGTAACCGAAAGATAAATGGACCAACCATCAGATTTAATATGGCCATAATATACCACATTTTCTTCATTATATTTCATGACGTAACACCTCATTTTCATCACTTTTTCGGAAATCTCGTGGTGACTGCCCTGTTCGTTTTTTAAACAATGTTGCAAAGTGTGCAGCATTAGGAACTCCTATTAACGTACAAATTTCATGAATCGATTTATCCGTCTTTCTGAGATAAAATATTGCTTTTTCCATCCGAACTGTTTGCATAAATTCTATTGGTGTAATACCATTTATCCGCTTAAATACGCGATGTAAATGATAAGGACTGCCGTGGCATCCCTCTGCAATACTATTCAATGTTAAGTGTTCAAAAAAATGTTCTCTTATAAATGTCTCTGCCTTAAGGACCCATTCCTCATCCGGCAGCCGGTATCCCGCTGATTCACACCTTTTACACGGTCTAAATCCCGCTGCCAATGCTTCATCCGCATTATAGAAAATAGTTACATTATCAAAATTCGGAACACGAGATTTGCAGGAAGGTCTGCAAAAGATTTTCGTCGTTCTGACAGCATAGAAAAATTGATCATCAAAATTCTCGTCATTTTCACGAATAGCTTTCCACTGCTCAGTTGTTAATACTGAGTTTTTAGCTGTAACCATCACCATCCACCTCCACCATTATTATAACTCATATTAGTTACAAAACAGCTTATTTTGAATGGAAAAGCAAGATATCGAAAGTTGTTGAATTTTAATAAGACGGACAGAAAATAATAGAAAAATTAGAATTATGTAGAAAGAGAGGGAAGGAGGTGAGTGTATGCGCATAAGACCATTAGTATATTTTTGCCTAATGGTACTAGCGGTATTTTTACTTCCAGTCGATACTTTAGCGAATAATGGGAGTTCTTCTGAAAAGGCAGCGCCACAGGCTAACGATAAAGAGTTAACAAATGTAGCTGAAGAAGCTTCGGAAAAAGGTAAGCAAGCTTCTCAAGCTGTCAAAGAGGCTACTAAAAAGGGGAAAGGATCTTCTGACAATCCTGGAGAATCATCGAATCATGATAAGCAAGTTTCTAAAGGGATGACAGATAAAGAGAAACCGTCGGATAAAGCTTCCGATCACGCGGAACCTGAATCGAAGGATGAGAATTCAAAAACCTTGCCACCTCAGGCAAATGACCAAACTACTGAACAAACAGAAAAGCTTGAGCGAGAGGTGGCGTCAAAGAAGGAAAAAGTAAAAAAACAGGTTGAAGATAAACTGCATGGAAAAAAAGGGAGGTCAAAAAGTACTGTAGATAAAAGCTCGAAAATTAATGAAGAGCAAACTACTCAGACGAATGACAACTCTAAAAATGTAGGAAATCCAACGAAGGGTAAAGAAGTGCCCCAAATTTCAGTAACCGATTCAGGAGATAAAACAGTTCAAACTAATAAACAAAGCGCATCTGAGGATGATATGACTCCTGATGAAAAAGAACAAAGTGGTAATTTAAAGTCAATTCCAAAACCTAACGAAGATCCAGTTAGTCAGGAAATTATGATCAAACCTGGTTCATTACCGTCACCAGCATCTACGAGTGGTAGTGATTATGGTGGACAAACCAGTTTTTCATCAGTGGTAAAAGGAGATTTGCCAAATCCCCTCATGTTCTTTTCTAAGTCGCAAGTAATCGGCAAAAGATCCGAAGTTCTTTGGGATCAGTGGGTGAATGCACCGCCAGCAGAACCGCCAAAGATTGCTTCTTAATTTTTTTAAAGTGATGAATATATATAAAATTAATTAAGGAGCGATTAAATTATGAAAAACGTACGGATGAAATCTCTAGTATTTGCAGGAGTTATGACAATAGGAGTATTTGCAGGTGTTCAATCAACAGATGCAGCTTCTTCTAATGCAGAAAAAGAAGTAGCTGTTGAAAAGAAGCAGGAAGCAAAAGCTGAGAAGAAAAGTGAATCTCAAGGAAGTGCGAATGCTAGTGAAACAGCAAAAGCTAATGCATCATCAAAGTCATCTATTGTAGCTGAATCTAAGGACGAAGAGGCTAATGTTGAAGTGACAGCTGAAGCTGATGGTGAAGTAACTGAAGAGGGAACAACAGAAGAAACAGAAGAATCAGTGACAGAGGAAGAAGCAACGGAAGAGGAAACAACTGAAGAAGAAAGCACAGAAGAAACTGAAGAAGAAACCGAGGAAAAGGTCGTAAATAAATCTCAAGAAAATAAAGTAAACTCACAAGCTGCAGAAAATGCAAGCGATGTAGCTAAAGCACATGCTTCTGAAAACTCAGCAGTACTAGCTGTAGAGACAGAAGAAGAGGGCACAGAAGAAACAGAAACAGATGAAGAGGCAAACGAGGAAGAAACAACAGAAGAAGAGAATACAGAAGAAGCTGAAGAAGGCACAGAAGAAACTGAAGAAGGCACAGAAGAAACAGAAGAATCAGTAACAGATGAAGAAGCAACAGAAGAAGAAACAACAGAAGAAGAGAATACAGAAGAAGCTGAAGAAGGCACAGAAGAAACAGAAGAATCAGTAACAGATGAAGAAGCAACAGAAGAGGAAACAACGGAAGAAGAAACAGAGGAAACAGAAACAGAAGAAGAAGTGAATAAGTCACAAGAAAACAAAATCAACGCACAAGCTTCAGCAAACGCTAGTGATGTAGCAATTGAACATGCTTCAGAAAACTCAGCAGTACTTGCAGTAGAAGCGAGTGACGAAGAAACAGATGAAGAAACAACTGAAGAGGAAAACACAGAAGAGACTGTAGAAACATCTGTGGAAGAGTCAGCTGAATTAGAAGTCGAAGTAAAATAAATGTTTTTATTAAAAGCCGGGGGGTTCCTCCGGCTTTTTATATTGAAGTCATTTGAGAAAATGTAATACAAACGTCTGACTTTTTGGAACCTTTTGCAGTTATTACCGTATTACTTAAGTAAGTACGTCGTGATTGGCGGGTGAAGGTTATAGTTCGTCTTGGAGTTATCTTATTTCGCTGTGGTGTTGTTCTAGTTGGGGTTTCTATTTTAATATTTCTGTTATCTAATACCGTTGATTTTTTTGCGATTAACCATTGGTATAATACTATCTTTTTGATCAGCTCTATTCTGGCTGGAATGACAGGTGTTCTGGTAGTGCTCATCGGTGTTATAAGAGACAGAATTAAAGACAAGAAGGAGGAAGATCAAAATGATGTTAGTAAATACTGAAACTATTCCTGGGTATGAAATCACAGATGTGAAGGGAATGGTGAAAGGAAATGTTGTGCGTGCGAAACATATTGGGAAGGATTTTGTCGCAGGTTTCAGAAATATAGTTGGCGGAGAAGTGAAAGAGTATACGGAAATGTTAACAGAATCCAGACAAAGGGCTACAGAACGAATGGTCAAGGAGGCGGAGAATTCAGGTGCTGATGCGGTTGTAAATGTTCGCTTTGTAACATCCCAGATTGCCAACGGGGCAGCAGAACTTTTGGTGTATGGAACGGCTGTCAATATTCAAAAAAAATAAAATGAGCTAGAAATTAGGCCGCATCTTCAGCTGAAGAATGCGGCTTTTTCTAAGTGATTGAACTCGAAACTGATAGTTATGAGTTGTTATTTTGCTGTGATATCTCTTTTTCTGCAAAGTATTCATTGGCTGCTTCAAGTTCCTTATGTTCATCAACAGAATCTCCAGCGAAATTGTCTTCCTCGGCAAAAGGATACTTAGCATCTAGTCCGTCTTGAACACTTATCTCACCATCTGAATTCGCCTCTGTTGGAATGGAGAACTCCTTTTTGCGTTGTTTTTCCATTTTTTCACCTCAGTAATAAACTGTGTTTCGTAACTATTTTTATACAGGCTGCTTTTAGTTTGTCGCAATTGATATAAACTGCGAAGTAATTTGGAAAATATTTGAATGTTATACAACGCTTGGGCAATACATATCGCGCGCCTTAGGGCAACGCTTCAGATTCCTCAGAAGCAAAAACCACTTCCTGTGGGACAGCGAGCCACAAATCGATTACTCTTAGTTGGTGTCGCAGCATTATAAGATTCATTGCTTGGAAACAGCAACAATCAGCCATTATTCATTCGATATAAACCTTATTTATTGACACTAAAGTTTATCAGTATTATATTTATCTTGAATTAAAAATAAATATAACAGATAAAATAGAGCTACTACAGTGTAAATTGATTGGAGGAATTTTAAATGAATGGTTTAAAAGGTATGCATCATGTAACTGCGATAACAAGCAGTGCAGAAAAGAACTATGAATTTTTCACATATGTTTTAGGAATGCGTTTGGTGAAAAAGACCGTTAACCAGGACGATATCAAAACATATCATTTATTTTTTGCGGATGATAAAGGAAGTGCAGGTACGGATATGACTTTCTTTGATTTCCCTGGCATTCCAAAAGGGTCACACGGGACAAATGAGATTTTTAAGACATCATTTCGTGTACCAAGTGATGCAGCACTTGAATATTGGGTGAAACGCTTTGACCGGCTGGAAGTAAAACACTCCGGAATTAAAGAACAATTTGGTAAAAAGACACTTCCTTTTGTTGATTTTGATGATCAAAATTACCAACTGATTTCAGATGAAAATGATAAGGGAGTTGCTGCAGGTACTCCGTGGCAAAAAGGGCCGGTCCCATTAGAGTATGCCATTACCGGATTAGGGCCAATCTTTGTTCGTATTGCCAACTTTGATTACTTTAAAGAAATGATGGAAAAAGCCCTTCTATTTAAAGAAATAGATCATGAAGGTTCCTTTCATTTATTCGAAGTAGGCGAAGGAGGAAATGGCGCACAGGTTGTCGTAGAGTATAATACAGTTCTACCGCAGGCAAGACAAGGTTTTGGGACAGTTCACCATGCAGCATTTCGTGTTGAAGATCGTTCTGTATTAGATGAGTGGGATAAACGGATGAGAAGCATAGGATTCCAGACATCAGGCTTTGTTGATCGATTCTTCTTCGGGTCATTGTATATCAATGTGGCCCCACAGATTTTATTTGAATTTGCCACAGAGGGTCCAGGTTTTATGGGTGATGAGCCTTATGAAACGCTTGGAGAAAAACTATCCTTACCTCCAATGCTGGAACCAAAACGTGAAGAAATCGAAAAAATGGTTCGACCAATTGATACGGTAAGAAGTACGAAAGAGTTTACGAAAGAATAATTAAAAGCATTAAAAAGCCCTGTCATGGAATCAATCCATAACAGGGCTTTTTTATTGTCTAGGAAATTATAAAATTTGAGCGCTGTGGATAACTAACTAAGCTATCTAGCCACGTCCAGCTCCAGGGCCTAGCGCCTAGTGGACTTCCCTCCCCGTGTCTACGATAAGTCAACATCGAATCGCTAACGCTCTTCGTGTATCCTTTATCTCACACGGGTCAGTCCAGTCCATACGGCGCTGAACAGGCGCTTGCGCTTTTGTTCCTCTCACTGCCAGTTGTTAATAAGCTCATCAGCAGCGTTATTCAAGTCTTCCTTTGCATCTGATGTAATGAATTTGTTCATTGCTTTGTTATTCAAATGCTTTAAGAATCCTTCTGCTTTTTTAATCGCCTGTTTTTGGTGATCTTTATCCAATTGGTGTTCCGCTTGCTTCAGTTTATTCGTTAGCTGAACTGCCAATGGATGATCGATTTCACCTGCTTGTTTCAAGTCCGCAACGTTCTGCTGGATAGATGAAAGCGTTACGGGCTTAGATAAGTCAATGTTATATTTGGCAAAACCATTTGTTCCTTCACCGGAGTAGCTAATATTCCCGTCTGGCTTAGTGAATTGCTGTGCATCCGGTGATGACTGGAATGTTAGCTTCGGACTGCCATCAATTGGTGTAAATGACCAATTCCCGTCAGCTGAAGGATCAATTGTTCCGTTTTCCTGAATATACTGGATAACCGCCTGACGGTTTTGTACCTGTGGAGATAGGACAATTTGACTTCCATCTAAGTTAGGGAAGTTACCGCCTCCACCAGCACGATAGTTATTCGTTGCAACAAGGAATTCCTGCCCGTCATATACTTGTTCACCATTATATTGCAGATTTACAATCCGTTGTGCATTCGGGTTAATCAGCTCACCGTCATTATTATAACGAGATGGTTCAGTCACATCGACTTCATAAGTGACGCCATCAATTATATCAAAATTATACGTTGAAAAATCAAGGTCAACTAATGACTGCTGTTCTGAGGCATCCGGATCAACCTGATTAAATTGCCCGGCAGACATTTCGAGCCATTGACGAATTTGCTTCCCGTTTAGTTTGACTACTTTCAAGGTGTTCGGATATACGTAAAGGTCAGCCACGTTTTTAATGGCGATTGGCCCTTCAGGTATATACGTGTAATAGTTAGATCCACTTCTTCCACCCGCTTTAAATGGTGCTGCCGCTGACAGGACTGGTAGCCCTTCATATTCCGTTCCTTCTACTGCATTTTTCGTATACCATTTCTGTGCATTGGATACGATTTGTACAGATGGATCGTCTTTAACGAGTGCGAAATAGCTGTGAATCGGTGCAGTTGTTTCGCCCACTTCAGAACGTACATAATCTAATGTTGCCTGATGTTCTTCTGCTACGGCATCAATGATTTCCTGATCTGGTTCGACAAGCGCTTCGCCTGTTTCTTCGTCGTAAATGGATCGGACTTCCGCACTGGAATCAATCACATCCCAGTCTTCTCCATTTTTTTCGAGTTTCAGATCAACGAATCCCATGTGGTTCCCCCAAAAGCCTGCTTCTACAGATGGAACACCGTTAATTGTTCCTTTTTCCAGGTCCACACCGGGAATTCCTGCAAATGACTCGCTAGGAAAAGCTTCATGAGCATGGCCGAACAGAATCGCATCAATGCCCTCTACTTCCGTCAGATTGTAAGTAGCATTCTCTTCTTTTTTTTGCAGTTCAACTGAGCCAAGTCCAGAGTGTGGAACTGCTACAATGATATCGGCGCCCTGTTCCTTCATCTCCGGTATAAACTTTTGAGCTGTTTCATAAATTCCTTTGGTAATTACTTTTCCTTCCAGGTTAGTGCTATCCCATTGCATGATTTGTGGTGGAACAAAGCCAATTACCCCAACGTCAACGGTTTGGGTATTGCCGTTTTCATCCTCCACTTGCTTGTTGATGATTTTGTATGGCTGGAAGAAGTTTTCGTCGTTGGTTGGGTCGCTGTCACCATCATCATAGTAGACGTTTGCATTGATATATGGGAAATTAGCATCGTCTATGGATTCCTTCAAGTAGTCGATACCATAGTTAAATTCATGGTTCCCAATATTTGCGGTGTCATAATCCAGAAGATTCATTGCTTTGTAGACAGGGTGGACTTCTCCCTCTTCAAGGCCGTTTCTAGCAACGTAATCTCCAAGTGGATTGCCCTGAATCAGGTCACCGTTGTCAAATAACATATGGTTTTTCGCTTCACTACGAGCCTGTTTAATGAGTGTTGCTGTCATAGCCAGACCAAATTCATTAGTTGGCTTGTCCTGATAATAGTTGTAGTTAACAAGATTAACATGAATGTCCGTTGTTTCCATAAGTCTCATGTTGACTATGCTGCTGTCAGTTGTTGCCGCATGAGAAGAATTATTTTCGCCCAGCGGATTAAACAGAAGTAATGCTGTTAAAAATATAAAAGAGAACTTTACCAATCTTTTATTTTTCAATTTTGTAACCCCTTTCAATATATTGTTAATTACTAGGTTAAAGGAATGTGATGCCTTTTTGAATAGTCTG
Organism: Virgibacillus sp. L01; assembly: GCF_052246775.1. Classification (NCBI taxonomy): domain Bacteria; kingdom Bacillati; phylum Bacillota; class Bacilli; order Caryophanales; family Bacillaceae; genus Virgibacillus; species Virgibacillus sp. L01. The sequence continues at coordinate 249,651 of NZ_JBQQCP010000005.1, read as the reverse complement.
ATTGTAGGGGGTCAAATGAATTAGATGGTTTGATTCTTTTTAGTTATGTTATCATGGACGTTGATTTTTACGTATAAGGAGTTTCGATATATGAATATACCTATCCTACATGAAGATAATCATTTGCTTGTGGTTGAAAAGCCGGTCAACATTCCGGTTCAGGAGGATCCTACCGGAGATCGGGATATGTTATCAATGTTAAAGGCAGATTTAAAGGTACGCCATAATAAACCAGGCAACGTCTTTCTAGCACTGGTTCATCGTTTGGATCGACCTGTGGGTGGAGTGATGGTGTTTGCCAAAACCTCAAAAGCTGCCTCTCGTTTGTCTGATTCGATTCGCAGGAAGGCATTTTATAAAAAATACCTGGCTGTTGCAAGGGGGAATCCTCCCCAAAAGCAGGCAAGGCTGGAGCACTTTTTACTGAAGGATCGAAGTGAGAATAAAGTGTCGACCGTGTCTTCCCAGCGTCAAGAAGGCAAAAAAGCATTGCTGGATTATGAAGTAATTGGTGAGAAGGAGCAATTAAGCTTATTGCTGATCGATCTTCATACCGGACGATCACATCAGATAAGAGTTCAACTGTCTGAAACCGGTAATCCACTCTTTGGTGACCAAAAATACGGACAAAATGTGAATCGTAAAGGACAGCAAATTGCTTTATGGGCTCATACATTGTCATTTGAGCATCCAACTAAAAAAGAAATGATGGAATTTAAATCTTTACCGCCAGAAGAACATCCATGGAACCTGTTTTTTAGAGAAGGGGAGATGATGACGTGAGTAAGACACTATTTACTTTTACGATTTCCACGAAGGCAAAACAATCGTTTACCGAGTTGGATCGTTATTTGGACGAAGCGCTAACTAAAAGTGGCATACGAGATGGAATAATGATTGTATATTGCCCTCATACGACTGCAGCGATTACAATCAATGAAAATGCGGACCCGGATGTAAAAACTGATTTAAAACTGGGGCTTGATGAAACGTTTCCAAATAAGTCTGCGTATGTGCATATGGAAGGAAATTCAGATGGACATATGAAGTCTTCTGTTGTTGGAGCGAATGAAACATTAATTATTTCAGAGGGCAGGCTCATAGTAGGGACCTGGCAAAGTGTCTATTTTTGTGAATTTGACGGTCCAAGAACAAGGACATTTCATGTCAAGATTATAGAAGGGTAGCTGAATGCAATTACTGGTTAATAGCCCATTCATCAAGTACAATGTGACTATGAATTAAATACTAGTATGGAGGGATAGCAATGATTGAGCTAGAAGAACTGCAATCAAATGAAGAATTGGAACAAGTTTGGGAGAAATCTCAACAAAAGCCTGTTCTGTTATTCAAACATAGTACGACATGTCCAATCAGTGCAGGCGCCTTTGAGCAATATCAATCATTCCTGGAGTCATCTGATAATAATCTGGATGGCTATATCGTGAAGGTAATTGAAAGCAAGGATATCTCCAATCAAATCGCGGTAGAAACAAATGTAAAACATGAATCACCGCAGATTTTTTTGATAAAAAACAAAGAAGTATTATGGCATACCTCCCATTCAAAAATAACAGCTGACTCTATAACTAGAGAGCTTAAGAATGCAGAATAGAGTCGATGCAGACTGTTGCAGTGTTTCATGACTGCGGCAGTTTGTATTGAACTAATAATTCAACTTTCGCAGCGTAAAATGAACGCATAAACCTTGAAGGAATAAGAAAGGCTGAAGATACACTATTTGAGTTGACTTTGGATCAACGGTACGTATTTGATATAAACTGCGAACTAACTGCTGGAATAAAATCTATAAACTCTTGTCCCGCCGTCCGGGGTCGCTACGGGCGGGTGCGCACCATAGGGCACTGCCTCAGCCTCCTTGCCCCGGCAAGGGATATGCCGACGTTGTCCGCAAAGGACGGTTTTAGTCGGCCTTCATTTAGTTGCTCTGCGGGGTCTTCGAACACGTGCTATTCCCGAAGGAGTCACCACCAATCAATTTTCCTCAATAATATTAGTAAACTCGTTATCTTTTGAAACCATTTTTTTCTAAATCCGTATCTAGTAATTGTAACTATCATAAAGACTAATCTAAAAACAGTGTATATTATTCTTGCTATGTGGTGTATCATCATAGCCAAGGAAATAGTGTGAAAATCAGGGGGCGGCAACTTTGGATACTAAAGGCAGTTTTAGTGAAGAACAAAAGGAAAAATGGAAGAAGCGTTTGAATTGGATTGGCTACATCTTAGTTGGTATTATTCTGATTCTTATCGTAGGTTTAATAGCTAATCAATTGATTGTAGATTATATATGGATGGAATCGCTTGGCTTTGAGAAAGTGTTTACTACCATACTGGGAAGTAAAGTAATGCTCGGCATAGCAGGGTTTATTTTATTTGCTGCGGGTACTTTCTTCACGTTGTACTGGATAAGGCGATCGTACATGAATCAATTTGATAGCAGTCAGCTGTCAAAGGTTATTGTTAATCGCAAAATGAGTTTCCTGATCATATTTGGAATATCTGTTCTAATAGGCCTGTTTGGCAGTAGTATTACACAGGGGTTTGGCTGGGAACGTACTCTTAAGTATTTAGAGCATGCCTCTTTCGGAGAAACGGATCCTTATTTTAATTTAGATATATCGTTTTATATGTTTGTTTTACCATTTCTAAAGTTTATTGTTTATCTCCTATTGGGGTTAGGTATATTTTTCCTAGTGGCAGAAATAGGAGCTTATTCGGTATATAACATGTATCGGTTAAACCGTTCTGCTCAATTGCAGCTTGGCGTAACGCTTGGTTTCATAGGGCTGCTTTTGGCGGGTATCCACCTGTTGGCGCCATATGGGACGCTTCTGACGAATCAGGTGAACCTATTTCAGGAGAGTGTTGTTTACGGTTTAAGTTACACGGATGATATTATCAATATTCCTAAATCATACATATTGGCGGGAACTGCAGTTATTGCAACTGTTTGGATAATTGTAGCCATTGTTCGGGGTAAGCTCCAATCAATATTAATTCCAGTTGTTGCCTATATTGGATTAGTAATTGTAGGACAGCTGACATCTGTTGCTGTTCAGAACTTTATTGTGTCACCAAATGAATTTTCGAAAGAACAGCCTTATTTAGAACATAATTTATCCTACACAAGGGCTGCATATGATTTGGACAGTATTAACGAAATGGAGCACCCTGGAAATAGCTCATTAAGCAAGGAGATGGTGGAGCGGAACCAGGAGACAATTGATAACATGCGGATAAATGATGTCAGACCGTTGCTCGATGTCTATAATCAAAAGCAGACTTTCCGTACGTATTATGAATTTAACGATGTCGATATTGATCGTTATGAGGTTGATGGTGAGTATGAACAAGTATTCCTGGGAGCAAGGGAGTTGAATACGGTCGACCTTCCGGATCAGGCTAAAACCTGGGTTAATAAAAATTTACGGTATACACATGGTTACGGCCTGGCTATGAGTCATGTTAATCAGGTGACAGCACAAGGGCAGCCTGAGTATATGCTGGAAAATCTCCCGCCTGAGGGTGTAATGGATATAAATCGCCCGCAAATTTACTTTGGTGAGGAATCGCATCCAAATGTCATTGTCAATAGTTCGGTTGATGAATTTGATTATCCTTCAGGCGATGAGAATATGGATACACGCTATGAGGCGGATTCCGGTATTCCATTACAAGGCATAAACCGTTTGTTGTTTTCACTAAGTGAAGGTTCTTTCCGTATGTTTGTATCTGATCAGTTAACAGATGACAGTCAGCTTTTGGCAACTAGAAATATCATGGATCGAGTAAAGCGTATCGCACCATTTTTCTCCTATGACCAGGATCCATATTTAGTGGTTCGTGATGATGGCAGTGTTGTTTGGATGATCGATGCGTATCTGAAAGCAGAAAAATATCCATATGCCGAGCCTTATCAAAAGGAGACAAATTATATTCGGAATTCTGTAAAGGTAATGATTGATGCCTATACGGGTAAGATGAATTTTTATGTAGTAGAACCAGATAATCCGTTACTGCAAACGTACCAAAATATATTCCCTGATTTATTTACCGAGGAAGTCCCTGAAGATATTCAGGCACATTTCAGATATCCGGAGAATTTGTTCTCTATACAGGCCTCTATGTATGGAACGTACCATATGTCAGATTTAGAAGTGTTTTACAATCGGGAGGATACTTGGCAGTTCCCGACGGAGAAATATTTTGATGAAGATATTGTAATGGAACCATATTATACAACGATGAAATTACCCGATGAAGAAGAGGAAGAATTTATGCTCATGATGCCATATACGCCGAAAAATAGGCAGAACATGATCGCATGGATGGGTGTTCGTAATGATGGCGAGCACTACGGCGATACGCTTGTATATCGCTTTCCGAAGCAACGTAATGTTTATGGTCCGCAACAAATTGAAAATCGAATTAATCAAGACAGTGATATCTCACAAGAGCTAAACTTATGGTCCCAAGGTGGATCAGAAGTCATTAGAGGAAATTTGCTTGCTATCCCAATTGAGGATACGGTGCTTTATGTGGAACCGATTTATATCGAATCAGCTAATGCAACGTCACTTCCGGAAGTAAAACGGGTTGTCCTGGCACACGGCGAAAATATCGTTATGGAAGCAAACTTTGACGACGCTCTTGATGAAATGCTAAAGCTAATTAATCCGGAACAGCAAAGTGATCAGGAAGCAGAAGAAGATGAGGGAACACAAGAAGAAGGTGGAGGAACAGGGGAAGCGGATGAAAACGCAGAAGAACCTTCACAGGATATAAATGATGCAGAAGAAAAACTGCGACAGTTTGGAGAATTGTTTAATGCCTATCAAAAGGCAATGTCTGAAGGAAACTGGGAAGAAGCGGGTCGAATTATGACCGAAATTGAAAACCAGCTAGCGAATCAAGAATAGTTATGATGAGATCTCCAGGTGTAACTGGTTCCTTTTCCTATCACAAACATTAAAAATGTAATGTAAAATGACCATTAAATTTGATGTGACCCCCAAAAGTTAGAGTTTAATATTAAGCAGCTAATTGGCTGGTGTGAATGCGGTACTGAACCGAACTCATGCCTGCCAATTTTTGCTTTATACGCTTAGTATTATAATAATTGATATAGTCTTCAATTTTCTTTTTTAATTCTTCAAACGAGCACAGTGCCTCGTGATATAAGAGATCTAAATCGGTTTGAAGAAGCTGAAAGAAAGGTAACTTTATATGACGGAAGAAAAGTCACTAGAAGCGTTGATGAAGATGATTATGACAAGAAAATTTTAAATTTAGCAGTACCTAATATAGAATTAAATAGTGAACATATTAATGCGCTTAAAGAGGTAAGAGCTTATGCAAATAGTTTGCATTACAATGTAGAAATTGAGTTAGTTGTCACTATCGTCAATACTGTTTACAGTGTTGGAGTATATAAAAATAAGAATGACGGGATGATTTTTATGATCCCTTTCGGATTTGATACTGATGGTGTTCGTACAGGGCTGGATAAACCTAATATTCTTCACAATCCCTTTGATTCGAACGCAATTGGCAATGCTTTAAAAAAATCATTGGATATTGTCATCAATGAGGAGTACACAAGAGAAAATATGGTGGATATTACTGAAGAGATAACCGGAATCAAAAGTACTGCAAAATTTACGAAACTACATTTAAATTTCTCAGCAAAGTTCAATCCGGAAGATGGTTACAAATTCAAACCACGAAAAAGGTATTCCGATTCATCTTATCGAAACTTTGAATACGAAGTTCCTGTTATTAAATTAGATGTGAATGCTACCGATGAAGAGATTGGGCAAGCTGTATTGAAGACGTTTGATCATTGTGAGTAATGTCAACCGCAAGGATAATTATCCTTGTGGTTGTAAGGGTTCATTGAGCAATACATAGATTGTGAAGTAATTCACTTAAACTAAAGGGTGCCTCAGTTTCATAAGCATTTGAAAATAAATAGAAGAAAAATCTCAGTTCATTAAATTGAACTGAGATTTCTTATTTTTATCTACAAATATCACTACAAGTACGACGCAAAGAGTTATATAAATTTTATTTACGATATAAAATGTAATTCCATGTTTTGTGATAGGAAACGGAACTCGCTATCCAGCGTGGAGATCCTTTTTTCGCAGCTAAGTCTTGCTGATAAGTCAGATTTTCAATAATTGAAAGTTTAACGGCTATAGATCATTCATATCTGCTTTCCATCTTTTTCTCATAAAGAGGGTTACAATACCAATAATGGATACGAATAATAAGCTGATATAAAACCCTGGGCGAATACTTTCATCCATTAACGTTCCAATTACTGCACAAAGTATTAATGCTAGACCAATCAGTGAGATGACTTTATCCAGAATCTTCTTCTCCGTTAGGATGCTAAATGAAGAAATAATGATAAACGACCAATTGTAAAGCAGTAAAATACCTGCAGCAGTGGTAATGTACTCGTAAATTTTACCTGGTAACAACAATGCCGTTACAACTGAGACAAGCAGTCCTAATGCCCCAAGTCCTAAGGATGGCAATGGCAAGCTGTTAAATTTCGTTAACTTTTTTCCAAAAAGATGAGGAGCGTTCCCATCTTTAGCTATCGTTACCATAAGGGTTGTGACTCCATATAATGCAGCTGTCATCGTTGAAAAGCCAGCAATTATTATTGCTCCATTAAAGAGATGCGGGAAAAATGGAAGATTGTAATTAGACAATGCTGTAACAAAGGGACTTTCTTCTTCATGAAACATATTTATTGATACCATAGTTACTGCAAGGCTGATCGATATAACATATATAGTCGTTAATCCAACCATCATTACTTTACCAGCCTTTGGAGCATCTTCTTTTTTTCTGAGCTGCATTGCCATCAATCCAATAACCTCTACGCCTCCATAAGCATAGAAAGCGTAAATAAGGGAAGCCCAAAATCCTTTTAGTCCATTAGGGAAGAGTTTTTCTGCTGAAACAGGAATGCCTGGCTGTTCACTTCCTTCCCCGGGTATCCAACCTAGCAAGGCAACAGCACCTAAAATAATAAAAATGAGAATTGCTGCTGTTTTAATAACTGCAAAGATATCTTCTATTTTATCAAAGCCTTCTGTTCCCAGTAACACTACAGAAATGGAAAGGACAGCATACCCAGCAGCAAAAATCCACAAGGAAATATTCGGAAACCAGAATTGTGAAAGGATTGAAAGGGCTATTAGCTGACTGCCCATAATTAGAACGTTCGAACACCAGTAATTCCAACCACTGCTAAAGCCTGCCCAACGACCGTAAGCCTTTTCAGCATAGTAACAAAAAGATCCCTCTTGTGGATCTTTGGCTGTCATCTTAGCCAGTAAGTTAAACACAATATAGGTTCCTAGTGAGGCAAGTAAAAATGAAAAAACAAATGAAGGCCCTGTAATACTAATCCCTATACTAGAGCCGAGAAAGTAGCCAGTCCCAATTGTGCACCCTAACCCTACTAAAGAAAGTTGCCACCACTTCATGCCGGATTCTTTTGACCCTGTCCCCTTACGATCAGCGCCTGATTCTGTTCCACTCATTCATACTCTCCTTTAGCAATTAGTACATAAGTGTATATTGTCCAAATAAGAGAGCAATTATCGATCTTCAGGAAAAATCAAATAGTTAAAAAAGCCCATAGAATCCATTATTGTCATATGGATCCTGTGGACGGGGCTACTAGTAATATTCAAATGTAGAAAAGTATTTTAATTGCTTGAATACCGAAATATAAGCCGAACCCACACAGCACAAGTCCTGTGAAAACGGAGATGCCCTTTAAAGTGCGCTGGGTAAGGAACCTTCTAAAGCTACTGGAAACCCCAGCCATTGTTAAGTCCCATAACATTAAACCAACTAACATTGCGACACCATATAGGATTAGATGGAAGTTATCATATCGGTTGATTGTATTTGCTAATACAGAACCATAGATACCAAGCCAAAATAAAATAGACAGTGGGTTACTGATAGATATCAAAAAGCCAGTAGTAAATGTCTTTTTTAAGGATTCCTTTTTTCTGTTTTGATTAATTTGTAATTTTTCCGAGCTGACGATGCTTTCAATGCCAGTATAAAATAAAACAAAAGCACCAAATGACCATAAAAATGTTTTCATGAATGGAATCTCCAAAAAATGCACAACTCCAAAGAAGACAGCGATAATAAAGAAAAGCTCCGCTACGATGGAACCTAGCCCTATTAACCATGAATGGAAAAATCCATTTTTAATACCTTGATTAATTTGAGCAGCATTGATTGGGCCAAGTGGTGCTGCTAATGATAACCCAAGAAATATATAACTGATGAATACACCCAAAGTTTTCACTCCTTATGGATAAATATGGCTCGTACCATTACTATTCATCAGAAGGAGGATATATAACTTAAACGTTGATAAAAATGGCATACTGCATGTTTCACAGTATGCCTTTATGTTTGGCGATTGATGGCCTGGTTTGTCTCCTCAATCAGCCGTAGCAGGTCAGTGGCCCGTTGCATTTCTTGCGCATTAACTTCAGTATTAATCGTTGGATTATGTTTGGCTTCATTTAAAATTTCTTCTGCCAGCTTCACCTGTTGTTGTGCCTCGCTGAATCCTGTTTGATCTTCTTGAGCCTTTTCCACAGCAAGTTTCGCATTATTCATATATCCCATAACAGTTTCCATGTCCTTGTTGTTTGAATGCATAGCTGTCCTCCTGTCTTGTTAACTAATTTTCCATATCTGAAGCTAATTATTCATCAAGGACATTCCATCCAAATTTAATCTAAGCTAATTGAAACATCACCCTAAGAAGTAAAAGACAGAAAAGATAAGGTACCCGCCCACAACAATTAATGAGGGTGTAATATATGTGAGTGTATTCTTTGTATTATTACGCTTTAAAATACTAATAACAATTAATGTCAGCATAAATCCTGCGGCTGCAGTGGAGATATGTTGATTCGACGCATCAGCCCAAATGCTTCCATTCCGGTAAAAAATATCAGCAATGGGAATGACAAAAACGTTGAAAATGTTGCTCCCAAGAATAGTACCAATTGCCAGATTGACATTTGCGACCCGAAGTGCGACTAATACGCTAACGGCATCTGGTAGTGAAGTTGCAGCTGCAATTAGCAGGCTTCCTACAGCACTTGCACTTATCCCACTTGATTGAGCGATCACATCACCTGATATCGACAGGGAACTCCCTGCGACGAAAACGATAAGTGAAAATAAAATGAATCGAATAATGGCTGTTTTTACAGGAAAATCTGTTTTTCTTGTACTCTGTTGAGCAGCTTCCTCCCCGCTTATCTCTTGCTGATGCTTTAATGATATAAGCCAAAGCCCGCCTAAATAGACAACAGCAATTGCGATACTTGTAATTCCAATACGGAAAAGTTCCTGATTTAAGTTTAAAAAAAGCGACAAGATGACTATTGCGCATAAAGTTAATCCTAAAATTCCTGTGTAAAAGTGGTTAGCTGACACCTTCAAAAATAAACGTTTTTTACGAAAATATAAATCAAAAAGAAATAATGCAAAAATATTAAATGTGATACTTCCCAAACCGTTACCCACTGCAATATCAGCATTGTCAATGACAGCGGCTGAAATTGTGGCTGTTAATTCAGGTAGTGAAGTTGCGACAGCGAGCAGTACTGTACCGACAACAAGTCCTCCAGCTTTTGTTTTATTACTAATAATATCAGCGTAAGTCGCCAGCCGAATTGCAGAAAGTACTGATACCGCAGCTGCAACAATAAATATAATGATTGATGTAAGTAGCAAAAAGCGTCTCCTTTCATATTGCATAGACATATATACCCCGTTGATAAAGTACATAATCATACCATGAATTAGAGGGAAGGAGAACACGCACGTAAGGTACTGCTGTATAAACAAGAAGAGCCCTTTCGATTGAGAAGGGCTTTAAAAACTGCTTAAAACTGAAAAAAACGATTGAAAACTGAATAAACACGAACGAATACTGAATAGGCTTGGCCGAAGACTGAATAAACGTCCAAAGTGACCGGTTAAGCCTGAATAATCGCTGGGAAGACTGAATCCCAGCTCCGATCCTTCCCCAGCTAATATGGCCAGCGCACCCTCACAGCACACAATTAATACGGGTCAGCATCATGTGATTTTTTGACAGCTTCTTCAGGTGCTTTCTCACTATCTTTATTTCCAAGCGGGTTTTTACTTGTACCCCCTGTTGTCATTTTGCTTGTCCCGGCTAATCCTTCTCGAAGACGGCGGCCGTATTCTTCATCTGCATCTTCAGCAAGTGCTACCATTTTATCCTGGATTCGCTGGTCACATTCTGAAATATCACCGACAAGGTTAGCTATTAACTCATCTCTTTCCCAATCTTTGAACATACGATATGTTTCACCAGCTTGTTTTGTATTACTTTGGCGGTCAATCGGTTCTCGAACGAGGTTTCCTTCAACTTTTGGTGTATATTCTTTTCCGATCTGCTTTGCTTCTTTTAATCCGCCAAGCGTTGATGGTTCGTAATTAACGTGCGGATTTTTCCCTGATAAATTTTCTGGTTCATAGCGCATTTGTCCGCCTTCATGGTTTGTTGCCACTCTTTTTTTAGCAGCATTAATTGGTAACTGTAAATAGTTTGCTCCGACACGGTAACGTTGCGTGTCTGAATAGGAGAATGTCCGGCCTTGCAGCATTTTATCATCTGAGAAGTCAAGGCCATCTACAAGAACACCTGTACCGAATGCAGCTTGTTCCACTTCAGTAAAGTAATTTTCTGGGTTTTTATTTAATACCATTTTCCCTACTGATAACCATGGGAATTGATCTTCAGGCCAGATTTTTGTGTCATCAAGCGGGTCAAAGTCTAATTCCGGATGCTCATCGTCGCTCATAATTTGCACGTAAAGCTCCCATTCAGGGTAATCACCTTTTTCAATTGCATCATATAAATCCTGTGTTGCATGGTTGAAGTTTGTAGCCTGGATCTCGTTTGCTTCTTTAACTGTCAGGTTTTTAATGCCCTGTGTCGGTTCCCAATGATATTTAACAAGTACAGCTTCTCCATCATTGTTCACCCATTTATACGTATTGACGCCAGATCCTTGCATTAACCGATAATTAGCTGGAATTCCCCATGGTGAATATACAAACGTAACCATATGGAATGATTCTGGAGAGTTTGAGCAAAAATCGAAAAACCGTTCGCTATCCTGAATGTTTGTTACTGGGTCTGGCTTAAATGCATGGATCATATCTGGAAACTTGATTGCATCACGAATAAAAAAGATCTTCAGGTTATTTCCTACGAGGTCCCAGTTGCCATCTTCCGTATAAAATTTGACAGCAAAACCGCGTGGGTCGCGTAACGTTTCTGGAGAATGCCCACCATGAATAACAGAGGAGAACCGCACAAACACGGGTGTCTGTTTGCCTTTTTCCTGAAATAATCTGGCCCTTGTATATTTCGATACGGGATCATCTCCAGCTGTTCCATATGTCTCAAAATAACCATGTGCACCTGCACCGCGAGCGTGAACAATACGCTCTGGTACTTCCTCTCTATCGAAGTGGCTTATTTTTTCAATGTAATCATAGTTTTCTAATGTAGAAGGACCGCGGTTTCCTACTGTTCTTATGTCTTGGTTGTTTGTAACAGGGTGCCCTTGTCTATTTGTTAATGTGTCTTTATTTTCAATATTTGTTTGATTTTTATGGTCTTCTGCCATTTCCTATCATCCTCCATTCAAATTCACTACTGTTACATTGTCCAAATTTATCCTATTTATGAGTTTTTTATTACTAAAGTGTATAAAAAGTTGGCAGTTATATATTTAGGTTACAATATAAGCCACGTCCAGCTCCAGCGCCTATCGCCTAGTGGACTTCCCTCCCCGTGTTTACGATAAGTCAACATCGAATCGCTTACGCTCTTCGTGTATCCTTTATCTCACACGGGTCAGTCCAGTCCATACGGCGCTGAACAGGCGCTTACGCTTTTGTTCAAAAATTGATTTGCATCAAGGTAACCGACGGGATACAGCTTAAAATGAAGTTAGAAACAAGGAGGGAGTAATTAAAATGAAAACAATAAAATTTCAATTAGAACCATTAACATGTCCATCATGTATCAAAAGGATTCAAGGGAAAGTAGGGAAAATGGAGGGAGTTGAAGAAGCAAAAGTTATGTTCAACTCCAGTAAAGTCAAAGCAACATTTGATCAGAATAAGGTGACCTCAGAAGAATTGAAAACAACCATCGAGAAATTAGGCTACCCGGTTGCATCTTAGCCAATTTAGGACTGCTCTTTAGTTAACGTCTTCGAATAATAACAGGATAAGATGTTAGAAGGTTTATTTTCAATGGTTGGCTCTAATGTAGTTGATATAAACTGCGATGTACTGTGGAAAAATAATTTCAGTGCTATGATCTCGCTACGGAAATACACTTCGCTTTCCGCGGGCGGCTGGCAAGCCTCCTCGTGCTGCGCACTGCGGGGTCTCGCCGATGCCTTTCCTCCCGCAGGAGTCTTCGTGTATTTCCTCCGCTGGGTTTTGTTCACTTATTCAAAAAAATAAATGCATGTTGTGATGATATATACAAGATCTTAGACCATCTAAACCAGCAGCCGGAATATGCGAGACTCCCACGGAAAGCGAGTATATTCCAGCTGCGTTGTCAGAGATTCTCACAAAATGTTTCTAATCGTATCTACGTCGCATTTTATAGCTAATCAGCAATAAAAATAAATCCGAATTAATTCGAATTCTATCTCAAGAATTTTGAATTATAGTTCGGATTTTACTTTGACAAAAACACTTTTGTTCCGGCCTCATGATGTTATTTATTTGATTTCCCATTACCTGTTTTATCGGGAGAGCACGGTTATCCAACAACTAAAACAAGGAATATCGAGATTGTGATAATCGAAACTAACGTGGTAGCGAGTATGTATAACGGTACTTGCTTAACCAATGTATTATATTTTTCAGCAAAGACGTATACAATTGCCCCTGTTGGCAACGCGGAAAGAATAATAATTGTAGTTGCCCATAAATCGTCGTCGATTGGAAAAACAAAGTAAACGAAAAAAATAGCCAGTAAAGGCAGAAATATTAATTTCAAGCTTAATAGGTGATAAATTCAGAGGCATTGTACTCTTTGCTCTTCAGCACACTTCGTTCACCTGATAGACCTAGCCCAAGTGCAAATAAAGCAGTGGGACCTGCAGCAGGACCAAGTACCTCTGTGAATACATAGACAGATTCAGGCAATGGGATTTCTAAAAAGGCTACGATAATTCCAAATGCTAAAGAAGCGTTAATTGGATTTAACAGAATAGGCTTTACGATAGATCCAAACATAGGGACGATTTTCACCTTATCGCCGTTCTTGATATTCATCGCTTTTGCTACTTCAAAGGAAACGATAATCAGTGTTATAACTGTTAAGTCGTAAATAAATGTTGCGATTGCACCTGGTATTGCCGCTTCTTGTCCAAACGCAGCGATTAATAAAGGGATCCCGAGAAATCCTGTGTTTCCGTAAGTAGTAATCATGCCATACATCGTTACTTCAGGAAATTTCTTTTTAAAAATGAATTTAAATATAGCTACGGTTACGGCAAAGCAAATTAAAGTAATAACTAAATTTATAATAATAAAATTTGTATTCGTGATTTGCTCAATCGGTGCAGTAGATAACGAGAAAAATAGTAACGCTGGGAGTGCAAAGTAATACACGAAATAGTTCAATGATGATGTGCCATGAAGTGGTAATAAGGAAAGCCTTCCAGCTAAAAATCCGCATAAAATGATAGCAAAAATCGGTATGACCACCTGAAACATTGTCCCCATCTATTTCCCCCCTTTAACGCTAGAATACATAGCATTTTCCATCGTAACATAAATGATCAGTAACGTTATCTATAAAATTCACCCTTGTCAGAATTTTATTGACCGAGGTGGTCTAACGTGTTAAGCTAAAATCGACCAATATGGTCTAACTTTGTTTGATTAGGAATAAACTAACGTAAAGGAGGGGATTGGATATTACAAAAAAGTTTGAAAAGCTCGATAATGATAAACAACAGCGAATTATAAATGCTGCATTAAAAGAATTTGCTGAGAATGGATATGAGCAGGCTTCAACAAACCGAATTGTAAAGAGCGCTGGAATTGGTAAGGGAATGCTATTTTATTATTTTAAAAGTAAAAAAGCACTTTATCACTATCTGACAGACTACACATTAGACATTGTAAAAAATGAATATCTAACACGCATTGATACAACTGAACCTGACTTTATTGAGCGAATGAAGCAGGCAGCCCGGGTTAAAACGATAGCTCTTTCGGATAATCCCGATACCTTTAATTTCCTGGGGACCCTATTGTTAACCAGTGAAGAAGAAGTATCAACTGACCAGTTGCAGAAGATTCAGGAGTTACAAAAACTAGGGAACTCAAAGATTTATGAAAACATTGATAACACATTATTCCGAGATGATATTGATGTTGATAAGGCATTCAAGCTAATTCGCTGGTCGATTGAGGGCTACCAGAACGAAACGTCAGCTGAACTTGCAGGACGAAAAATGTCTTCTGTCGATTTACATCCATACTGGGATGAGTTTTATGAATATCTGGATATCTTAAAAACAAGTTTTTATAAATAAGAGGGGGATTTTATATGGGCTTATTGCAAGTAAATAATCTAACAAAAAAGTTTGGCAAATTCACCGCACTGGATGGCATTAACATTAACGTGAATGAAGGAGAAATTTATGGCTTTATTGGTCCAAATGGTGCAGGAAAGTCAACCGCTATTCGTGTGTTACTAGGTATTTTAAAGGCTAACCAAGGCGAAGTTAAGGTATTTGGCAAGGATGCTTGGGCAGATGCTGTTGAAATTCATAAACGTATTGCTTATGTTCCGGGGGATGTGAACTTGTGGCCGAACTTAACTGGCGGTGAGGTTATTGATCTCTTTATGAAATTACGGGGTGGTAACAATAAAAGTAAACGTGAAGAGCTGATTAAAAAGTTCGACTTAGATCCATCAAAGAAATGCCGAACATATTCAAAAGGAAACCGTCAGAAGGTCGCATTAGTTGCTGCATTTTCATCAGAAGCAGATCTTTATATTCTGGATGAGCCCACATCAGGACTGGATCCGTTGATGGAACAGGTCTTTCAGGAATGTGTAATGGATATTAAAAAAGAAGGCAAGAGTGTCCTGCTTTCCAGTCATATTTTATCTGAAGTAGAAAAGTTATGTGACAGAGTTGGCATCATTCGTCAGGGTAAGATTATTGAAACAGGCTCGTTAAGTGAATTACGTCATTTAACCCGCACGAATTTACTTGTTGAAACGAAGCAGACAATCACATCGTTAAATGAGTTACAAGGTGTTCATGATGTTGTAGAAAGAGATGAAGCACTTTCGTTCCAGGTAGATGCGGAAGAGTTAGATGCTGTTATTAAGCATGTTAGCCAATTTGGAATTGTGAGACTTGAAAGCGCACCACCTAAATTAGAAGATTTGTTTATGCGTCATTATGAAGGTGGGGGGCAAACAGAGACAGGGGCAGGAGGTGTATCCTAATGGCTGTAAATCTATATAATAAAACCGGGCGTCTTTCGTGGTTAATTGTAAGGCTGGACCGCATCCGTATTCCTTTATGGCTAATCGGACTATCTTTTTTTACACTAATCGTACCGCCAGCTTTCGCTAGTTTATATCCTTCTCAGGCAGATAGAGATGTTATGGCCGAAACAATGATGAATCCTGCGATGACAGCAATGGTAGGTCCTGGTAATTTAGAGAACTATACACTTGGGGCCATGAATGCACACCAGATGCTGCTTATGACGGCATTAGTTGTTGGGCTCATGAGTATTCTGCTTGTAACTCGCCATACCCGGGCCAATGAAGAAGATGGACGTACTGAAATGATTCAATCCTTGCCAGTGGGGCGTCTTTCTAATTTAAATGCAACATTGCTTGTTTTATGTGTAACGAATGTTGTGTTGGCTTTAATAACAAGTTTAGGACTATACGCGCTAGGTATAGAAAGTATGGGGTTAGAGGGATCTTTACTATATGGCGCTGCATTAGGTGCAACAGGTATTTTCTTTGCAGGAGTTACGGGTTTGTTCGCACAGCTTTCGGAAAGTTCTCGTGGAACAATTGGATTTTCAATAACAGTGCTGATAATTGCCTACCTTGTGCGTGCTATTGGTGATGTGAGCAACGAAACGTTGTCAGGCTTCTCACCTTTAAGCTGGGTCACTTCGACTGAGGTATACTCCTCGAATAATTGGTGGCCGATTCTGTTGTTGATCGGTACATCTATCATTCTATTTATTCTAGCAAACTATTTAAATGCTATCCGTGATTTAGAAGCTGGATTTTTGCCAGCAAAACCTGGGAGGAAATATGCTGCGCCGCTTCTACAAAGTCCTATAGGAATTGCCTTCAGATTGCAGCGAATTGGAACAATCTCCTGGGCGATTGGCCTGCTTTTAATGGGATTATCTTATGGATCTATTTTCGGCGATTTGGAATCATTTTTTGAAGGAAATGAAATGCTGGAAAAAATGTTAGCCTCTAAGGAGGGGTTTTCTGTAACGGAACAGTTTATACCCAAGCTAATGATTGTTATGGCACTCCTGTCAACGGTTCCTCCTGTGATGGCCGTGAACAAACTTCATGGTGAAGAAAAGAAAGGCCGCATTGAGCACTTGCTTGGCAGAGCCGTTTCACGTACACGACTTATGGCTAGTTATTTAACCATTTCAGTTGTTAATGGATTTGTTATGCTTTCACTTGCTGCACTCGGGCTCTGGGGTGCTGGAACAGCTGTTATGGAGGAAGGGCTTAGCTTAGGGATGGTTTATGGAGCAGCTATCGTATATTTACCGGCGATGGTAGTGTCTATAAGTATTGCGGTGTTACTGATTGGCTTTGTGCCTAAGTGGATTAGTTTCATTTGGTTATATGTTTTTTATTCATTTGTTGTTCTTTATTTAGGCGGGATATTCCAATTTCCAGAGTGGGTTGGAAACCTTTCGCCATTTGGCCATATTCCACAACTTCCGATAGAGGATATGAACTTTATGCCAGTTATCATCTTGACTCTAATCGCAATAATTTTGTTAATTGTTGGCTTTATTGGATATAATAAACGAGATATTGAGAGTTGAATTATATAATTTAATAGTGACTAGTATCGGTAATAATGATACACTTGAAGTTGCGATGAGCTGATTTGTGTAAGACGAAGGACAATGCAATTCATGTGGATGTGAACACATGGTCTTTCGCCACAAATTTCGTAAAAGCGCCTGTACATTAAATGTATAGGCGCTTTCTTATTTATATTTTGTTTTATAAAAAGGTTCACGTCCTATTCGTCGATAGAAAAACCTGAAGACCCTACAGCGAGCGCCTTTTTCTCGCGAGGAGGCAGAAGCGTTCCCTATGGCAAGTATCTGTCAAAATAGCGTGAGGCGGTCACTCATGACTGTAATGAGAACCCGGATTTTGTCCAAATAGCGAAAAACGGTCACTCATGAGGTTTATGATGACTCGAAATCTGTTCAAATAGCGAGAAACGGTTACTCATGCGGGTTATGAGAACCCGAATTCTGTTCAAACAGCGAGAAAAGGTCACTCATCGGTCGAGTATTTTGCCGCCGTTGCATTGGATTAGTACTCATCTAATCAAATATCAAAGAAAATCACGATAATGTCGCATCGGTGCGTGTACAATAGTAACAAACTTCTTAGAAGATAGCCTATTTTAGAACTTCACAGGAAATGGTAATAATAAGGGAATACCGCGTTTATTCGTGGGAATGAGCCTCATATCTGCAATTAGATGACTGATATAACCTAATACACAAACAATAAATATATTTTCAACAGGTATACTTAGCGAAAATAAATGAGCGATATAACTGAAAAAGGAAAGACCTATTAAAGAATGTGTATACGAACGATGTGGTAACAAAGAAGCTGCAGCAACATAGATACCGCTAAGCGTTATCCACAATATGCTGAGCATAATTCCCAATAAGACTGCGCCTAGTCCAGTTAACAAAAGCATCATTTTTTGCGAAACCATTTTGGAAATCATAATTACGGCAAAGCCAATTCCAACACCAATTAGCTTTTCAATTCCAATTCCGTTAACCCAGGAATAGATCATCATGATGATGCCAGTTAAAATCATAACGTTTTGTAATAGTTTATGCGAAAATGAAATCTTTTTGGCTAAATTACCCCCTGTATCCAGGTCTGGTACAAGTGCAGCTACAACGCCTGCTAATGTTAAGGATCCTATTGTTACATAGTCAGCGCTTGAGAAAATTCCTACAGCAAGTCCGATTCCACTTCCAATTGTAGCGTGACTAATTCCATTCATTTTTCTCTCTCCTTTGATTAGTGTGGGTAGCAACTTTAACATCATAACGTAAATTAATTCCGTTTTAACAGTAAATCAGAAAAATGTAGACCTTTTTCCTATAGGGGAATTCATATACTGAATCCTTTTCATCAAAAAAACGTATGCTTTACTATAGAATTAAAGAGGATGGTTTGATAATGAAAATGTATGAATCAAAGGTTTATGAAGAACTGCAAACGTGGCGGAAAAAAGTTTTGAAGCAGTCAGGTCTGATAAATCAGCTATCAAAAAAAGCACAAACAAAAGTTAACGGGATGATTCCAGAGCGGGCCCATAAAATCATAACAGATAGTATTAAAAATATGGTTAAGGCAACCTTAGTCGGTTCAAATGTTACAACAAAGAAAAAACTTTCAACCGGATTGAGTCTTTATAAGAGGGATGAGATTCTCAGGGAAAAACTCACTTCATATCGAAAAACAGCAGTAATTGAGGGAGCAGGAACAGGTGCAGGTGGCATCTTCCTCGGACTTGCTGATTTCCCATTACTTTTATCGATTAAAATGAAGTTCTTGTTTGAAGCAGCAACTGTCTATGGATTCGATACAGATGAATATGAGGAGCGCTTGTTCATACTTCATGTGTTCCAGCTTGCCTTTTCAAGTGATGATAAGCGCAAAGAAACTTTCCATATTATCGAGAATTGGGAAGCAGAAAAGGGAAAGCTAGCTGATATGGACTGGCGGGTTTTTCAACAGGAATATCGAGATTATATTGATTTAGTCAAAATGCTTCAACTAGTTCCGGGGTTTGGCGCAATAGTCGGAGCATATGCCAATCACAACTTGCTTGATACACTAGGGGAGACTGCAATGAATGCATATCGACTACGATTATTAACAGACCAGCCACAGGACTACATTTAATATTTCGATAAATGAAAAGCTGTTATGTTACTATTAACTAAGGTTAGGAGGCGGGATTTTGTTATGACGTGGTCTTGGGAATTATTTTTTTCATATGAATCAGTTAAAGATACTGGAATTTCAATTGGTATAATTCTGCTGTTTTTAATCTTTCGGAAAATCTTTACAAAATACGTATTTAAGCTTCTCTTAAAGTTAAGCAGAAAAGCCCCGAGTGATTTCTTTTCATACATATTTATAGCGTTTGAAAAGCCGGTTCGATGGCTGTTTATTATAATAGGGGTATATGTTGCCGTTGATTACTTTCCTTATTTGGAACAGGCGAATCCATTATTCCAGAACATCATAAGGTCCTTTGTTATCTTTATGGTAAGTTGGGGGTTGTATAATCTCTCCGCTTCATCATCACTGCTTTTTTTCAAGATTGAAGAGAGATTTGATATTGATATTGATGATATACTGATTCCGTTTCTATCGAAGGCGCTACGGTTTATTATTGTAGCAATCAGCATTAGTGTGATTGCCCAGGAGTTTGGGTATAATGTAAGTGGTTTTGTTGCTGGACTTGGTTTAGGAGGACTAGCCTTTGCTCTGGCAGCAAAGGATGCTATCAGCAATTTATTTGGCGGAATTGTTATTATTACAGAAAAGCCCTTTACAATCGGACATTGGATTAAGACAGATAGTGTTGAAGGTATCGTTGAAGATATTACATTTCGCAGTACATTAGTAAGGACCTTTGCTGATGCACTTGTCACAGTTCCTAATGCAACTTTAGCAAATGAATCGATTACGAACTGGAGTCAAATGAATAAACGGCAAATAATGTTTTATTTAAGGGTGACTTACGATAATCCTCGCGAAAAAATTGAGACAGTTGTAAATCAGATTGAGGATTTACTTAAAAATCACGCCGAAATTCATCAAGAAACTATTTTTGTTTCCCTTGATCAATATAAAGAATATGGATTAGATATTTTGTTATATTTCTTTACAAAAACTACTGACTGGGGAAACTATTTAAACATACGAGAAGAATTAAACTTTAAAATACTGGAGATTCTTGAGAACGAAGGAGTTACCATTGCTATACCAAGCAGAAGATTGTATATGGACTCGGAGTATGATGGTCAGAGTCCTGTTAGACAGGAATCTGAATAAATCTTACCTAAAGGAGCTGTACTGAGCAGCTCCTTTACTAGGCAGTTAAGAAAGTATAAATACTCTTTCTCACTGCATAAGTGCAACTAAGGCTTATATATTAAGGCTTGGCGATAAGCCAGGTTTTCTAATTATCATCACATACTATACAGATAGTAACTTGCATGGTGGGTGCCTCGTGATAACTCTCAATTAATCCTTTCTTTGAGATGGAGTTCTTGTCGACGACTTTTTGCTGTAACGTAATCGTTAATGGCCTGTCAAAAAGAAGTTCATCCGTTAAAATGGTATTCTCATCCACCCAGCGGAAGTTTAATTTATCCCGTTTAAACACGTCAATAGATGAAGAAACAGGAATCCCTTTCTGAAAAAAAGGATGTTCCTTTTCTATTGGGGTACCAGGTTCATTCAAGCAAATATATAATGACAAATTATCACAAAGCTGAAGCAACCCGTAATGGAAATCAAATGTATCCTGATCAAAATTCGATAACGATTGTATGATACGTTTTTGGCGTTCTTCTTCTTGTTGTACAAAAACTTGAGCTTCTTTGGAAGTATCATCAAGGAGAAAACGGGAATAATGTTTACTGCATAAAAGTCCTGCATAGCTATCAACTTTCTCCACTTCTTCGATGCCATGTTTATAAAATACAGTCTTTGGGAGAACAGGAAAATCGACAAAAGTATACGGTGCTTGATTTTTGTCATTCCAAAAAGGCTGTTTATCTAACAACTTCCAGCCATCATCATGTTTATAAATAGCATAGTCAACAGATTCCCTGAGTTCTTTTTCAGGAACCAGTAATTCTTTAAGGTTTGCAGCGATTTCACCTGATAGGTAGGCATGATGCTCTTGTTCAATCATGACAAATTCATTTGTATGTTCTCTTACAATCATGAAACGTCACCCTTTTCAGTTCAGTTGGGATTTGCTTATTAAAAGTATACGAAAAATGAATAGAGGGATAAAGTGTTATGCGTTTAACGTCAATAGTTAAAGGCGAGGTTGACATTAAGAGGTATATTATATATAATTACTTACATAAAGTAACTTAGTGTTTAATAGTAATCATAAAACGTAATGGAAAGGAGCAAATAATATGGAAAAGAAATTCTTCGAGGAGCCAACCATATATGTTGGTGAGGTTAATATAAATGTTACAAATTTGGAAAAAGCACTTACTTTTTATCAAAATATTATCGGATTCAATGTACTGGATCAAACAGACAGTAAAGCGGTGTTAACAGCAGATGGAAAAACGCCTTTGTTAACAATAGAACAGCCAGCTGACGTTGTTCCAAAAGAGGATAGGAAAACTGGATTATTTCACTTTGCGATTCTTTTACCAAGTCGCGCGGATCTTTCTTCGTTCTTAAATCATATCGTGCAGACAGGAACACGCCTGGGGGCCTCTGATCATTATGTTAGTGAAGCACTTTATCTTAATGATCCAGACGGAAATGGTATTGAAGTATATCGTGATCGGCCTTCATCTGAATGGACTTGGTCAGAAGGCAAGGTTGCGATGGCTACCGAACCTTTAGATGGAGAAAGTCTGCTTGCAGAAAGTAAGAAAGAGTGGAATGGTTTGCCTAATGAAACCGTAATGGGGCATATTCACTTGCATGTAGCTAATTTGGCTGAAACAGAGAAATTTTACAAGAATGGCCTTGGATTTGATATTGTTACAACCTATCCTGGTGCACTTTTTACATCGACCGGCGATTACCATCACCACATTGGATTAAACGTATGGAATGGGGAAGGTGCTAAAGCTCCATCCAGGAACAGTGCTGGAATGAATTGGTTTACACTTGTTTATCCAAATGAAAAAGTCAGGGAAGAAACAGTTGGCCAATTAAAACAGGTTGGAGCTGATGTGAAACAAGAGTCAGACTACTATATAACACAAGATCCATCTGGGAATACAATACAATTGATCCTAAATTAATAAGGCAGTTTTCTTTATAAATGTTGCTTTTTATTAATGAAACTTGAGCGTAGTGGATATAAAATGCGACATAGTGAAGATTTTCTTTTGTTACACTTTCTCTCGTTCTAATGATGGTGGAGTGCTCAGATTCGTTCCGGCAGAATACTTCGCTTTCCATGGGTGGGAGCTGAGGCCTAGATGAGACTACGCAGCGACGTAGGAGCAAGGAGGCTCATCAGCCGCCCTAGTGCCCGAAGTGAATTTCCGCAGCGGCCTAATAGCACTTAAACTTTTTAAAAAGTATGTTGGGAGTTTATATCAATTGCGAGGTTATAAACCTAAGAATAGAGCCATTAAAAAACCGTTCTGCCATTTACGTGCAGAACGGTTTCTTTTTTATATATTTTGATACCATTTACTTGCTGCTTCTACTTCACTGTATGCTAACTGGTGACCATTTTTTTCCCAATGGAGTTCAACACTTGCACCAGCATTTTCCAATAATGACTTAAGGTCTTCTGATTCCTGTGCCGGACAGATTGGATCATTTGTCCCTGCGCCGATAAAAATATTTTTTCCAGAAAGATCTGGCAGGTCAATTCCTCGTCTTGGAACCATTGGATGATGAAGAATGGCGCTTTTTAGTGAATCTTGATAATGGAATAGCAGGCTTGCGGCAATATTTGCGCCATTTGAATATCCAATCGCGATTATATTGTTTCGGTCAAAGTCATTTTCTTCCGCTGCTTCATCTAGAAATTCATTTAATTCTTTTGTACGAGCGATTAAGTCTTCTTCATCAAATACACCTTCAGCCAATCTTTTAAAGAAGCGCGGCATACCATTTTCAGAAACATTTCCGCGTACACTTAACACATTGGCATCCTTGTCAACTTCTCCTGCTAGCGGAAGCAGGTCCTGTTCAGTGCCTCCAGTGCCATGCAGTAATAGTAGTGTTGGTTTTGATTGGTCGTTTCCTTTTTGGAATATATGTTTCATTGTATTTCTCCTTTCGACTTCAGTTTATTCTTTCTTCACACTGTCTAAGCCTATTCTTTTTAGAATATCGATAACTGATTCCAGCTCTTCAGGACTTACATCTTTAAAAACCTTCTCTATTACCTTCTCGTGTTGTGGGAAGATATCATCCATCAATTCTTTTCCCTGATTCGTTATTCGAACATGAATAACTCTTCTGTCTTCTTCACTGGTAATCCGTTCCAATAATCCTCGCTGCTGTAGCTTGTCAATTACGTAAGTCATGGACCCACTATTTATCAGTACTGCATCACAAATCTGATTTACAGTTAGGTCACCTTTATGATACAAAGCCTCCAATATTGTAAATTCAGTGATACTGACACCATAACTTTTTATATCTTTCTTAATACGCTCTTCAACAGACTTTGAAGCCCGCATCAATACTACAAATGCATTTAATGATAAATTTTTATTCATAATACCATCTCTCTCTGGGAGTTTATTCTGAATTAAAGATAATTATAAAGTAAATAACATAAAGAAGTCAAGAATCGGTGCCTTTCACTTCCCGATTTTTGGCGAATTATCTTTCAGTTGATTTATTCGGTCTAATTAGGTAGTTTGGAGGAAGAAACACTAAAATCCGAACGGAGGGTGATTTAAGTGGGAGTATGTAATATCGATCATTCACAGGAATCTGTTGTAAAGAAGCTTAAGAGTCAAGAGGAATTCCTGCCACAGGATTTAACTGATAAATTGTATCTTTTTTTAGATGAGGACCGTTCGCAGGAAACGCTAAACGAATTATTCCATCTTTTTAAGAAGTACGATTTGGCTTCAAAAAGTGAACAGGAAGAGAGAGATGGCCAATTAATAACACTTATAAGCTAAAATATAGATTAAAAAACTGCCATCCATATGATTGAATTGGGTGGTATTTTTTAGGCGATAGAATCTGGCTCTGACTTAGTATAATCAGCAAGTTTTCCTTGATATACTAATTGAAAGCCAGGTTCCTCCTGCAAATCATGTGGGGTTATCAAGGATAGTGGTTTCCCAAAATTAAAGTTGTCACATTCCGTCAATACAGAAGCAACAAATTCAGAGCAAAAGAAGGCATTTTCTCTGTTAAATTGTTTATTTAGCAATATGGCAAATAATCCTAACAGATTATAACGGTAGTTTTCTTTTTGAGATTCTATTTTTTGTATATAGGCATTCATTTTATTGATCTGATAGTCATTGACTGTACAGCAATAAATGGCACACTTGGCATTCGTAAACAACTCCCCCGAAATATTTTCTTTAACAAACCCACCGAAAAAAGGATTTCTGCGACTTGTTCTCCCAAAGCTATAGACTCCCATCAAATTCTTGTCAAAAGTAATTGATGCATGATTAAATGGTTTCTTTGGCAGTAAGAACGTATAACTACTTTCTTACTGCATAAGTGCAACTAAGGCTTTGGCCATAAGCCAAGTTTTCTAATGTATAGCTTGATCATTCGTGTGAATAGTGTTCCAGTGTCTGTTAATAGCACATAGACCTTTTTGTTATTCATCATGAAATACTCCTCATCGTTTTGTATAAGGTAATTTTAGCGAGTACTAACAAATTAAGCACCCTGAGTAATATTTTGTAATAAGTCCTGAGACGTATTTAAAAGTAAATTAACCTGTTCGCCTTTACAAATAAAGATTAATTTTATATAGTATAGATACCTAATAATTCTAGGTAGGTGAAAAACATGTTTAATCGTGAGCTTGTGAAAGGGAGTACGTCCCTGCTTGTTCTGCAATTGTTGAATGAACGAGACATGTATGGTTATGAGCTGGTTAAAGAGATGGACTTGCGAAGTGACCATCATTTCCAAATAAAAGAGGGAACGTTGTATCCTGCGCTACATAAGTTGGAGAAGCAGGAATACATTGATTATTACTGGGAAAATCGGGAAAAGGGCCCGGCCCGTAAATATTATTGTATTACATCCCAAGGCAAGGAAATTCTTGATGAACGAACGAATGAATGGCACCGTTACGTTCAGGTAATGAACAACCTGATTCGGAGAAATGAATCGTGACGTTAAAAGATCAAAGGTTCTTCCTGGAGTTATCTGAGGAAATCGGGAATCACCCCGATAAGCAGGAGATCCTGGCAGATTATGAAATGCATGTATATGAGATGCTGCAGGAAGAGTCTATTGATGATAAAAATTTATATAGTGAATTAGTTAAAAGGTTGGGGACACCTCAGGAAATTGCTCAAATATGGAAGCAAGAGACAACAATTACGCCAAAAAAAACACAATGGTTATTTGTCCTCATTAATGCTGGGATTTTTATTGGCGGAGCTCTTCTCACACTCAGCTACAATATTTTTCATTGGAACTGGGCGGAATTACTTTGGGAAAACCTGATAAATATACCTTTTATTATTATGCTGTTATACATATTGTTCTGGGGACTTATAGGTTATGAAATTGGGAAAGAATTTGGTCATGGTGGATACAGGTTATTGCAAAAAACGTTTCTTTTTTCAATTGTGCCAAACATATTATTTATGTACTTAATTATTTTTAAAATTATTCCGTACACATGGTTTCAGCCGCTTTTAAGTTTTCGGTTTATTGTAGTTTGTATTGTTTTCACCGCATTTCTTTATCCTGTCAGCATGGTTGGTTATCGGTGGGGAAAGAAAGTATCTGTATAAATGGGCTGATGGTCTTTTATGGAGTCAGTCCTGATAAGATATATATTTTTTTACCTATGTACATAGAATTACGATGTATATAGAATAACATTGTATTGGTGGGGTATTATGGATATTAAAGTTCAACAAAAAGATTGGTTGTTTTTGCTTGTTTGCTTAGGGTTGGGGATTCTGGCGGAGCTTAGTTTTTTTCATGGAAGTATAGGTGTTTCGTATCTGGTGTTTATCGCTGGATTATATGCTGTCGTGTTTCTTCGCTTTCGTCTTACATTTACCCATCGAAGGATCGGTCTGCTTGTCATGGTGGCTATCTGGCTGCTAGCTGCAAGTTATCTGTTGTACGATAATTTCCTTTTCTATAGCCTTAATAGTTTTATCATACCGGTGTTAGTCTTTTTCCATATTGTCTTAATAACAAGCCCGAACAAATTAAGGTGGAGCACACCAGTGTTCGTGACGCTCCTTACAAATAAACTAGGTGAAGGGATTAAATACAGCTCATCTTTTTGTAATAAAGGGTTTCGTAGAGTGTTTAAGAATATGGATGAACAAACAGCTCAAACGGTGAAGCGAATTTTGATCGGGGTAATAATTGGGCTTCCGCTGCTTTTGATAATAACAGGATTGTTAATGTCGGCAGATGCTGTGTTTCAGGATATCGTGTTACGCTTTCAGCGCTATATCGTACAGCTTAATTTTCTGGAAGGAGCCTTTCGTTTTGTAATTGTAATCGTTTTGACCTTTGTATTTTTTGGTGTCTTTCAGGTTCTGCATGGACGTCCGAATCCAAAAGCATCTGATTATGATACAGAAGAATGGAATGTGCGCTGGAACAGTGTTACAGCAATAACTATTCTGGTCTTGCTTAATTCTGTGTACGTTCTATTCGCAGCGATTCAATTTAAGTACTTTTTCAGTAATGGGTTACAGGAAGGCTTAACATTTGCCGAATATGCAAGGCGAGGGTTTTTTGAGCTAATAATTGTTACTTTAATTAACTGGACGATACTAATAAGTTGTTTAAAACTAATAGATGAAAAACGTAAATCATTGAAGATAACCATTAAGATTATGTATTCACTGCTGATCGGTGTAAGCTGTGTTATGCTTGCATCCGCTTATCAACGTCTAAGTATGTATGAAGCGGCATATGGATTTACATTGGACCGGATTCTTGCACATGCATTTATGGTATTTTTGATCGTAATTTTTGCTTACACACTAATTAAAGTGTGGGTCGAACGGTTATCATTACTGCATTTCTACTTAATTGTAGGGTTATTGTTTTATACCGGGTTAAATGTTATCCATATTGAAAAAATCATTGTCGATAACAACCTGGAACGCTATGAACGTACTGAAAAAATAGATATACACTATTTAAATTCGTTATCTTACACTGGTGTGAATGGGTTAATTGAATTATATGAAAAAAATCCAGAATATCCGCAATTGGAAAAGGTGCTGGCTAACCGAATAGAGTGGGAAGAGAGACGTTCTGAAGGCTCATGGCAATCCTTCAACTTCATGAAACAAGAGGTAACACAAAAGCTACGGGAACTTGAACTTAAGGAGGAGAGCAGATGAATTCATATGTACCAAAACATGTTGCCATTATGATGGACGGAAATGGCCGGTGGGGTAAAGCAAGAGGACTCAGCCGGAGTGAAGGTCATTTTGCAGGTGCAAAAACAATGGAGAAGATTATTGATGCCAGCATAGAATTAGATATTAAAATACTTACATTGTATGCATTCTCTTCAGAAAACTGGTCACGACCAAAGCATGAAGTTAGTTACTTAATGCATTTACCGGTAAAATTTTTTAATCAAAAGTTGCCTGAATTTATGAGAAGAAATATTAAGATACTAATTTCCGGAAACATGGCAGATCTACCAGAACTAACGAGGAAGGCACTTGTAAAGGCAGTCGAGGAAACAAAAAATAATGATGGGCTTATCGTGAACTTCGCGTTTAATTATGGTGGTAGAGCTGATATCCTCCAGGCAGTCAGAAAAGTAATTCAAGAGGTTCAAAACGAGCATACAGCTTGGGATAATGTGAGTGAAGAAATGATTCAGCAACATTTATACACGAAGGATCTGCCAGACCCGGAACTTGTTATTCGTACTGGCGGAGAGAAAAGAGTAAGTAACTTTCTGTTATGGCAATCCTCCATGTCAGAACTGTACTTTTCAGATGCTTATTTTCCTGATTTTAATAAGGAGCTACTTTGTGATGCAATTAATGAATTGCAAAGGAAGAATTCAATTCTGAACTATAGTTAAAAATACAGCTGTCATCAGATGTGGAATCTGGTGGCAGCTTTTTCGGTTATTATTTCTGTTTCGTGGCTTGAGTCATCTGGTGCCAAATAGATCCTTTGGCTTCTTCCCCGCCTTCAATTCTGGCCAGTGCCATCTTAACTTGCATACGCACTTCAAATTCCGGGTCCTCCAGAGCTTCCTTTAATGCAGGTATGGCAGTTTCGTCCCCAACTTCATATAAATACATAGCTGCACGCCAGCGGACAATGCGGCTTTTATCCTTAAGTGAGTTGATCATTTCTGGGATTGCATCTTTAAATCCTAAGTCTGACAAACAATCACCGGCAGTGCGTCGTACGTTAACAGCTTTATCTTGGAGTGCTTTATATAAATATGGAAGTACTTCGGGTTGTTCAATCATACCCAAATATGCTGTTGCAAGACGACGGACAGATGCCTTCTCATCATCAAGTGCTTTATCTAATATAGGAAGGTCATCAACGATGGGATCCATCCTGTCCAGTGCGGCATAACGATCCTTCCAGTTTGGCTTATCAAGCATATCGAGTGTAACCTTTTTCCGTGGAGCTGACTTCTGATCACTGGCTGTTTCATTTGCTTTAGCGAGTTTAACTAGCTCTGCTATGCGCTCGGAATCATAGGTTGCTTCTATTTCGTCAACAACCTCCTGACCAATTTCCTCCACTTCGCCATAACGTGGGCTTTGTTCTATCCACTTTCTTTCCATTAACATATTCTCAGAAGCGACTGATGCTTCCATTGTAGCGTTCATAAACCGTTCAGGGAGCCCAAAGCGGTGCTCATTATCCCCTTCTTCCAGCTTTACTTGCATTGGGATGTACCGGAATTTCTGGATAAAAACTTTTACTTCCCCAAAGTTTTCTTCGGTTGATGCAGCTTCGCCTGTTAAACTATCTGAATTCTCTTCAGAAGATCCTAATACGGTACGAACTTCCGGCAAAATTTCCTCCCATGGAACGCGCGGATTGCGTTCAAGTGCGATAAAATCGATGACACGGTAAAGGCCTTTGACCCCGTTTACAGTAAACAGTTTCTGTACATAATCAGGAGCATGGGTGACGTCGTCATTCAGTTTATAATTTTCTGTTTGTCCATCAGTTAACTGTTCGTCCACGTTTATTTTCATAGAATAAGGGCTTGGTGTTGGTTCAATTGATACAATCTTCATTTTGATTCCCCCTCGACAGATTATCCTATGCTGATTCTAACAAAGATCAATTGGATAATCCATTCGATTGAAAAGGCTGTTGCGTAAATTAAAATCAAAATTAGTCGAAGCGGATCCTCATTCCGCTAAATAGCAGAAAAAGTGCTCTCGGAAGGGTGAGACGGATCCTCGTTCCGTTAAAAGCAGAAAATCAGCCAAATTTGAGGCAAAAATGACAAATAGCGGAATGAGGATTCATCCCCATGCTTAAAACGAGGGTTTTCAAGGAAATAACGGAATGAGGATCCGCCGAACCAGGAACTGGATCCACACTCTGTTAAATCATGCAAACCTCACATGATAGGTGTTCATTTTACTAATTAGAGTTCTCTTTAACCGAATCAGCTGATTTATCTTTTTCAAACAAAACAAGTAATCCTGGCATTAATACACCGCGTATCAGGAAAGTATCGAGCAGAATTCCTACGGCCACGATAAACCCGAACACGAATAATAACTGTATCGGCTGTGTCATCAGCACGGCAAAAGTGGCTGCTAAGATTAGCCCGGCAGATGAAATAACACCACCTGTATTGGCAACTGCAATTTCTACCGCTTTTTTGACAGGATGATGTTTTTTTTCTTCCATAAATCGTGAAACAAGAATAATATTATAATCAATTCCCAATGCGACCAGGAATACAAAGGAATAGAGTGGGACCCTGTTACTGATCGTACCTATATCAAAGAATAAACTGCTTAGAAAGACGCCTAAACCTAACGCTGCAACAAATGACACTAAGATAGTTCCCATCATGTAAATAGGCATCTTAATTGATCTCGTCAAGAAAATTAACATGATAAAGATCAGAAGTGTTTCTAACAGAACAATTACGAGCAGATCTCGGTTGTTGATGGAACGATCATCTACAGACGAAGCAGTTTCACCTGCAAAATACAGCTCGCCGCTAAGATTGCTTTCATCCAGAATTTGCTCGGAATTATTTCGGATTTTTTCTAATGCATCCATTGTTTCTACTGAATATGGATTTTTTTCAAACGTCATGCTGTAAGAAATAACTGATTCACTATCAGCTGTACCGTTGACTCGAACATTATTTATGAGTGGCTGATCTGTCAGGTTTTCTGCTAATTCTCTCCTGCTGTCCTCGGAAATTGTGTTCTTTGTTTCAAATAAGACAGTTGTTGGTGCTAAGTCACCTGCCTGAAACTTTTCTTCGAGAATCTCATAACCTTCTCTGGAAGGCATATCTTCAGGGAAAGACTTTAATGTATTAAACTCATATTCTATATTAAAAATATTACTTGCTGAAACAAGCAGAATGATACTAATAGCTGCGACTGAAATAATTGGCTTTCTAGTAACAAACCGACCAACCTTGCTCCAAAGGGAACTTGATTTTACTTGTGAATCTCCAACTCGTGGTATTACTGGCCAGAAAGACTTTCTTCCAAAAATAGCAAATAGGGCTGGAACAAGTGTTACCGAAGCAAGCATGACAATAAAGATTGTTGTACCAAAGGTTGGTGCAAAGTTTTTATAATCACCAAACTCAGCGAAGAAAAGGATTAGCATGGCTGCTAAAACGGTAGCCCCAGAATAAAATACAGGTATACCGGTTCCTCGCATTGCCAGTTTCATTGCGTTCTGTTTATTCTCATGACTCTTCAGTTCCTCTCGGTATCGTGAGAAAACAAATAACGAATAATCGATAACCGCTGCAAATAAGAGGATTGTCATGATTGACAGGGACTGAGAAGTCATGATTAATCCAGCTTTCCCCATTAGACCTAATGTTTGCATGACGACTTCATAGACAAAGGCTGTTGCTAATAATGGAATTAATGCAAGTAATGGTGAACGATAGATAACAACCAATAATACTAAAATAATTCCAACAGTTGATAAAATAAGAACAATATCTGCTCTGGAAAATAAGTCATTTGTATCTGTCGCAATTCCAGCCGGCCCTGTTACATATAAACTCATATCCGTATGTTGCTCTGTCAACGTATAGATCGTATCTAATGATGATTTAATTTCAGTAGTTTCCAAAGAGCCATCAAAAGTCAGTGGTATTAATGCAGTAGTTCCATCATCAGAAAAGAAATTTTCAGCTGCCTGAGGCGGTAATTTAGTTAGTGGAACGATTTCCTTTACGCCTTTAATGTCTTCTTCCTGGATAGTTGATAAGAACTCTCCAAGCTCAGATTGTTCAACTTCACCTTCACTTGCCTGAAAAACCAGTAAGGCAGGGGTGCCATCACTGTTTTCAAAGTATTTATCAACTTTTTCCTGAGCAATAATAGACTGAGCATCATCGGGAAGGGTTTGAATACTAGATACTTCATAATCCTTTGCGCTAGGAGCAAATACTGCTAATAACATGGCTGCAATGAGCCAAACTCCAACAGTAATCCACATTCCCTTTTTAGTGCTAACGCGGTCTGTAACATAGTGTATAAATGTTTTCATGCCTAATACTCCCTTTAAAAAGAATAAAGTAACGCTTGTGTCACTTTTGGTGATAAAAAAACGATAGTGAAGTACTCTTATTATTAATCAACGAGACATAAACGTCAATTACTTATCAGTGAATACCATGACTTATTAACTCTTTAACAGATCTTACCCATTCCGTTTGAGGTATATCGGAATGATTAGGGATATCAACCGATTGAAAAATAAAACCTAACATTAATTCATCTTTTATGGATGGATTTAACAATTGTTCTTTTCGACCTTGCTGGATAAAGCTCTGAAGAACGGAGTACATTTCCTGATGAAGTTTTTCTAAATATACTTTCTTTACTCTTATGTTTTCACTGATGGTTGCAGTGATCTGGTATGAAAACCCAAGTACCTGATGTATTTTATTATGTTTAAACATTAGTTTAATCAGAAAATCAAATTGTGAATCGAAGTGATCATAATTGTTGATCTCTTTCAACTCAGCTAAAAATCGGTTCATTTCAAAAATCATGTAATCCATAATTAGCTCTTCTTTATTTTCATAATACTTGTATAATGCACCTCTGGACACCTTTAACTCATCAGCTAACAGACTGAAGGTAAACCCTTCATAGCCATTATTCAAAAGTATATGTTTTGCAGCATTATATAATGTCTTGTCGGAAAACTTGCGTTCGCGCGCCATGTAATCACCTCAAATATAATTATACCTTAAAAACTA
Source organism: Virgibacillus sp. L01 (assembly GCF_052246775.1). Lineage (NCBI taxonomy): Bacteria > Bacillati > Bacillota > Bacilli > Caryophanales > Bacillaceae > Virgibacillus > Virgibacillus sp. L01. The sequence continues at coordinate 216,821 of NZ_JBQQCP010000005.1, read as the reverse complement.
TATAGGAATAAAATTTTTATTTTAAAGAAAAATAGCATCTGTAGGTATGACTAAGTTAAGGGAGGAGAAAAGGCAGATGGCAATTCCGCGTGAAAAAGGCTTGGATAATAGCTTGGCCCTGTTATTAGAAGGGTATAAATATATTCCAAATAGACGCACCAGTTTCCAATCGGACATTTTTGAGACACGTTTAATGGGCTGTCAAAAAGTAATTTGTATAGGTGGAAAAGAGGCGGCAGAGGTATTCTATGATAATGAAAAATTCCGTCGGCAAGGGGCAGCACCAAAGCGAATCCAAAAAACATTATTGGGTGAAAATGGTGTGCAAACATTAGATGGAGTTGGACATAAACATCGGAAAAAATTATTTATGTCGTTAATGACTCCAGAGCGCATAGATGACCTTACCGAAATAACCAGTAGACAGTGGCGAATCGCTATTGAAAACTGGGAGCAAAAAAAAGAAGTTGTGCTGTTCGATGCAGCCAGGGAAATTATGTGTCGCATCGCTTGTGAATGGGCTGGTGTACCATTGTGGGCAAAAGAATTACAACAGCGGACGACTGATCTTTCAGCAATGATTGATGCATTTGGAGCCGTTGGACCCAGACATTGGCGGGGAAGACAAGCACGGAAAAAGTCTGAACAGTGGATTCAGAGAATTATACAACAGGTTCGGCAAGGTCAGTTAATGCCCCATGAGGATACAGCTTTATATGCAATGTCATGGCATAGTAACTTAGATGGAAAACTGTTGAACATACAAATGGCGGCGGTAGAGTTACTCAACATTTTAAGGCCAATAGTGGCGATAGCTCGATATGTAACATTTGGTGCACTAGCAATGTATAATAATCCCGAGTTAAAAGCCAAATTGCAGACAGATCGTGAGGAATACAGCCAGATGTTTGTACAGGAGGTCCGTCGTTTTTATCCATTTGGTCCATTTTTAGGCGCGAAAGTACGGAGTGATTTTTATTGGAATGGGTATAACTTCACGAATGGAACCCTTGTGTTGCTTGATATTTATGGAACGAATCATGACCCGGATTTATGGGAGGAGCCCGGAAAATTTAAGCCAGAGCGATTTAAGGGTTGGCAAGGAAGTCCTTTTAGTTTTATTCCGCAAGGTGGAGGAGAATACGATATTGGACATCGCTGTGCCGGTGAGTGGGTGACAATTGAAGTTATGAAAGTAAGCTTGAATTTTTTAGCGAACCGAATTGATTATCAGGTTCCAAAGCAAAATTTAAACTATAATTTGGTAAGAATGCCGCCAATACCTAAGAGCAGGTTTGTGATACGAAAGGTTAAACAAAAGTAATCACTATTTTAATCATAATTATTTTTCTCTCCAGTTTGTTACTAGGACAATCATCTGATGAATACGATGGTATGTAGTAGCACAAACAAATTGGGGGAGAAAAAATGAAGATTCATGTGGTTGAACGTGGTGATTCACTTTGGCAGATAGCTCGTAGCTATGGTTCGAAAATAAATCAGATTGAATTACTTAATCAATTGGATGATCCTAATACACTTGTGGTAGGGCAGGCACTTGTTATTCCTGACCCGAACCGTGAGTATGTTATTAATGCTGGTGATAATTTATGGGCGATTTCAAATATGTTTGATGTGTCCGTTCAGGAATTGGCAGAGGTTAATAATATTACGAATCCTTCACTAATTTATGTTGGCCAAATGTTGGAGCTTCCTTATTTCCCTCACATCGTAAAAGCTGGTGAATACATCTGGTCAATTGCCGAACGCTATGGCGTAACTTCTGAGCAAATCATTCAAACAAATAATATGGAAGATCCAGGGTTAATTTTTCCTGGTCAAACGTTACGTATTCCGGTCGCTGATAAGCCGGTAGCTGAAGTGAATGCTTATACTACCCAGTTGAATGAGCGGGGCGGACAGGAAGTTCTAGCCTTAGGAAGATACTTCACCTATCTTTCACCATTCACCTATAGTATTACGGATGATGGAACACTCACAGAATTACAGGATCAAATAGTTTTGGAGGCCGCAAGAGCAACTAATGTGGCTCCACTTTTAGTGCTGACAAACATAACAGGTGATGGATTTGATTCAGATGTGGTAGCCAATATCCTTCGTAATCCAGTTTTGCAAGATACATTGATTACTAATCTGTTAGAAAAAATGAATGCCAAAGGTTATCGAGGAGTAAACTTTGATTTCGAATATGTTTATCCGGAAGACCGGGAGAATTATAACAACTTTTTACGGCGTGTAGTTGCCCGGTTACATCCAGAAGGGTACTTGGTCTCCACAGCCTTGGCACCAAAGGATAAAGCTGATCAAGAGGGATTGCTTTATGAAGCTCATGATTATGCTGCCCACGGGGGAATTGTCGATTTCGTCATTGTAATGACCTATGAATGGGGATGGGCCGGCGGCAGACCGTGGGCGATTGCCCCAATTAATGAAGTGCGTGAGGTACTGGATTATGCGGTAACAGTAATTCCTCGCGAAAAGATTCTAATGGGAGTTCCCTTATATGGTCGTGATTGGGAGATTCCGTGGGTGGAAGGAACGATTGCCACAACGGTAAGTCCAAAAGAAGCAGTTCAGTTAGCTGAAGCGTATGGTGTAGCCATTCAATATGATGAAACATATCAATCTCCTTATTTCACCTATGTTGATGAGACTGGACAGGAGCACGAAGTATGGTTCGAGGACGCGCGTAGTGTTCAGGCTAAATACGATACCATTAAGGAATATGGCCTTAGAGGCCCCAGTTATTGGGTGCTCGGAAGTGAATTCCCTCAAAACTGGGCAGTACTGCAGGATAATTTTGCTGTTAGGAAGTTGTAGATATATAGTTTTAAGTAAAAACTTTGAATGGGAGTATATCTTTTCAAAGGTTTTTTTTTGGGGAGTTAAGCAAACGAGATTCCTAAATAATTATAGAAGGAATTTGCAAAAATTTGTTGAATAGATAATAGGAATATGAACTTATTTATTAGGAGGAATTTGAATGAGTAGGAGTCTAATGAGAATTGGGACATCATATATTCCAGTACAGGATATTGAATTGTCAGCCGAATGGTATGTAAACATTGGTGCAGTACTTAATTATCAGGATAAGGAAAAGGCGATACTAGAATTAGCTAATCAGAGTATCTTCCTGGTTAAGTCTAGCGAAAAACAAAGTGCTAACTTTAATGACATTGATGGAAAGGAACATTTCTCACTTACATTTGAAGTTAACGGAATGGATGCACTAACAACATTACATAGGGAATTTAAGGAAAAAGGAATAACAGTAGGTGAAATAGAAGATAGAGGTCATGCGGGAAAGAACTTTGTTTTTCTAGACTTGGACGGAAATATGTTTGATGTATGGAGTGAATTAAGTCCCATATTTAAAGAGAAATATGGGATTAACTGAAGGGGAGGAACTTTAATGAAAAGTCCAATAAAAAACAAGATTAATCTAGTATTTATACCAGTAAGGGATATTGAAAAATCGAAGGATTGGTATTCAAAAATGTTAGGAATTGAAGATGGTGAAGTTATGTTTGAGCATCTATTTGTGGCCAAAATGGATGGAACTGGGATGATCCTGGATACGATGCCAATGTGGCGGGATGAAAATGGGGAAGTTGCTACTTTAAATGTCCCTGTTATTCAGTTTGGTACAGATGATATACATGCATCTTATCAATTTATGAAAAACAATGGTGTCGAGCTAGTCACGGAAATTGAACATAATCATTTCTTCGTGTTTAAGGACCCTGATGGTAATAAATTAATGGTATGTCAGGATTAAGCAGTCAGTATCGGCCAGAATTAAATCGATTCTGGTCGAATATGTTCCCCTCCTTTACCCCCTCCGTATGATAATTTACCAGTCGAAATCGACAAATTTAGATATGAACTATGGGAACTAACAGAAATCTTATGCTAAACTAGAAAACAAGAAATTAAATCAGACAACAATCAAGAAGGGACAAGCATAGTATGGATTTTATGAAGAAAGAGGATTGGGAACAGGTTCGGGATATTTTTATAGAGGGTATTAACACGGGCAACGCGACATTTGAAACGAAGGCACCAACGTGGGAAGAGTGGGATAGTGGCCATTTTTCAGTGTCCAGACTTGTTGCCCGGGAAGGAAATGATGTAATCGGTTGGGCAGCATTAAGTCCAATCTCTACAAGAGAAGCGCATTCAGGTGTTGGTGAAGTTAGTATTTATATTAGTGAGCGCAGCATCGGTAAAGGGATTGGAACTAAGCTTATGGAAGAATTAATTAACTCGAGTGAAATGAACGGTTTTTGGACGTTACAAACTAATATTTTTCCTGAGAATGAAACAAGTATTAAGTTACATAAAAAGTTTGGCTTTAGCGAGGTTGGAGTTCGGAAACGTCTTGGAAAGTTAAATGGAGTGTGGCGGGACGTGGTGCTCCTGGAACGACGCAGCAGTGTGGTTGGGGATGACTGACATACCAAGTAACGACCAAAATTTTCGAAAAAAAGTGCCGAGAGTCGGGTGACAGGCAGCCCACCCTATTCAAGCTTCTTCAGGAGCAGCTGGCTGAATTTTTTTTCGTCTTCGGTGGTGTATGCTTTTGGGCCTTTTGTCCGCTTACCGCTTTTGCGGGCCATGGCACTTGCATAACGTGTTTGCAATAGCTTATCGATATTGTCGTTTGAGTATTCGAATCCCTTGTGATGAAGGACAGTACATCCTTTTGCAAGACCAAGCGATGCTAAGCCATAATCTTGTGTGATAATCATATCATTCTTTTGTGCGAGCTTCATAATTCGGTAATCTGCAGCTTCTGCGCCAGTATCAACATAAATTGTTTTAACGCCTGGCTGTTCATCACTATGTGAAAAATGAGCAAAGCTTTTAACAAGAATCACTTCTATATTATGATTTGCCGCAATTGATATAATCGTTTCTTTAACCGGACATGCATCGGCATCAACGTATATTTTCATTGAATTCTCTCCTAAATTTTTTATGTTTACAGTTACGAAAGTATAATACTTTTCTGCATATGCAACTATAAGGGTTGTACTCCATGGTACAAGGGATTCTTTGAAAGCAAAATACTTCTTTTTATGAATCCCCTTTAACAATGCAAGTTTTCCAAGAATCGATAGTGATGATAATAACAGCATAGCAGTTTGTCAAATTATTAACCACCTTGTTCGGGTAACGGGTTCCGTTTCTTATCAACTTAAATCGATTATAGCAGGAATGGGCGGGCAGGGAACGGAATATAATCACATAAACTTGTGAAGTGGATCGTGGTTCCGCTAAATCGGTGAAAAATCCGTCCCGGAAAGTTGAACCGGTTCCTGGTTCCGTTATTTACCCAATAACAATGAAAAATGTGGGTGAAAAGGGTAAATAGCGGAATGAGGATTACATAACACGATAAAAATAGGCTTTTTTTAAGAAATAGTGGAATGAGGATCCGCCAAATCAGGAGAGACACAAACCTTTTTAATGAAGAAGTGAAATCTCAGTTATTGAACTGAGATTTTTTATTGTTAATTACAAATACAGGGCAATTAGTTATACCAATTTGGCTGTATCTTGCAATGCATCCCGGATTTTGCGATAGGTATAAGAACCGTTCTTATGCGAGTTGTTTTTAACGAATGCCAAGTTTTCTTATGTTGATTTATTTTGAAGAGTGTAATACACTACATTACACAACTAATGCACTGACTCACGTAAAGGGGGCAAGCTTGATGATTAATACGGATGGTCCTAAACCAATATATATACAAATCTCCGAGTGGATTGAGACTGAAATATTGAATGGTAATTTTGAAAAAGACAAGAAAGTACATTCCCAATACAAGCTTGCTGAAATGTTTAACATTAACCCGGCTACTGCAGCAAAAGGATTAAATATACTATTTGAACAAGAAATCCTATATAACAAACGAGGGTTAGGTAAATTTGTTTCAACTAATGCACGAAAAATCATCCTGGACAAACGAAAAAACCAGACATTAAAAGGACTCATACAAGAGGTTGTACTTGAGTCTGAACGATTGGATGTAAGCGAAGAAGAAGTAATAGAGATGATCAAATCAATTAAGGGGGATGCGAAGTGAAGGTTGTTGAATGTAATGAATTGACTAAAATGCATGGGAAACGAAAGGCTTTAGACAATTTATCTGTGACGATTGAAGAAAACAAGATTACAGGCTTGATAGGGAAGAATGGTGCAGGAAAGACAACTCTTCTAAAAATTTTGGCAGGCTTCTGGGCTGAATCGTCAGGGCAAGTAAATGTTTTATCAAACAGACCTTTTAATAGCCTCTTCGTTTCAGCAAACACCGTTTTCGTTGATGACCAAATGAACTTTCCTACAGCATTAACGTTAAAAGAAATTCTCGAGCAAGCTGGAGAGTTTTATGAAAAATGGGATATGGATCTGGCACTTCGACTTTTTGGTTATTTTTCATTTGATTCCAAGCAGATTCATAACAACCTGTCAAAAGGTAAACGGAGCACTTTCAATATGATTATCGGATTAGCATCCAGGTGTTCGCTAACCATTTTTGATGAACCAACAACTGGAATGGATGCAGCAGTTCGGAAAGACTTTTATCGTGCATTATTGAAGGATTATCTGGTGCACCCGCGTTCCATTATTATTTCAAGTCATTATTTGGATGAACTTGAAGTCGTTCTGGAGGATGTTTTACTTATTGAAATGGGTTCGAATCTTCTTCATATGCCAATTGAGGAACTGAAGGAATATGCAGTTGGATTAAGCGGCGGCTCTGAACAGGTTGATGGATGGATATCTGACAAAGATGTTCTTCATACAAATACAGTAGGGCTGGACAGTAAATACGCTGCAGTGAAGAACGATTTTCCGAGCGAGGTCTTGGAGCAAATTAAACGGAACGGTGTGGAAGTGTCATCCGTAAGCTCTAGTGATTTGTGTGTATATTTGACTCAAACTACGACGGGAGGAATAGATGATGTCTTTGACAGATCCTAGTTTGGCAGTAGTAGTGAGAAAACAAATACAGTTTAAAATGAAGTCCTGTATTGGGATGTTTAGTACGTTGGTAATCCTCCAATTGTTAGCGCTGCTTTTCTCATTAGGTGGATCGGGGATGTTGGGTGGTTCCAGGTCGATGATTTCTTATGAAATAAACTATTATTCTATTGATATTATTGTGGTGTTCACAATCCTATGGGCATTCATCAATGCTATTCTAATCAAGACAAAAGCTTATCGGGAAGATGATTTTGCATTTGTAACAAATAGGGTGAGCAGCAATTTATCCAATATCGTATTTTTGTTTATTGGAAGTATAGTTGGCGGGATTACGGCAGCCTTATCTGGTTACTTATTAAGAATCGCTATATACTTTCTGTTTGATGATAACCAGCAAATGATTTATTCGAGCACTGGATATAATTTAATGGACTTGCTTGTGGGAACGATTGCAATGATATTGCTGATTTTCCTATTCAGCAGTTTTGGCTATATCATTGGTACACTGGTTCATCTTCATAAGGCATTTACATATATAGTTCCTGTTGCCATTTTGGGTTTTATGTTTTTATTTGAAGTAAGTACAGAGTTCCATGTGTTAATGGAAATCGGTAGTTTTTATTTTGGTGAAGATTCATTTTGGCTATTTGGCGGCAAGGCAATCATTACGTTGGTATTATTTTTTGCTGGTTCAATGATGATTTCTAATCAATTGGAGGTTAGATAATGAGTATAATTGGGTTGACGCCGATCATATTACTCGTTTTTATAGTAGGTTTAGTTGTTCTGGTCGTAGTTAGGACCAAACGGATTGGGTTAAAAAGTAGTAAGTTCAGTTATGTCAATAGGGTAAAATGGATGTTCACAGCTTATATGGCTCTGTTACTTGTTTCTGCAGGAGCATTTTATGTCCTTCCAAAGGATACCAGTTTAATGGCTGAAGAAACAAATATAAACAAGGGCTCGAATTTTTCTTTATATGAATGGTCAGACAAGGGAAAGATTGATAGCGTTGACCATTCATATATCAAAGAAACTTGGGAATATAACATTGATGGAAGTGATCTAAATCTAAAAACACCCTCTCCAAACGAAATGGCTATATTTGTAGAGGTGAACGATGCGTTGCAACAAACTGTTAAAGTGGCCTACTATCAAACTCCAATTATTATTGAAGGTATTAATTTATCAAGCCGTGTGCACTTGCCGCATATAGATTTTTCAAATAATAACATGACAGTAACGGAACCGGAACCTGTTGAGGTGAATTTTGGAACGTATAAGGAATCATTTATCGCGAGCCAGTTTAGTGAGGAAGGTTGGATGGATGGGGCGTTTTCATCAAGTGATGCCACTAGATCAAGTCAACATTTACTATACATTCAAATTCCCGAAGACATTGATATAAACTATGATCAGAATGTTTTTGTTGAGTTAGTTGGTGCAGGAGAAGGTTAATAAAACGCAATTTATTATAACTTCAAAACCTTGAAATCATTCCTGAATAAACAGAGCACACACTTTTGTTATTAATAAAGTGTGTACTCTGTTTTTGGTTTATTCTGGTGTTGTATTTTTTTCTGAGTAATAATCGTACGTATCCATGGCTAAGGTAACTCCTTGGGAAAAAGCGGCGCCCCCGCCTAATGCTGCGCTAATTGCGATGGTCTCCATGATTTCATCCTCGGAACATCCGTGTTGAACGGCACCTTTTGTATGGTACATAATACAATATTCATCCTGTGCATAAATACTAATTCCGAGTGCCATTAGCTGTTTTTCTTTTTTATCCATCGCGCCTTCCTCAAAACATGATTCGGTGAAATCAAAGTACCCCTGTGTCATTTTTGGCAACTTCTTTTGAAGGCGACTACTGCCTTCTTTGTAGTCTAGAATGGATTGATCAAAATAATTAGCAAAGTCATCCTCTGAATGTATTTCCATGATTTTTTCACTCCATTACTGTATTTAGGTCCATTTAGTATTTTTTATTATGGCTAGGGAAACATACATGGTATTAGTTGGTACTAATTCTGCATGATTAAATAAGTAAATAGTTGACGGATTACCCGGGCAAAACTATAATACAAAACTATGTAAGAAAAAAATTGAGCAAGCTGATGGTTGTAAGAGGTAGTCCTTTATAAATGTATGATTAAATAAGTGATCACTTTTCCATCCAACGGTCTGTAATGACTAGGTTTTCTAATGATGTTATAGACACTTGCTCCTAAAAAAATTAGGAGGAAAAGCGTGCAAGAAAACAAGAAAGTTAAAACAGATTGGACAGTATTTGCAGTAAGTGGCGGATTCTTAATTTTATTTATTATTTTATCCTTCATTGATAGTAAGATGGTAGGAGGCTGGATTAATACTTTATTCGGTTATTCTGCTGATCTCTTCGGAGCGTACTGGCAACTTTTATTATTCGGAAACTTTGTGATTGGCATATTCTTAGCCTTTTCAAGATATGGAAAAGTTCGGTTAGGAAATTTGGATAAGCCGAAATATAGTTATTATCGCTGGGTTGCTATGATATTGGTTACACTGCTGGCAAGTGGTGGGATCTTTTGGGCTGCTGCTGAGCCGATGTACCATTATATGGCTGAACCACCATTATTTGGCGGTGGTGAATTTTCTAATATTCCGGCTGCATTTGCACAAGCATTTTTCCATTGGGGATTTGCTGCCTGGGCAATTTTAGGAACACTGGCTACAATTGTAATGATGTATGTTCACTACACCAGAGGTTTTCCAATGCGTCCAAGGTCACTGCTGTTTCCCATTTTTGGTGAAAAAATATTCCATAAAAGTATTCTTGGTTCAACAGCTGATATTGTTTCGATTATAGCGACCGCAGCAGGAACTTTAGGCCCGCTAGGATTCCTTGGTTTACAAATTTCATATGGGCTTAATCATCTATTTAACATTCCTAATACAGTGACAACGAGTATTATGGTTGTAGTTGTTCTGGTTATCATTGCAGCAATTTCTGCTGCCACAGGAGTAGATAGAGGAATTCTTTTGCTAAGCCGTCTAAATGTTGGAATGACAATTGTGTTAGGAACTATTGTACTTATTATTGGACCAACATTGTTTATAATTGATGCGTTCGTCGGAGGAATGGGTTTTCAATTACAAAACTTCTTTACGATGAGTTTCTATCGCGGTGATGATGCATGGCTTGGGTTATGGACTATATTTTTCTGGGGCTGGTTTATCGGCTATGGTCCAATGCTTATTATATTTATTAGTCGCATTTCTCGTGGGAGAACAATACGGGACTTAATTATCGCAGTGTCCATTGTTGCCCCGCTTGTTACGAATTTTTGGTTCTCGGTTGTTGGTGGAACGGGAGTATTTTTCGAAATAGAGAATCCTGGATCAGTCTCCGGCGCTTTAAATGAAGCGGGTATGCCTGCTGCAGTAATGGCGATAATGGACCAACTGCCGATGGGAACCGTTATGGCAGTCCTGTTTTTAATAATATCGGTCATATTTGTTGCAACTACAACAGATACGATGTCATATACAATAGCTGTAACCTTAACAGGAAATGACCATCCTCAACGTTGGCTGCGGGTTTTCTGGGCATTAATTTTTGGTGGTACGACAATGATGATATTGACAATTGGCGAAGGGAGTATAACGGCTATTCAAAATTCAATCGTTATAACTGCGGTGCCAGTATCAATTCTCTTATTGCCGCCACTGTGGACCGCTCCGAGAATAGCCAGGAAAATGGCATTGAAACAAGGTCTTATTTGGGAACGGCCCAGAAGGAAGTCTAACTAAATAAATAATTGGCAATGGAGTACTTACCCGGTACTCCATTTTTTGGTTACAAAAGTAAATTTATATAAATAATGCCTGTTTTTTGTTATAATTGGATTATCAAGGGAGGCGTCACGGGTGAGTGAATCGAGGAAGTTACAAAAAGAAGCAATGCACATGCTAAAGCTAACGAGTAGAACTTTTTACATACCAATTAGTTTGCTCAAACCGAACCTGAAGAAAACTGTTGCTTCCGCATATTTATGTATGCGGGCGGTTGATGAAATTGAGGATCATGAAGAATTGGATTCGGAAACAAAGCAACGATTACTTCGGTCTACCAGTGAACTTTTGAAGAGCGATTTTGATCAACAAGCATACCGTGAATTGTTAAAAACCTATGAATCACTTCTGCCTGAAGTGACGTTACGTTTAGGTGATTGGATATCTATTTGTCCACCTGATATTGTGGAAGAAGTAAAAAAATCTACAGGTATTATGGCAGATGGAATGGCAAAATGGGCAGAAAAGGATTGGCATATAGAAACTAAAGAGGATTTGGATGATTATACGTATTACGTAGCTGGGTTAGTTGGTGTCATGCTTTCTGATATATGGAGATGGTATGATGGAACCGAGACTGATCATGACTTGGCTATAGGGTATGGTCGTGGCTTGCAAGCCGTTAATATATTGCGAAACCAGGGTGAGGATAGCGAACGTGGTGTGAATTTTGTTCCGAATGGCTGGAATAGAGACGACATGTTTCGATACACCGAAAACAATCTCGCCAAGGCTGATGAATATATGAAGGATATTCATACGCGGAATATCCAGCTGTTTTGTCAAATTCCATTAGCATTAGCCAAAAGAACTGTTAAAGCATTAAAAGAAGGACGGGAGAAAATATCCCGAAATGAAGTGGAAACGATTGTAGAAGATATTAAAAATGATTAAATGGAGGTCACTATTCTAAGGGAATGGGGACTTTATTTCGTAGTTTACCAGCAATCCATCTGAAAAGCAGGTTAAAGTGGCCGTTTGCGGGTTCTATTTTGGGAGAGATAAATGCTAATAACATTAGAAATCACATCATAATTAGCATACATTTCGCCCCTATTTTTGAAGAATCCATTTTTAAACGGAATGAGAGAATCCGGTTGACTATTAGGCGGATCCTCATTCCGTTATTTCCTTGAAAACACTCGTTTTGGGCTTGGGTTCGGATCCTCATTCCGCTATTTGTGATTTCTGACTCAAATTTGGCTGATTTTCTGCTAATAACGGAACGAGGATCCGTCTCACCCTTCCGAGAGCACCTTTTCAGTTATTTAGCGGAATGAGGATCCACTTCGACTGTTTGGCGGATCCTCATCGTTACCGTTTGAACGGCCACTTTTAATTTTTACTTATCGAGCAAGGTTTTGACTCCCAAATATAGGATGGTAAGGGAAAAAACAATTACCGCAATTCCTCCTATTATTTGAAAGAAAGTGGCTATACCTGCAGTAATTACTGAAGATGTCGGTATATTCGCAAGTGCAAAGCCAGCTAAAATACATGCCAAATATAGCAATACTGTTTGATGCATTAGAAATCCTCCCTTCGTTTACTGTATTTGAGCAAGGGAAGGATCATTCGACAATAGCTGATAAAAGCCGGGATGTGACAGGAGCTAATAGCACTGAAATGATTCAATTCTGTCTAAATCAACTCCATAGTAAACCCACCTGTTTCTGTTCCACCTGAATCCAGCGATTGAGTTTCTTCCAACAAAGACTGGGAAAAACCAAAAGGCATCCCGTCTTAGCCAGATATACGTGAACTGGTAAAGGCAGCGCCGGATTGCTCCTGGATCGATTGCATAGACGCCGAACTGTTGGGATTGTATGGTTTGCGGTTGTGAAGGTGTAAATGATGGGGGCGGGGTACTAGGTGGACCGGCAGATGGTTGCCCACCCTGAAACCCGGGTGGCCCGCCTCCAGTCTGTCCGGGTGGTCCCCCGAATGGCGGTCCTCCACCTGGGGGGCCGAATTGTTGCCCGCCACCAGGAAATCCGGAAAATAAGCCGTCCAGCATCCCTGGAAAATTAAATTGTCTTTCATCTCCATATGGTGGTTGATCATGATTCATGATTTAATGTCCTCCTCTAAAAAGTCCTTCCTTTTACTATATGGGGATACGTCCAATTTTGTATGGGCAGCTGACAATTCTCAATAGTATTAAATATGTGGATATACAGTAAAATTTGACCTTGTGAATAAGATAGAATAGTGGTAAGATTATCCTCTTTCGAATAAATAAGGTGAAGAGTGATTCTTTCTCTCTTCAGTTTGTTAAATATCTCTGTAATACTTACGCAAGCTAAGAACGAACCAATGTTTATTTTTTCAAAGGAGATTTTTTGTATGGATAAGGATAATCAATCAACCAAATATGAGTATTTAGCTGAAAATCCCAATGTGAAAGTTATGCCTATTATGCTTTCTTTGATCATTGGGGCTTTCTTTGCCATTTTAAATGAGACATTACTTAATATTGCGCTGTCAACATTAATGGATGAGTTCGGTATTTCTGTAACTACTGTCCAATGGATGGCGACAGGATTTTTATTAGTAATGGGAGTTGTCACACCAGCGTCGGCAGTATTATTGCAATGGTTTTCGACAAGGCAGTTATTTTTGGGAACGATGGTTATATTTTCGATTGGAACGACGATTTGTGCTGCCGCTCCCACGTTTCCTGTTCTACTGGCGGGCAGGTTAATTCAAGCGATTGGAACTGGACTGCTTATACCCATCATTTTTAATGTATTCTTATTAATATTCCCACCAGCACGCCGTGGAAAAGTAATGGGTTTTGTTGGCCTCGTCATAATGTTCGCTCCTGCAATTGGACCAACACTATCAGGAGTAATTGTTGATCATTTGGGCTGGCGTTTTTTATTTATCACCGTAATTCCATTTGCATTATTTTCTATAGCGTTTGCCTATCGATATTTGATTAATGTATCAGAAGTTACCAAACCAAAAATAGATGTTTTATCACTTATTTTTTCTACTGTTGGATTTGGTGGTATCGTGTTCGGATTTAGTTCAGTAGGTGAAGGTGAGACCGGATTTCTAAACCCTGTTGTGTACATCCCAATTGTCTTGGGAGTCGTGGCTCTGATATTCTTTTCAATAAGGCAATTTAAACTTGAAGACCCATTACTGAACCTGCGGGTGTTTAGATTCCCTATGTATTCACATGCAATTATCCTATTTTTAATTATTATTATGGCAATGTTTTCTTCTGAGATTATCCTGCCAATGTTTATGCAAGGACCGTTGGGAGTCACACCAGCAACGGCTGGTTTAATACTGCTGCCTGGTGCAATTCTGAATGGATTGATGTCACCTGTTATGGGACATTTATTTGATAAGTTTGGACCTAGGTTATTGCTAATACCTGCTTCAGCTGTGTTATGCGGAACAATGTTTATGATGAGCAGGCTGGATATGAATACACCGATATGGATGATTATTGTTGGGTATATCTTACTAATGCTTTCTGTCTCGGCTATGATGATGCCGGCTGAAACAAATGGCTTAAATCAGCTTCCTAAACATTTGTATCCGCATGGCACTGCGGTTATGACCACATTACAGCCTGTTGCAGGCGCAATTGGAGTTTCTGTATTCATCAGCATTATGAGTGCAAGACAAAATAGTTATCTAACACATGCTGCTGATCCGGGAAATCCTATTACAATAAGTGAGTCGATGGTTGCAGGTGTTGAACTTGTATATTTTATAGGATTTGTGTTAGCTGCCGTTGCCTTTATTATGGCGTTGTTTGTGTATCGTGCGCAGCCGACAGAATTGGAAGATTTACCATCAGATAATAAATAATCAAAAGCCGCTGTTCATTCGAATAGCGGCTTTTTTAATAAAGTTCGTTGCTACTGATATAATGCTGTGATCCTTATAAAAAACGGAAAGAGCTTTTTTAAAAATAAATGTTGACTCTAACGTTGCGTGATACTTTATAGTGATAATTGAAGGGAGGTTTAAATGATGAAAGTTAAGGAAGTTGCTGATTTGGTAGGAATTAGTGTGCGCACACTACACCACTATGATGCTATCGGATTGTTATCCCCAGAGGAAACAACCGAATCTGGCTATCGCATTTATTCAAACAATGATCTTGAGGTTTTACAGCAAATTCTATTTTTTAAAGAACTTGGCTTCCCTTTGAAAAAAATAAAAGAAATTATCAACAGTCCATCATTTGATCGGAAGGAGGCGCTTGAACTTCACCGTAAAATGCTCCTTGAGAAACGTAGCCGGATCGATAAAATGATTGCGACGATTGATAAAACCACGCAACACTCGAAAGGAGAAATTAATATGAGTAATAAAGAAAAGTTTGCAGGCTTCGATTTCAGTCATAACCCATACGAACAAGAAGCACGTGATCGTTGGGGTGACAAGGATGTCGATGAATCTAATGCGAAAATAAATAAGATGTCAACAGATGAACAAAAAGCAATGGGTGAAGAATTTGATAGAATCTATCAAGAGCTTGCAGCACTCCGTCATCAATCACCTGAATCTGATGAAGCACAAGCAGGTATTAAGGTATGGTATGACTATTTGAACAAAATCGGAAACTATTCACTTGATGCATTCAAAGGACTTGGGCAAATGTATGTCGATGATGAACGTTTCACCAAGAACATCGATAAGTATGGTCAAGGTTTGTCAGTTTTCATGCGTGATGCCATGGCGGTATATGCTGACAGAAACAAAAAGTAGGGTGGTTCTACTAATTTAATCGAACCCCATCATCAAAAGGTGGCATGAAATAATTATTTATTTTATGCCACCTTTCGTATGTGGGCAACGATAGTATATATGAAAGTAAGGTTTATAACCTTTGAACTGCTGTTGTTATATCATTTGCCTGTGTCACAGCTGAAATAACCGCAACACCGTCAGCCCCGGCATTTATAACAGAAGCTGCATTTTGGGTGGTTATTCCACCAATTCCTACAATAGGAACGCTTGGAAACTGGTTTCGTAATGTCTTAATCCATTCCACACCGACTGCAGATTTTGCGTCAGGTTTTGTAGATGTATTAAAAATTGGACCAGCACCAAGGTAATCAGCCATTTGAATTGGACTATTAGAAACTTCGGTTGGATTCGATACAGAAAGGCCAATGATTTTAGTAGGAAATCGAGCACGCAGGTTTTTAACTGAAACATCATCCTGTCCAACATGAATTCCATCGGCATCTAGAGGTTCAACAAGGTCGATATCATCATTGACGAAAAATGCTACCTTATGATGCCTGCAACTGTTTCTTAATTTATATCCTAACTCTAATTTATCATTTCCTTTTAATGATCCAGCTCCTTTTTCGCGATATTGGAATGCTGTAATACCAGCTTTTATCGCTAATTCTAAAATATCAGCCGGATCACGGTCACAATTTTGACTGCCCATTATCAAATATTTTCTTAGATTCATCAATTAAGCTTCTCCAGTTTATCGACTTCAAATGATAATGCATCAATAAAATGAGGAAGGAAAGTCCCGGATCCATTAACTTCTGAGTTGACGGCAGCATATTCCGCAGCCAGTCCGTAAAACTCAACTGCAGTTAACACCTGCTGCTCGATTGGTTCATTTGTGGTTAAACATGCAGTTAGGACGGAACCCAGCAGACAGCCGGCACCAGTTATTTTGCCAAGAATCGGATGCCCGGAATTGTTACGCAGAATATCTTTTCCGGAGCAGATAACATCCGTTTCTCCTGTGACAACGGCAGTAGTTTGATAAGTATCGGCAGCTTTTAAAGCTATCTCCACAGAATTTCCATTACCTACCGATTCGACGCCTTTTGTTTCCCAGGGAATTTCTACGAGGTGTGCAATTTCGCCCGCATTTCCTTTGATGACGGTTGGCTGCACTGTATTTAAAATTTCTTTTACAACAGATGTCCGAAATGGCGTTGCTGCGACACCAACAGGATCAAGAACCACTGGTATTCCTGTTTCATTAGCTGTTTTTCCTGCTGTGATCATTGCTGGGATTTCCTGTGCTGTTATGGTCCCGATGTTTAAAAGTACGCCATCTGCAATGGACGCCATGTCGTTCGCTTCCTCTTCAGCTTTAGCCATGACTGGGGTTCCGCCAAAGGATAACAAGCCATTTGCGGTAAAATTCATCACAACTTGATTTGTCAGATGATGAATCAACGGACTTTGATCTCTTACTTTTTGAATAATATCTTTGTTCATTTACCTCACCCTTTCAATGGGTTGTGCCCAATGATTTGTCGGCCCACTTCCATGACCGAGTGAAAATGAATGACGGATTGCAGCAGTTACGTAATCTTTTGCTTTTTTAACGGCCTCTGGTAAAGAATCTCCTTGGCTTAAGTAGGCTGTAATGGCTGCTGAATAAGTACAGCCGGTTCCGTGTGTATTTTTTGTATCAATTCGTTTGGTTGAAAAAGTGTGTAACGAACTGCCGTCATATAAAAAATCGATTGCTTCACCTTGCAGATGGCCACCTTTAACCAATGACGCACCTGCTCCAAATTCATGAACTATTTGTTTTGCAGCCTTTTTCATGTCGTCCAGTGTTTCGATTTTTTCACCTGTAATATCTTCTGCCTCAGGGATATTAGGTGTTACTAACGATGTCATTGGTAATAGTTTCTTACGTAAATAATCCCTGGCATCGCTTGCGATTAATGGATCGCCACTTGTTGCGACCATTACCGGATCCATAACAAAAGGGATGTTTAAACCATTAATCTTTTGAGCAATAGCCTGCATCATGTCAACGTTGGCGATCATTCCTGTCTTAAATGCCTGAAAGGGGATATCGGTCATAACAGAATCCAATTGTTGTTCAATCATTTCAACAGGGAGATGGTGCACATTCTGGACACCTGTTGTATTTTGGGCAACAACGGATGTAATGACAGACATACCGTAAGTCTTCAGTTCCTGAAAGGTTTTTAAGTCTGCTTGTATTCCGGCTCCACCACTGGGGTCAGTACCAGCGATTGTAAGTGCGCATGGAATGCTTTTCATTTGCCAACCACCAACTCGTTTATTGGCCACTCTTCACAAGTATAGGCCATTTCCCAAAAGGACAGTTCTAATTGGCAGCTTTTACGAAATGCTTCTTTTATCTTTTTCTGCTCATCCAATGAAGCATGTTCAGCAAATTCATCCAAGCGGTTTCGCATTTCCATCACTATTTTGCCAAATCGTTCATCAGCATAAAAGCTGATCCATGGATAAAATGGATGATCCGTTTCTGGTTTATATTTGTTCATTAACGCATAGCCGATTTCCAAATATGTCCAGGGGCAAGGGAGCAGTGCACCAATGGTTTCAGCGACACTGCCCATTTGCGCGTGATACATCATATGCTTAATGTAATGATCAGCAGTTGGCGGAAGCGGGTGACCTTGCAGCTCCTCGTAGCCAATCCCTATATGGTCGCAAAAGTTATGATGTGGGTGGTTTTCACTATTTAAAACAAATTGGATTTGTTCCCCGAAGAAGCGGATGTCCTCGCGCTTGTCAGATTTGGAAAGTGCAATTCCATAAATTCGCATAAATGCATTTAAATATTCAAAATCTGCCTTAATATAATGCGCAATTGATCCGTTTGGGACATCTTTTTTTCCAATACCAGCGACAAAAGGGTGATTAAATATTGCTTGAAAAATATCTTGGTTCTCATCTCTTAATTGTTGTGTGAATGACATAACAAAGCCTCCAATGATTTAGGAAGCTACTAGGGGGGATAAAAGTAGATTAGTAGAGGTATAGATAGCGGACCTCAACTACTTCCCTGCGCAGGCATTATCCAGATCAGGTTCCAAGGGACAAGGAATATTTCCGTTTCTCAGCCAGTACAGCACCCCTAGTAGTTTTTCCTATATTTTATTTTGAACTAGTCTTTCCTGATTAACCCGTGAAATAACAAACCAGCCTATCAATGCTCCAGTAACACTGCTAATAAGAAACGACGGTATAAAGAACAAAGCACCAGCTGAACTACCCATCAATAGCTTTGCAAAGGGAACAGCAAAAAGTGCTCCGATGACCCCGGTACCAATTGCTTCTCCCACAGCAGCCATGGCTTTTCTATGAGTCTTCTGAAACAAGTATCCAGCTAGAAATGCTCCAATCATGCCGCCGGGAAACGCCAGCAACGTACCAAGTCCAAGCATGTTGCGGAGCAGGCCAATCATAAATGCAATACCGACCGCAGGACCAGGCCCAAGTGTCACTGCGGCCATAACATTGACGGCATGCTGGACGGGATAGGCTTTTGCCACGCCTGCTGGAAACCAAAGTAACTGTGCACCCAATGTACCTATTGCCACAAAGACTGCCATTGTCGTAAGTAATCGTGTTCGGTTCAATCAAATCCTCCTTTCCGTGAAAGGGGCGCGTACGAAAAAAGCCAGATCCATTAATGGACCTGGCTTGAAATAGCTGATATAAGTAAGTATATCGTCAGTCTACTTCCCTCCGCTGGTATTAACCAGATCAGGTCCGTAAGAGTCAGAAAGCTAATACGTGCTTTCCTCTCAGCCCACGATTTTGGGCACCCCTAGTAGTAATTTTTAAAATATTATGTTTACAATTTAAGGATAACAAAAGAAATCACTTTTGTCATGGTTTATTTCATGTTCATGAATGTAATGAAAAAAATCATGTTTCCAATTCAATGGCTTCCTTAATTAATGCAGAAAATTTTTGGGGTTGAATATCGTCGAGTTGTTTTACTCTGATATGACGCATTTTTTTGCCAGTTCCTTCAAGCAGGTTATCCTTATCCTTAAGTGTGGCACCGAAGTAGAAACCTAGATTAACATGATTCTTGGCAGTCTGGAGATAGCATACAAGACCATTCTCAATATAACATGGCTTTCCCCATTTCATTTCTTCAGTTATATTGGGAGACGTTTGGAAAATAACCTCCCGTAATTTTTCGATAATTTCCTTTGTATGCCCATTTAAATTTTCAATGAATTGATCTACTTCTTTAGTTTGGATTGGTTCCATGCTTTTTGACTCTCCTTTTATATTATTGTTCTTACATTACAGTAATAATCGGACACAGGATACGCTATTTCTGCAAAAAAATGCTTTTCCTGTAATATGCGGTCATCAGATACCTTATTTCACATATATCTAAGGAAAAAGGGATGTTTTTGTCAAATAAGGGCTTTGGTTTCCGCTAATCTTTGACATTACAACTTCATGATACTCGTCATTGTATATTTTCACCAAAATGATACTAAATCCCTTTAATTCCAGAGTAGATGTATTAAAATTAAATTTATATTAGAACTGGGGTGGATTTTTTTGGAACATAATAACGAACATTTGTCGAGTAGAATTATTGAATGGGTAGTAGATAATGTCGATTCGAATGCAGTGGTGGAATCGGTTAGTCGACTGAAAGGAAGTACCTCATCCACATTACATAGCATCACAATACAGGTGGATCAGTCAGTAAAACAATATGTTATCAGGCAGTTTGATAATAAGGAATGGCTTGAAGAAGAACCGGATTTGGTTTTGCATGAAAAGGAGAGTTTGCTTATGGCTGCTAAAACAGGCGTTACCACTCCTCAAGTTGTCGCCTCCGATGAAACTGGAGAAAAATGTGGAATTCCAGCGATTCTCATGACGAAACTTGAAGGTGCTGTAGAATTGCAACCTGCCAATATGAATGAGTGGCTTACCGGCTTGGCAAAGGGGCTTGTGAAAATTCATGCAGTCGAAGCGAGTGGATTTCCATATCAGCATTATAGCTACAATGACTTATCAACGTTTGAGGTACCGAGCTGGTCAAAGGAGCCGAAAACATGGGAAAGTGCTATTAAGATTTTAGCAGGACCTCGACCAAAAACGACAGATTGCTTCATTCACCGAGACTATCATCCAGCCAATGTATTATGGAATGAAGGCTTAGTTAGTGGGGTGGTAGATTGGGTCAATGGCTGCAGAGGCCCTCGCGGAGTTGATGTCGGGCATTGCAGAGTGAACCTGGCCATGCTATATGGTGTTAAAACAGCAGATGGTTTTCTGAAGGCATATCAGCAACAGGCAGGTTCGGATTTTACCTATAATCGGTATTGGGATTTGCTTTCTTTGACCGATATGCTAGTTGGACCTCCAGAGGTGTATCCTGGGTGGGAAGCATTCGGTGTATCAGGATTAACAAATGATATGATGAAGAAGCGATTGGATAAATACGTTGGTAGTCTGTTAAATGGAGGTATTTGATGAAGCTTATTTAGATTCAGGGCATGGTTTGCTGAAATTCGATTTGTGTTTGGCGAATGTTAGTAAATACATGTTATGATGAAGGTAGGATGGACAGTTTTGTGTGGTAAAGTTGAAGTGGAACGGGTAATTTAGAATATTCCATTCAAATTACTGCATAGAATTAAGTTAAGTTAAAAATGGGGAGGGTTTGTCATGAATCGGACAGGGGAAATTGTCCTAACGATTGTAGGAGCATTAATCTATATGCTGTTTGCTGGAGTAGGTATTTTTACAGCATGGCTATTTAACAATGAGCAAGTTTTGAATGAGGCTTCGGATGAAATGATGCAACAACCTGGAATGGGAACGGGTGATATGCAGGCTATGCTGGAAGTCCTTCAAGGTGGAGGTCTGGTGCTAGCGATTGTTTCCATCATTGCGTTGGTATTAGGTATTATTTCAATCATATTGGTAAAAGGCGATAAGAAACCGAAAGCAGCAGGGATTATTTTGATTGTAACGTCTGTACTTGCAGCAATTATCACAGTGGGCGCCGGAATCTTTAGCGGGATATTTTACTTAATCGCTGGAATTATGTGTCTGGCACGAAAAGAACAACAAACGATAACAATGGAATAAAAGTAGTAAAGAGTAGCCATTAAGGTTACTCTTTACCAACCCAGAAGATTAATTTTTTAGCCTTACTTGCTTATCCAATTCAACTTGTCATTCCCTTTATCGTGTATAACTATTTTATAAGGTTCTTCCTTAAGCAGTGATAATTCTTCCCTTTTTATATCGATTATTTCATGTACGTACATTTTGATTTGCTTTGCCTTTATATTCGACGTCCATCCTTTTGATAAAGAGGTTTTAATTGTTATCTGTAAGGGGGTGGTGTTGAACGAATGGGTAAAACCGGTAACTTTATCAAAATTTTTGTTTGTTTCTTCCCGTATTGATCCCAGAATAGGATACCATTTCTGTTCTGTTAACTGTGCTTCGGTTCTTTTATCGACTTTCACCTTATAATCCACTTTTTTCTTTGAATAGATAGTATTATGGATAAGTTTTTCGATAGCTTTTTTGTTTTGGCTAAAGTTTTTCTTTGGTTCATCAATTGTTATTTCAATGGTCGGGTTGGGGGTAGTCATAATGCTCATCCCGCTTTGATTATAACCTTTTTCTTGTAATATTTCGCTGGTAATTTCAAATATCTCGTGCGAGAGCTGTCTCTTTTCTTTGTCTTCTTCACTTATTTCTTCTTCTTCTTTTATTCTCTGTACTTTTACTGTAACTTCCACCTTGCCCAGTTTGTTGGATTTAGCAATATCTTTAATAATCTGTTTCATTTCTTTGCTAGAATCACTTTTGTTCTTTACATGGAGCGTTAGTTGTTTTGGTTTAGAAGAAAAGAGGGAAACCCTTGGAAATGAAATATTACCTTCATATCCCTCTTCTCTAAACCTTTCATGAACCTGCATATGGAATTTCTGAATCGCTTCCTTTTGTTTTTCTGTTTCCTTCATACTTTTTTTAATGCTATCTCGCAAACTTTCAGCAATCACCTTTTCATTATTGGTATTATAATTGACTGTAAAGGTAAAAATGATGACTATTAATATTACTCCTGCTCCTATAATTCCCTTTCTTTTCATTTGTCGTCCTCCATTTAGTTTTAACTGCTTTAAATCTATGTACTTAGTGTATTCAAATATGGATAGGCGGAAGGGAGGATGCGCGGAATGGATGATTTTAACTGTTTTTAACTAATCACTGCTAAAATAGTAAGAGTTAACTATAAATTTACAATAATTATATCCTTCCCATATTAAAAGTGTACCAGAGTCACAATTGTCTCACAATATCTTATTAATGGTGAGTACCAATGAAAAATTGTGCTAATTGTCGAAGGAAACCATTAGCGTAGATACATTTTCCATACTTTGAATGAACATATAAATAAATGATTCAGGTATATTCTGTAAACAATGATAGGGAGATCCGTGTGCGGTAAGCACAGTTCTGTGAGGAGATGAGGAGCACGCCCACAAAATTGGGGTGCGCTCCCGCTTACTCGACCGGTTACGTCCTATTTATCGTAGCACTCATTTTATAATAGATGGATGCAAAGTTACGTTGCAGTTTAACTCAACTACGCATTAATTCCAGCCATTGAAGATTAATCCCTTTTAAACATCCTAGCCTGTTATTATTCGTCTTTATAGTGGGAAGTTTTAGTTATGTCCCTGCCACTTTTATTATGACGTCCACTCACCATGAACGATCGCGACTAGTTTTCTGCTGCCATCCACTTCTTCAAATACGAGAGTTAAGCTTTCCCAAGCTAATTCTTCTTTTCCGTTTTGGTAATATTCAACCGTTTGTGCATTCGGAAAAACTTCATGAATGTTATTTAACATGGTTCCGCGATTTTTCAGATTGTTTACATTAACTTCATCTGCATTAGAAAAGAAAGATGCGTTAACATATTCATCAAAATAGTCGCTTGGTGTTAGTTTAATTGGTTTTCCGCTACCATCCTGGCTGCCCCATTCATAAACGCTGTTATCTTGAAGCAATTTGGGGATCTCATCCTGTGAAAATGTTGTAGCATTTGATTTAACGTATACATAAGGAGAGAACAGTAATCCTTTTTCAGGATGGACCTGATTTCCTAGTGCCTCCATATTCTCATTCGTCAATAGAGTGAGAATTTTATTTGCCTGTTCTTTTAGACTTGGTTTCTTCGTATTTGTTTTATATTTTTCAGTAAAGAATAGACTGGTAAATTGGTTCAATTGATTTTCATTGATTTTATATTGTTTACCGTTAATGGAGACAATATTTTCACCTGTAAAAGTCATGGTAGTTACTATTTCATTATTATTATTATAAAGCGTGATGGTTTTTTCAAAAACTGAGCTTTCTTGAGTTGTTTTTTTATAATTCATAGACCCTATAGTCTCGTGGAAACTTTCGATTATTTTTTGATCCGATGATGAATACAAATTATCTTCAGTTGCTCCGTTAATGGCTGAAATCTCACCTTTGACGATATCGTTATACGTATGCATTGCCGCTTGCTGATTATTGGTATTGATGGATGAGAATATCAGCAGGAAGAATAAACAACCAGCTGCAACTGCCCCGAATATAGCTGCAAACCTTTTGATTGGGAATTTCTTATTTGAATTCATAATGACATGGTGGATTTCATTCCGCTTTTGCTTACTCACATCAGGTTTTGGCATATCCTTGAGAAGATCTTTTAATTCATTATGATCTTGTTTCTTCATTGTCGTTACACCTCCTTAAAGCTTCATGAAGAGCTAATCTTGCACGATGCTGTGTGGATCTGACTTTGCTTTTACTCCATTTAAGTACATCGGCTGTTTCTGCTATGGATAGTTCTTTGATTCCTCTGAGAATAATCACATCCTGGTAGTTTGACTTTAATTGTTTGATGGCCCGGTAAATAGTCTGGTGCTCCTCTTCATGGTCAAGAATAGATTGTGGTGAAAAAGTTGTTTCCGGTTCATTTGTATTTTCTAAAGGAATGTGGCTCATCCACTTTCTGACCTTACGTTTCCTAACTTCATCGACAGCAACATTTCTGGCTATACTGAAGAGCCAGGTTTTTGGGTTTGATTTTTCCTGATAACTGTTAAATCCTCTCAATGCTTTTATGAAGACCTCCTGAAGTAAGTCTTCAGCATCAACTGGACCTATACGATAAATTAAAAAATGATAGATATCATTGCCATATTTCTCAAACCAATCCGAGATTATCTCTTTGTTGTCCAAAACTCCTCACCTCCGCGACTCTATTTATTAGACGAATTATAATTTATTCCATCGCACTTTTTACAAGAAAAATTTTAAAATCGAGTAAATTGCAGGCTATTAGACATGTTGTTCGAGTGGGTATTTTTAACTGTTTTTAGCTAATCACTGTTAAAATAGTAAGAATTTACTATAAATTTACAAAATCTTAATTGTATCCTCTTATTTTATATGCCATATTAAAAGTGTGCCACAGTCACAATTGTGTCACAATATCATATTAATGGAGGGTACCAATGAAAAATTCGACTGTGAAGAAGATGCTGAATTTGCTTCTTATTTTCACGCTAGTGTTCATGAATTATTCTACGATCCTAGTGAAAGCGGAAAGTAATGAGGTAGTGGCAGAGGACTTATTCATATCAGAGTATATTGAAGGAAGTTCGTATAACAAGGCAATCGAGATTTATAATGGTACAGGTGATCCAGTAGATTTATCAAATTACAAATTGGAATTGTATAGTAATGGTGCTGCCGAAGCAAGTCAGTCGGTACAACTATCAGGTACTTTGGAACATAATGATGTATTTGTTGTTGCCCATTCAAGCGCTGGTACAGAAATTTTATCCCAGACGGACTTGGAAAGCTCTGCGGTAGCTAATTTTAATGGTGACGATGCATTTGTGTTAAAAAAGAATGGTAGTGCAATGGATGTATTAGGTAACATTGGAACTGATAGTGATTATGCAAAAGACATCACATTAGTAAGAGATGGATCTGTTACACAGGCAAGTTCATCATACAATGAAGCAGAATGGTCAGATTATGCGAAAGATACATTTGCATATCTTGGGAGTCACACAATGGACGGTGCCGGTGGGGAAGAGCCACCTACAGACCCAGGTGATCCTGGTGAGGAATATTCTATTGCTGATGCTCGTGAGCTAAGTGATGGAACTGCAGTAACAGTAGAAGGAATAGTAACGGTTAATAATAATGCAATCAGTAATGGCGCACAATTTTCAACATACATACAAGACGAGACAGGCGGCATTAATCTTTTTGCATTCGAACAAGGGGAAATTCCCGATCTTGCTAAAGGAGATAGAGTCCGGGTTTCTGGTGAACTAGATTCATATAATGGCTTAAAAGAAGTTATCCCGACTTCAATTGAAGTAGTGGAGAGTGGACAGGAATTACCGCAAGCACAATCTGTTACATTAGCTGATCTTCAGGATTCTGCTGTTGCCGAGTCCTATGAAGGGGAATTAGTTCAGCTTACAGGATTTATTAATGATATCCCTGGTAGCCCTGCAGGTGGAGGCTATAATGTTTCATTAATTGATTCGGACTTCAATGGAACAACGCTAAGGGTGATGGAGAATGCCCTGGATATTTCATTAGTAGAGGAAGATAGGTGGTATAACGTTACGGCGATTGTCAGCCAGTATAATTCGTATCAGTTAATTCCAACTGAACAAGCGGACATTCAATTGGCTGAAAAACAACCGGAACCACCATCAGCAGCAGGGGTTTATGAATCTACTGTTAAAAGTGTTGTAGATGGCGATACGATTCATTTAGAAACACCAGTCCTTGGAGGGACGAAGGTACGTTTTCTAAATATGGACACAGCTGAAACATATACAGCTCATAATGACGACCCTGCTAGAGACGAAATAAATGCAAATCAGAAAGCTTTTGGTGAAGAAGCGAAAGCATATATGAATGAGCTTATTCAGCCAGGTGATGAGGTTCTTGTGAAAATAGGTGAGGAACCAACTGATGATTACGGCAGACTGCTGGCAGAAGTTATTCGTCAGGAAGATGGCTTGAATATCAACCTGGAGATGGTACGGGAAGGGTTAGCATCAACCTATTTTATCGCGCCATTTAATGAAGAAGTATATCCGACATATCAGGATGCGGTGAAAGAAGCGAAAGATGCTGGTCTCGGTATTTGGAATCCGGAAGATCCATTGCTGGAATTACCATTTGAATTCCGGGCAAATGATGATCAAAAAGGATTTTTAAGATATGTAGGTAATTCCGACACAATGGAGTACGTTATGCCTGATAATTGGGCTGAAGTTCCAGTGGAAAATAGAGTCTTCTTTGCAAGTGAAGAAGAGGCAGAATCGTATGGCTATACATTTGTCGGTGACGATGATGGCTCAACTGAAAATTTATCGGTTCAGTTATTAAGCATGAATGACCTGCATGGAAAAATTGATCAGGAATATGAGCTTGACCCAGACGGTGATGGAACATTCAGTACTTACGGTAAAATGGACTATACTGCTGCAGCTATTGGAGCACGGGAGCAAACAAATCCAAATACGCTGATTGTTCATGCCGGTGATATGATTGGTGGTAGTTCACCAGTATCAGGTTTGCTTCAGGATGAACCAACTGTCGAGATTATGGAAGAAATCGGATTTGATGTTGGTACAGTAGGAAACCATGAATTTGATGAAGGGACAGACGAACTACTACGTATGGTAAATGGAGGAGAACATCCGGAAGGCTTAGGTACTGATGGCTATGACGGAATGAATTTCCCGTTACTATGTGCAAATTGTGTTTACAAGGATTCTGGTGACACTGTCTTGCCTCCACATTATGTAGAGGAAGTTGATGGTGAAAAAATTGGATTCGTTGGTGTTATCACACAGGAAGCCGCTGGAATGGTAATGCCTGCTGGGATACAGGATATTGAATTCACAAATGCAACTGAGGCTGTGAACGAATCTGTCGCAGAGCTTAAAGCACAAGGTGTGAAATCAATTGTGCTGCTGTCACACATTCCAGGTGAGCAGAATGGTGATACCGTAACAGGTCAGGCTGCTGACTTAGCGAATGCGGTTGACGATGAGGTTGATGTTATTTATTCTGCACATAACCATTTGGTTAATAATGGTGTCGTGGATAACAAGCTAATCGTTCAAGCATCCGAATATGGAAAAGCATTCTCAGACGTTGACCTGGAGATTGACCGCACGACAGGTGACATTGTAAAAAAAGAAGCAGAAGTAGTTTTTGTAGATCAAAGCAAGGTAACCCCTGATCCAGCAGTGACTGAGATTCTGGACAAATATGCAAATCAGATCGCACCAATTATGAATGAAGTAATAGGCTACAATGCAACAGATTTAACAGGTGATTATTCGAATGATGGTGATCATGGTTTAGGGAATCTAATTGCTGATGGAATGAACGCTCAAATGGATAGTGATTTTGCTATGATGAATGGCGGCGGAATCCGAGATGATCTGCTAGCCGGTGAGGTTACCTGGGGGGATCTATATAACATCCAGCCATTTGGCAATACACTGATGACGTTTGAGATAAAGGGTGCAGATCTTTACCCGATTATAGAGGCACAACTTTCATCAGTATATGGTCCTGATTACAGTATAAGCGGTTTTCATTATACGTGGGACCCTAAAACAAGTTCGGTTGTTGACGTAACATTGCCTGATGGGTCACCAATCGATATGGATAAAACATATACCCTGACGGTAAATAATTATATGGGTACGTCAACAGGATCGAAATACGCACCAATTGGAGAATTAGGTGAAAATCCAGTAATGGGTCCATCTGATCTTGATGCCACAGTAGACTTTGTCGAGAGCTTGAACAGCTCTGAAGTAGATCCGTTTGAATATGGACCTGAAGGACGTATTACAGAAGGAACTGCTGAAGAAGATCCACCTGAAGTTGTTGTTGCACCAAAGGATAACAATGGCACAGCAACCGTGCATACCGAGGATTTAGAGGCTCTTGATGACAGTGTTCGAGTTGTTATTGACATTCAAAATGATAAAAAGCCAAGGAAATTGTTACTGAATAAGAAACAAGTGGATATTTTGAAAGAAAAAGAAGTAACATTGACCGTTACCAACGGTGAAAAGTCCGCTGAGTTTATTATGCAGGAGTTTTCAGGAAAAGTGCTGAAGGTGAGCTTGCATGACAGTAACGGAAAAGGCTTTAAAAAACATTAGCGATAACACTTAATATAGCAAGCAAAAACGCATTGATGTGATAGTCGATGCGTTTTTGTTTGCCTAATAAGTTGTTTTATGGTGGAGTGAGTGCCTGGATTCTTTTCGGATAGCGTGAAACGAGCACTCATCGGTGTTATGAGAGCGCGAATTTAGTTTAAGAAGCGTAAAACGAGTGCTCATTGGAGTAATGAGAGGGCGAATACAGTTTAGAAAATACGAAACGTGCCTTCATTGTTGGAGCTATGAGAGCACGAACTCTGTCGTTTTATGTTTCATTAATTTATAAATTATTTCTAGCAGTTATGAAATTGATTTAAATGCTTTTTACTGCAAAAATGCAGCTAGGGCTCTAGCCATTAAAGGATGTCGAATGCTAAGTTTCCTAAAAAGGTGTTTCTCCAATGAAAATGATAGAATATAGGCGGACGATATTTTACGGAGGTAGTTATGCAAAAGTTCACAACTGATGTAATAGATATTATATCAAATATCCCAAGTGGAAAAGTAATGACTTATGGGCAGATTGCCAGAATGGCTGGCAGTCCTAGAGGAGCAAGGCAGGTATCCCGAATTCTTCATTCCATGAGCAGAAAATATAATCTTCCTTGGCACCGGGTTATAAATGCCCAAGGGGAGATTAGTATTAAAAACGAGGAGTTATACAACGTTCAAAAACTATCACTCGAAAGTGAAGGTATTTTATTCAATGGAAATGCCATTGAATTAGGGAAATATCAGTATAAAGTGTAAAATATGTAATTTTCAAATATTTACAACAGCAGGTGCTTTCCGTTATATTATAAACAGTTAGCTCTAGATAAAAGGGAGCGTGGAAAATGAGAGATTATCAGGTACAAGACAATGATTATCGTTATAAGATTGCGAATCGCGAAGCATTAATAGGGGTTGGACTGGTTATTTTTAATTTTGTCTGGTGGTTCGCGTTTGCTTATGGATTAGGTGGAAAAGACCCGTCTGAGTATTCATATGTAATGGGGTTTCCTGCATGGTTCTTTTACAGTTGTGTGCTTGGATTTGTAGTAATGGCAGTACTGGTGACGGTAATTGTAAAAAAATGGTTCGTGGATATCCCCTTTGATGAAGAGGGGCAAGACGAATGAACTGGCAGGCGTTAATACCGTTAATTGGTCTGTTACTGATAATTTTTGGTGTGGGTATATGGGCAGGAAAGTATATGAAGTCATCAAGTACATTTCTCCAGGAGTATTTCCTTGGTGGACGGAACATGGGCGGCTTCGTATTAGCAATGACGATGACTGCCACATATGGAAGTGCAAGCAGCTTTATTGGTGGACCTGGTGTAGCATATAATGAAGGCCTTGGCTGGGTATTATTGGCAATGTCTCAGGTTGCAACTGGCTATTTTGTTTTAATGATACTAGGCAAAAAATTCGCGATTGTTACCCGTAAATATAATGCGGTAACGATGGTTGATTTTTTGAAAGAACGCTATAAATCGAAATGGGTTGTCTTACTTTCTGCATTCAGCATTATTATATTTCTATTTTCAGCGATGGCAGCCCAATGGATTGGCGGCGCTCGGTTAATTGAGTCACTTGTTGGTATTTCGTACACGAGTGCATTGTTTATTTTCGCGTTGTCAGTATTGATTTATGTGACCATCGGCGGATTCAGAGCAGTTGCATTAACGGATGCGATTCAAGGAACAATCATGTTTGTTGGAACGCTTATATTACTGATTGCGGTTGTAATTGCTGGGGGCGGGATCTCCACCATTATGACAGATCTCAGTACAGAGAATCCAAATTTGATTACCCCATTTGGAGCTGACGGTAGTCTCACGCCTACATATGTTTCATCTTTTTGGATTCTTGTAGGTGTTGGTGTTGTGGCCTTACCGCAAATCGCTGTCCGGGCAATGTCCTATAAGAATGCCCGTTCCATGCATCGTGCGCTGATTATTGGGACAATTGTAGTCGGCTTTATAATGCTGAATATGCATTTAATAGGTGTATTTGCCCGCCCAGTTCTGCCAGGGATTGAAGTAGGTGATAAGGTAATGCCGCTGATTGCACTGAAGGTATTACCAAATTGGCTCGCGGGCGTCGTTTTGGCGGCGCCAATGGCAGCAATTATGTCGACAGTAGATTCGCTTTTGCTGCTCGTAAGTTCATCAATTGTAAAGGATTTATACTTAAATTATGTCAGACCTGACGCATCACATGTTAGGGTTAAACGGTTGAGTATTGGGATTACCGCTGTATTAGGAATTATTATTTTTATAATGGCATTAAACCCGCCAGACTTAATAATATGGTTAAATTTATTTGCGTTTGGTGGACTGGAAGCGGCATTTATTTGGCCAATTGTGATGGGTCTCTACTGGAGGAAAGGAAATAAATACGGTGCACTGGCTTCAATGGTTGTTGGGGTAGGCTTATATATCTTATCAGAATCATTTTTCCCTCAACCACTGGGCCTTCATTCGGTAGTATTGCCGATTGTGTTGTCGTTTGTTGCCTATGTTGTAGCTAGCTTGAGTACTCAAAATAGAAGTATTTAATTGCTTTAGCGCTTTCGATGAATTCGAGGGCGCTTTCTTATTTAAGACTTAAGATGGAGTGCAAATCATTCTAAGGCGGGTTCCCTGAAAAAAGTATCCTAGTTAAACTAGAGTTATTAATAGAAAAAATAGAGGTGGAAATGATGAAGGAAGGGAAGACAGTTGGTAAGGTTATTGACAGCGTTATACATGGCGGCAGAAAAGCGGTTAACAAAGAAGTTATCATACAAAAGGATACGATTGATAATGTTGCTAAGTTAAAGGAGCTGAACATTTCAACATCTGAAGCCTCCGTCAACGTCAGTACCCATGAAGACAAGCGAGTAGATCTGTTCCTGGAAACATACGAGGATGGACCGGAGCTAAAAACAGATCACTCAGGGGACAGTTTGAACATATCGGCAGAAGGGTTAAAAACGTATAATTCCTTAAATACTCCTCCCTGCATGCTTCACATTGTGGTTCCCAGTGAAATGTCTAGGGCTTGGAGTATCATAACAAGTTCGGGAGACGTTTCTGCAGCAAATCTAATATCCAATTCTTTCGATATTAGATCAAGTTCTGGTGAAGTAAATCTTGCTAATTTAGAAGCGCAAAAACTACATTTAAAGACATCATCCGGCAAAATAACGGTCAGCGAAGTTGAAGTTAGTGATGTTTATTTTGAAACGTCATCCGGGGAAGCAGCATTCAATGGAATAAAGGGGGACCTTACAGGTTCAACGAGTTCCGGAGATGTTACTGTGATGAACTTTCAAGGAGAACAGTTTCATGTTGTTACTTCTTCCGGGAAGATTCAGCAAAGTAATAGCATTGTTAAAGATATGAGTCTAAAAACTTCGTCTGGCAGTATACAAGCGGACAGTTTAACGGGTGAAAAGGTAATGCTTCACGCAAATTCTGGTGATATTAGATGTACTCGTTTTACAGGAGATGCTAAAGGCTACACGATATCGGGAGATGTATTGTTGTCACTTTTAGATGAAAGCTCGCTGGATATTGATTCATCTAGTGGAGATATAACATTGCTTGCTGGAAAGGTAAATTTGAATGCAACTGTTCAAGTTAGTACAGGTTCAGGAGATATCTTCAATAAGCTATCATTGATGAGTGTGAAAAGACATTCAGCTAATCATTTAAAGGGAGTTGTTGGAGAGGGTGAAAATCCTATCTTGCTCAAGGCGGGCTCAGGTGATGTGAGGATTTCTTAGACGTAAGAGAAAAACCGAGCTTGGACGATCAAGCTCGGTTTGTTGCTCACTGTCTTTCTTTTGCAAAGGATATAAAATAATCCAATGAATCCTCATTACTTAATGAGCCTTTATTTACTACTTCATCCACTGGCTTACCCATCAATATTTTTTTGACCGGAATCTCCAGTTTCTTACCGTTTAATGTTGTCGGTAATTCAGGAACTTCGTATATTCCAGTCGGGATATGACGCGGTGAGCAGTGTCTTTTAATTTCGTTTTTGATGGTCTTTTTAATAGACTCTGTTAACTCCTCGCCTTCTTTCATGGTGACAAATAATGGTGTGCTGGAGTCACCATCGTCGGCAGGAATATCTACTATTAAGCTATCAGCTACTTGTTTCACATGATCAACAGCACGATAGATCTCGCTCGTACCGATTCGAATACCTCCGCGGTTTATTGTTGCGTCCGATCGTCCATAAATAACACAAGTGTGTCGGTTGGTAATTTTCAAGTAATCCCCATGACGCCAGATTCCTGGGAATACATCAAAATAACTGTCATGTAAGCGGGTGCCATCCGCATCATTCCAAAAATAGATTGGCATTGATGGGAAAGGTTCCGTTAAAACCAGTTCGCCAACTTCCTCTGTTTGCGGCTCTCCTTCATCGCTAAAGCTTTCAATTTTAGCACCAAGTCCTCGACATTGCAGCTCACCAGCATACACCGGTTCAGTCGAAATTCCAAGGATAAATGCTGTACAAACATCTGTACCGCCACTAGCAGATGCAATCCATAGGTCCTCTTTGACATTGTCATAGCACCATTGGAATCCTTCAGGTGGGAGAGGTGAACCTGTTGAGCTAATATTCTTCAAATGGCTCAGATCAAATTCTTCACCAGGAGTAAGCCCGTCATCCTTCATGCATGCAGTAATGTAGCTTGCACTGGTACCAAAGACAGTCATTCTTGTATCTTCAGCAAATTTCCACAGCATTTTTTTATCCGGGTAGCCTGGATTCCCATCATACAGAATTATCGTACTGCCTGTAAGAAGCCCGCCAACAAGGTAGTTCCACATCATCCAGCCTGTTGTAGTAAACCAGAAGAACCGGTCTTCTTTTCCAAGGTCGGCATGGAATGTAAGTGCTTTTAAATGTTCGAGTAAAATGCCGCCCTGACTTTGTACGATTGGTTTTGGTTTACCAGTTGTTCCTGATGAGAATAATACCCATAATGGGTCATTAAATGGCACATGCTCGTAAGTGAGCGTATGCTGTTTACTGGTTTGAACTGCGTCATTCCATAGCGTTACATTTTTTAGATGATTAAAGCTGGAGTTTTCATTTAAATAAGGGATTCCAATTGTTGCTTCTAACGTTGGAATCTCTGCTTGTATATTTTTTACAACTTCCGTCCGATTGAACTCTTTCCCGCTGTAGCTGTACCCGTCAACGGTGATCATTACTTTTGGTTCGATTTGTTTAAAACGGTCGATGACACTTTGTGTACCGAAATCAGGTGATGCACTCGACCAAACTGCCCCAAGACTTGCAGTTGCTAGAAATGCGACGACTGATTCATAGATATTGGCAACATAGGCAACAACACGATCCCCTTTTGTTATGCCAAGATCTTTAAGGGTTTGCTGTAGTGCAGCAGTTTCCTGGTATAGCTGCCTCCAGGTTATTTCTGCATTTTTTCTTGTTTCTGAGGAGTGGATGATTGCTGGTTTATTTTCATCCCGATTCCTGAAAATATGCTCGGCATAATTGATTGTCGCCTCTGGAAACCATTTAGCCCCGGGCATGTCGTGTGAGGTTAATACTGTTTGGTAAGGTTGTTCCGCTTGAAGATCGAAATATTCAAAGATCGTTTCCCAAAATAACTCCAGCTCATGAACAGACCATTTCCAAAGTGAATGATAGTCGTTAAAATGTAGGTTTTTATGTTGTTTTAACCATTTCATATAATCATAGATATTTGATTGCTGTTTACGTTTTTCATCTGGTTCCCATAACAGGGTGCCCTCTTTAATTTCACTCATCATACCCCTCCTTGATTGAACAGTTACTAATACTATTATATGAAACCGTTTACCAGGTGTAAAGGAAACGATGGTCAGAACAGTTCACCTAAATAGTCATTAGAAAACTTGGCTTTTCGCCAAGCCTTAATGGCGAAAGCCTTAGTTGCGCTTATGCAGTAAGAAAGGATTTATACTTTCTTAACTGCCAAAAAAGCCATAATCACATAAAAAACGTGATAAATATCACATATTGAAATAAAAAATTCAATTATGATTGCTTTGTGAAACAGAAAATGAACTTTACATATACGAGGTGAAAGGGATGTTAATTTCTAATCTTGGCAGGACACGAACGAAACTATTAACTAGTTTCCAAGATTTAAGTGATGAACAGTTAAATCAGAAGCCACCTGATAAAAGCTGGAGTATTGCTCAAGTGCTTCATCATTTATATACATCAGGAAAGGCTATGGCAGGACTTGCTTTGGATGCTTTGCAGGCTAACACAGAAAAGGTGGAGGAAAAAGATCTATCTTTTGTAACTGACAGAACTAAAAAGTCCAAAGCAATGAGTGAACCACCGAATAAAATGATCACAAAGGAAAATTTACTTCAGTTATTAGAGGAATCCAGATTTCAGCACTTGCAATTCGTCTTTAATGAAACACACGAACGAATTTTGGCTAAGAATTCTATGAACCATCAGGATTTTGGAGCAATAAGTTTAAAGAATGCAGTTGATCTTATCTGGCGGCATGAAAAACGCCATATTTATCAAATTCAGGAAATCAGAGAGAAATTAAATTTTTAACTAAAACTTAAGGAGGAATACACCATGGAGGAGCAATTTACGAATCATTTGGCAGTTAAATATACATCACAGTGGGACGAGCTTTCAGTCGATCAAAAGAAAGTAGTTGTAAAGGAAGCTGTAGCAATCTTTCAGAAGTATGAGGTTACAGTTGGTCTAAGAGGGGCGTACGTAACACAAGGATTTCAGGCATATACCGAATTATTATTTTGGATGTATGCGGATCGATTCCAAGATATTCAGGACCTCCAGTTGGATTTACGTCGTTCAACATGGGGGAAATATATCGATATTCCACATGCGTTTACAGGAATGACTAAGCCATTTGAGTTTTCCGAGCATCCGACCTCTTTTCAAATGGGAGTTCCTGCAAGAGAATACTTGTGCTTCTATCCGTTTATTCGGACCCCTGAATACTATTTGTTACCGAAGTGGGAGCGAAAAGCACTAATTGGTGATCATGGGAATATCGGACATGAATTTATTCCTGGAATTTTAACTAATGGCGTGTATGGCTTTGGACTAGGTGATTATGAATGGCTATTATTATTCGAAACAAATGACCTGGGGTTACTGGTTGATTGTGTCCGTAAACTGCGAGAGTCTAAATCAAGGCTGTATATGCAGTATGAATGGCCATTTATCGTAGGACGGCACTTTGAGCTAGAAGATGCTTTATCACAATATATTTGATGGAATGTTGGAAGGTACTTGAGTGCTATGACAACCGCTAAGGAAATACACGGGTTGTCTAGCCTCAGTTTCAGGGGAGGGAAATAATGGCATTATTCCGCCCCTGTTGTTGAAGAACCCACTTATTAACGGAATGAGGATCCGCTTCGACTGACTTGGCGGATCCTCATTCCGTTATTTGTTAAAAAACCCTCATTTGAAGCTTGGGTTCGGATCCTCATTCCGCTATTTGTCATTTCTGCCTCAGATTTGGCTGACTTTTTGCTATTAACGGAACGAGGATCCGTCTCACCCTTCCGAGAGCACCTTTTCTGCTAAATAGCGGAACGAGGATTCACTCACTGATTGTTGGATACTTATTCCGAGCGTCAATACTTCAGCCAGCAGTTTAAGGTGTACTAAATAGTGAGTTTTATATTGTTTTCTCCCCTATATTCACCATTTAATGCTGCAATCTTAAAGCATAAGGAGTTCTAAGATCTCGATAAACCAGTTTTCTAGTTTATTTCAGCTAACTTATCGGCAAATGCTTTTACATAG
This sequence comes from Virgibacillus sp. L01, assembly GCF_052246775.1. Lineage (NCBI taxonomy): Bacteria > Bacillati > Bacillota > Bacilli > Caryophanales > Bacillaceae > Virgibacillus > Virgibacillus sp. L01. The sequence continues at coordinate 180,123 of NZ_JBQQCP010000005.1, read as the reverse complement.
GCTGGCAGGTCTGGCGGACGACGACTAGAAACGATATGCCCATCGACAATCACCGCTTCATCCATCCATGTTGCGCCTGCATTTGACATATCATCCTTAATGCCCGGTGTGCTGGTAACAGTTCTCCCTTGTAAAATATTAGCAGAAATAAGCACCCAGCCGGCATGACAGATTTGCCCGATTGGCTTTTTGGCACCGTCCATTACTCGAACGTATTCCAGAACTTCCGGATAGCGTCTTAACTTATCTGGTGCCCAGCCACCTGGAACAAGAATTGCATCATAATCTTCACCATTAACATCAGAAAAGGCATAGTCTGATGTTGCGGGAACACCATATTTTCCAACATATTTCTTTTTTTCCTCATTTCCGACCAGGTGAACCTCAGTTCCCTCTTCCTGGAGTCTTAAAACTGGATACCATAATTCAAGATCTTCAAAGTCATCTTCTACAAGCGCAATTACTTTTTTGTTTGATAATCGCATAATATCCCTCCGAGCAATTGTTATTTCAAGTGTACCAAAGGGATACCGCCATTTACAGTTAAAAAGTATATATCCTTCTTACTGCATAAGTGAAACTAAGGCTTTCACCATTAAGGCTTGGCGATAAGCCAAGTTTTCTAATTGTCAAGGAAATTATAAAATTTGAACGCTGTGGATAACTAACTAAGCTATCTAGCCACGTCCAGCTCCAGCGCCTAGCGCCTAGTGGACTTCCCTCCCCGTGTCTACGATAAGTCAACATCGAATCGCTTACGCTCTTCGTGTATCCTTTATCTCACACGGGTCAGTCCAGTCCATACGGCGCTGAACAGGCGCTTGCGCTTTTGTTCCTAATATAGTGTTACTGACCACTGTACTTGGCGAATTTCACAAAGGTATTTTCATCTTCAATAAGCCCACAGGCCCCGCATTGAATTCTGTATTCGGGTCCTTTGTAGGCAATGTGGAAAACGTCCATATTTTCACTGGTGTATTCATTCGTTATTTCACCTGTCTGTGCATCCAGCTTCACTGGTTTTGCTACTTGTTCGATAATGTTAAAGCGTGAACGATTTGTTTTGCAATTTGGGCAAAGGTATTGTTGTGTCATCTAAACACCTCCAACCCTTATTATTCCTGAATTGCATTATATTATGAATTGGAGGTCAGCTATTATGTGAACCATCGTTTCACTTTAGAAAAAAACGATGCAGGTTTTTCGGTTTCATCCTTTTCCTCTGTGTTTTGTATAAAGATATCTTCTTTGTCGATAGCGTGATCATACGTTAATACAGCGCCTATGTCTGTATCGGCATCATTGTTGGTGATGACGGTGTATGCGATATTGTGTTTTTTGGCCAGCGCCTTTTCTTCCTTTAAAAATTTGGAAGAGACGTGTCCGTTGATTAATAGTTTGGCATCATTATTGCTCTTCATTGCTTCGTCCAGCTTTTCCAGCCCTTTGTCGGTCATCACCTGACCCTTAGTAAGTGCGATAACTATTCTTTCTCTAATTGTTCCTAAAAATTTCTTTCGCTCGGCTCTCTTTGTTTGCTTGGAACCGTAAATTCCTTCCGTAAGATAATCCTCAACGTTCTTTTTTCCCATGTCTGCACCTCATTTATTTGCTTATATACCAATTGTATAATATGGCAAATATATCAGCCAATCAAAAAGATTATTCGGCAAAAATCGGGAAGTGACACCATACCAGAAAACGTGCCCCATGTTGGGGCACGTTAAATGTTACTTCCGCTTGGCACGTTTGTCTGCTTGGCGGCTTCTTGCTTGTGCTTCTTTATCTTCATGATCTGCAAATTCTTCTGAAAACTCTACATCTCGGCCGTCTGTTTTTGCATATTTGGGTGTTTGTGCCAGAAAGTTTCTTCCTCTGGCTTTGTTGTGCTCATCTCTGCCCATCGCATCCACCACCTCAATTTGTAGTAGTGTTTCCTGGGTAGTATGTGTAATATTAAGTGATTTTATAAATCCTATTTTCTGTCTCCGCCCAATATATCGAATAAACCTCCTGCTACACTTCCTTCTCCTTTTGATCCACCTTTCTCTGGTGCTGCTGCAAATATTCTGCTTGCCAGGCGGCTGAATGGAAGTGATTGAATCCAAACCTCTCCAGGACCTCTCAGTGTTGCGAAAAATAGCCCTTCGCCACCGAACATTGCTGTTTTGATACCGCCTACAAATTCAACGTTATAATCAACATCACCCGTCATTGCTACAAGACAACCGGTATCGACTTTTAATGACTCACCAGGTTCAAGTACTTTTTTGTGAATTGTCCCACCTGCGTGAACAAAAGCCATGCCATCGCCTTCAAGCTTTTGCATAATAAATCCTTCGCCACCAAAGAAACCTGCGCCAACTTTCTTCTGGAATTCAATACCAACTGAAACTCCTTTTGCGGCGGCTAGGAAAGCGTCTTTTTGACAAATTAGTTTTCCATTTATTTCACTTAAATCCATCGGAATAATCTTGCCAGGATATGGTGATGCAAAGGATAAATGCTTTTTACCTGATCCCTCATTTGTGAAAGTAGTCATGAATAGACTCTCGCCCGTAATGACACGTTTACCCGCGCCGAGAAGTTTTCCCATTATACCGCTACCCTGATTAGAAGATCCGTCACCAAATATGGTTTCCATACTTATTTGTTCATCCATCATCATTAAACTGCCTGCTTCAGCAATAACAGTTTCCTCTGGATCAAGTTCCACCTCTACAAATTGCATATCATCGCCATGTAGTTCGTAATCGATTTCATGATTATTCAATTTTTACAGCCCCTTTACCTTGTTTTTAGATAATACGTGTTAACTCATCAAGAGATTCGTATATCTTACAAATAATTATAGGCTTTTTTTCATATACTACAAAAGTATACTAGAGTATAAAAAATTACAGCAAAAAGCAAATAGGAGGAATTCTATGCCTTTGAACATCACACAGAAGCTTATAAAAGACCATCTCGTGGCTGGGAAAATGGAAGCTGGGGAAGAGATAGGTCTTAAAATTGACCAAACGTTAACACAGGATGCAACTGGAACACTAGTTATGCTCGAACTGGAGGCTATGGATCTGGAACGTGCAAAAACAGAAGCCTCAGCCCAGTATGTGGACCATAATTTGATTCAGGTGGATAGTAAGAATCCTGATGATCATTTATTTTTACAAAGTGCTACAAGACGGTTCGGGCTGTATTACAGTCGTCCCGGGAATGGTGTTAGTCACCCTGTTCACATGCAGCGACTAGCTAAGCCGGGAAAAACATTACTTGGATCAGACAGCCACACGTGTGCTAATGGCTGTATGGGCATGCTGGCAATGGGTGCAGGTGGAATTGATGTGGCACTTGCTATTGCGGGGGAACCCTTTTATGTCAAAATGCCTAAAGTATGGGGGATAAATTTAACTGGGAAGTTGCCTGACTGGGTTAGTGCTAAAGATATTATTTTTGAATTGCTTCGTCGACATGATGTGAAAGGCGGTGTCGGGAAGGTCATTGAATACTTCGGTCCTGGACTAAAGGAGTTAAGTGCAATGGATCGTCATGTCATTGCCAACATGGGTGCTGAACTTGGCGCTACAGGTACCGTGTTTCCTTCTGACAAAGAAATTAAGCGATTTTTAAAGGAACAGGATCGGGAAGATGACTGGACTGAGTTGTCTGCTGATAAGGATGCAACATATGACATATATGAAGAAATTGATCTGTCTGAACTTGAGCCCCTGGTTGCTAAACCATCAAGTCCAGGTAACGTGGTGTCAATCTCAGAATTAGTCGGGACCCCGATTTATCAATCATACATCGGATCATCAGCAAATCCGGGTTTTCGTGACTTTGCTGTAGCAGCACAAATTGTACATGATAAGCAAATTGCAGATGGAGTCTCGCTGGACATTAACCCTACGTCAAGACAGATGTTGACTGATTTGGTTAAGGAGAGTCACATAGCAAGTTTACTGCAGTCTGGCGCGAGGATGCACCAAGCCGGCTGTAATGGGTGTATTGGCATGGGGCAAGCTCCAGCTACAGGCAGGAACAGTTTGCGTACCACCCCAAGAAACTTTCCTGGAAGATCTGGTACAAAGGAAGATAGTGTTTACTTATGCAGTCCAGAAACAGCGGCAGCTTCAGCTTTAACTGGACAAATTACCGATCCTAGAACACTCGGAATGGATTATCCGAAGCTAAAAGACCCTAAGAATCCTACGAATGATATCAGCTTATTGGATACACCACTCCCGCTTGAGGAAGCTAAGAAAGTCGAATTATACAAAGGTCCAAATATCGCTTCCATTCCAAAGATGGATGAAATGGATGATCATTTAGAACTCCCTATACTTTTAAAAATGGGGGATAACATTTCTACTGACGAAATATTAGCTGGCGGGGCACGTGTACTGCCATTCCGAAGTAATTTACCTGAAATCAGCAAGTTTACGTTTGAGATTATTGATGATACCTACTACAAACGTGGAAAAGCCACCGTTGATAAAGGTGGGCATGCCGTAGTCGGTGGCTATAACTATGGTCAAGGTTCAAGCCGTGAACATGCCGCACTGGCACCCAGATATCTTGGGTTACGGGTTGCCTTGGTAAAGGATTTTGCCCGAATTCATTGGCAGAACCTGGTTAACTTTGGTGTATTACCACTAACATTCGTGAATGAAGAAGATTATGATTTACTTTCTTCTGGAGATGTATTGGAATTAACCGATATGCGTAATAAAATTCAGCAGGGAAATCAATTTTCGATAAAAGTAAAAGATAAGGATCAGGAAATAAATGTTCAACATGCCCTATCAGAACGCCAACTTGAAATTATGTTAAAAGGCGGAATTATCAACTGGGTGAAAAATAAACAGTAATGGAGGCTAAATTATGAATAGAGAAGATACCTGTAAAGCATGTGAAGGAACAGGAATGCTGTCAGATGACGAGGGCTGGCACTACCAATGCAGTGTATGCCATGGAGATGGAAAATATGATATGGCTGATATTACAAGATCAGCGAGGATAATGGAAGTAGACGAAAATAACCGCCTGCTAGATTAGGAGGTGCCTGTCACTCCCCGAATTGTCAAATTTTGACGAATAAAAACTACCTGATCGCATCGAGCGAACAGGTAGTTTTTTTAGGTAGAAATCGTAAATCTCGAGGCTTGCAGTGGTTCTAAAAAGTATCTTTAACGAATACCAAGTTTAGTGAGGCATTTTTCCCTGAGCAGGTGCATAGCTGTTCTGAAAAGCTTGCATATGTTCTTGCTGCAGCTGTGGAACCTGATAATACTGATTCTTATTCTGATACAAAAATACTTCGTAAGCCATTTCAACCATGTTTGGAACACTATCCGCCATAATACGTCGCATAACTGGATTAGTCATTTCCAGTGATGTCATTGTAAAGGCAGATGCGGTTGACTTTAGCGACCCTAACATGAACCCGGAAATGCTTTGATCATTCAGCTCAGTTACAGATTGAACTGGAGTCTTAGGCTGTGATGGCTGCATTCCATAGATGACATCATTATTTTGATCCATTTTATAGGATTGTGTCGGTACGGCGGGATCTTGTCCGGATTTAAGTGTATCAACAATTGTATTGTAAAGTTGAGTACAGAATGTCCGGTGCTTCTGGCACATTGTTTTCAATTCCGGATCCTGAATATGCTGTTCGTATAATACGCCTTGCTCCAATGCACCTACTAATGTTGACATGGCTTCATGGGCATCGAACATATCATGTCCACCATAGTGTTGCTGGGGTGGCATTTGGGAAGTTTCCTGTAAATTTTGTTGTTGTTGGTTTTGCATTTATCTATGACCTCCTTCGTATAGTCAATATTATTTTGAACTAAAAAGGAAGTAATATGTATGGAAAAATACTCTTCCAGTGCCTGTCAATTCCCGGTTTATGTCGAATAATAGTTGGAACCTTTAAGGATATTAATCGTATGATAGGTAAGGCTTTTGCAAAAGATTGTAGGAGGATTTCTGTGAAAAAAGGTATGCTGTACATAATGGCTATATTCATGGGCCTAATATTGATTTCAGGCTGCGAAAAAAAAGATACTGCAAAAAAGGATGAGTCGATGATGGAAGTTTTATCCGGAAAATGGACTGGAACCATTATGGTACATAATCAACCGTTGGATATTATTGTGAGCTTAAATAAAAATGATGGTTGGTCTGGTAATATCAGTATTCCTGTTCAAGGTGTAAATGATTATCCGCTTTCATCAGTAACGGTTAACAACAAAAACATTTCCTTTTTTATGAAAATCCAAGGCCAGCAAATATCTTTTGACGGTAACGTAGACAATAATAAAATCGAAGGTAACTTCAGTCAGCATGGACAAACATTTTCCTTTGAATTGACCAAAAGTGATGAAGGTGATCAAACAGCTGACAATACTGGTGAGTTTCTGAGCGTCCAGACGGATAATGGAAGGCTTTATGGTGAACTTGAAGAACCAAGTGGAGAAGGACCTTTTCCTGTTATGATCATAATTCCTGGGTCTGGACCGACTGACAGAAATGGAAATTCACCTGCCATTCAAGGCAAAAATAACAGTTTGAAGCTGCTGGCAGAGCAGTTATCCGAACATGGAATAGCTAGTGTGCGGTATGATAAGCGTGGTGTCGGAAAGAATGTGGAAGCCGCAATCCCTGAGAATGAGCTCGATTTTAATCAATTTGTTCATGATGCAAAGACATGGGTAGAGCAACTTGCTCAGGAAGAAGCATATACGAAAGTTGGAATAATTGGGCACAGTCAGGGCTCCCTAGTCGGTATGGTGGCAGCTCGGGATAGTAATGCGGACGCGTTTATATCAATCGCTGGTGCAGGGCATCCCATTGATCAAGTTTTATATGATCAATTAAAAGGGCAATTATCTGGTGAGTTGCTTTAGGAAAGCGAGGAAATTTTAAAGAAACTTAAGCAAGGTAAACAGGTAGAAGATGTCAGCCAGGAATTAATGAGCGTTTTCCGTCCTTCTGTGCAAGGATTTATGTCGTCCTGGATGCAGTATGACCCTGCTGCGGAATTTGCCAAATTAGAAATTCCGACACTGATTGTCAACGGGGATAACGACATTCAAGTCCCAGTTAAAGAGGCACAATTGTTAAAAAATGCAAACAAGATGTCGGAACTTCTAGTCGTTGAAAAAATGAACCATGTATTAAAAGAAGCTCCAAAAGATTCACAAGGAAACATGGAGGCATATAGTAATCCGGAGCTTCCATTGGCAAGTGGTTTGATGGATGGGCTCGTTGAATTTTTAGAAGAAGGCGATTTTCTAAAATAAGTACAAAATTGATTTTTAGCTTTAGTGAAGGGTTTGAAATTTTGACTTTCTTTTGAGGAGTTTAATTTCTTGGCTATTACAAACTGAAGTAAAATTACATTAAAGCCACTCGTTTTCATCGTGCATTTTATGTATAATTTAATAAAATGCATAAAGGTGGTCATTAGATGGGTCATGTAGGTTATGATGGTTATTATGATTTTAATGAATATCAATTTGAACTAGAAATGAGGAAACTAGAGGAGGAGGAGCGCAGACTTAACAGATTGAACTACCCGCCACTTATCAACCTTACGGTCTGATTGAAGTGGGGGATTCCTAAGAACACAGGCGTAACCGCCCGTTATGGATTAGGCTATCCCCGCAGTTCCTGCGGTTAGAAGTCTTATCGCTTCGTTTTTAAGGTTTAATCCTGCATTGATATCTCGATGGTGATGTGCACCACATACACAGGTCCACTCACGCACACGCAGGTCTTTAACGGTTTTGTTTTGATAGCCACAACACGAACATAGCTGCGAACTAGGAAAGGTTTTACTCACTTCCACAACAGTCTTGCCGTACCATTTAGCTTTATATGTCAACATGACCTTGAATTGATACCAGGAAACATCAGCAATGGATTGAGCACTTTTCCTGTTTTTCATCATATTCGATATCTGCAGACACTCGATCCCAATCACATCGTGGTTTTTAATGATATCGGTAGAGGTCTTATGCAGGAAATCTTCGCGCTTGTTTGCAATTCTTTCATGAATGCGGGCTATTTTGATTCGTTGTTTGTTCCAGTTGCGGGAACCCACTACACGTCTTGAGAGCACTTGTTGAGCTCTAACCAGTTTTTGCTCTAGGGACTTGTAGTAACGATTGTTTTGGTAGATAGTTCCATCCGACAGAACAGCGAAGTCTTTCAATCCCAGGTCAACACCCGTATTGGAGTTGGTCTGCGGTAATGGCGCAACCTCCACTTCTGTAAGAACAGACACAAAGTACTTTCCGCTCGGGTTACGTCGAACTGTGGCATTGATGATTCGCCCTTCGATTTCACGACTTTTGGCAAACCGTATGAGACCAAGTTTAGGCAACTTGATGTGGTTATCCAAAACAGCGATATTTCCATTGGTTTGTTTGGTGGTATACGACTGGACCTTATTCTTTTTGCTTTTGAATTGAGGCGCTTTATTTTGTTTTCTGTAATACCGTTGGTAAGCATCAGTCAGATTCTCAACGGACTTTTGAAGGGAAATGCTGTCCACTTCCTTTAAAAAAGGATAATGTTCTTTTAACTGGCGCACCGCCTTTATCGTGTCATATTTATTGAAAAACGCACCTTTCCAATTATTAGAAGGCAGCTGGCCGCTTTGTACCATCTCTTCTGTTATGTACCAGTAGGCATCTTTTTGCTTCTGTTTTGCAAGGAAGAAATTGAACACAAACCTGGAGCAACCAATCGTCTTGTTTATTTGCTCGATTTGTCTTCGATTGGGGTATATGCGGAACTTAAAAGCTTTTTTGACGAACATGAAATCCACCCACTTCACAGGAACATTTGTTCTAATTATATCATGAAGTAGGTGTTTTGGCTATCGCCAACCGACATTCACCCCCCCCCTTATCGCTGGGCTGAAGCCCTTCGCGCAATTGAAGAGGGAGTCTTCTGTCGGAAAATGATAAAAAAATCCGAAGAATTGCAAGAAATATATTTTCCATTATTCAAGAAGTGTGTTGACTATTACTTTCAACGGATGGAGAAGTCGGAGCGGATAACACTGGATGAGGATTAGTTAAAATGGGGAGGTAAGAAAATGGAGGAAAAAGAACCGATTGAGCTGGATAAGCGAATTCATTTAATTGATGGCTTTGATTTGGCAATACCGGATCGTACCGGTACATACGTGATTGACGATGATGAATTAACACTAGTCGAAACAGGACCAAGCCCGTCAGTTAAGCATATAAAAAAAGGGCTGGAGTCACTTGGATTTTCGTTAGAATATTTAAAATACATTATTGTTACACATGTTCATCTTGATCATGCTGGTGGTGCTGGTTTATTCCTTAAGGAGTGCCCGAATGCAACGGTAGTTGTTCATCCAAAAGGTGCAAGGCATTTGGAAAACCCTAAAAAGTTAGCAGCAGGTGCAAGGGCTGTGTACGGAGATAGCTTTAGTGAATTATTTGATCCGATTGTCCCTATCCCAGAAGAACGCCTGCTTGTTAAAGGAGAAGGAGATACATTAAAAATCGGAACTAATTGTACATTGGAATTCCTGGATACACCGGGACATGCGAAACATCATTTCAGCATCTATGATCCGGTTAGTAACGGAATGTTTACCGGTGACACTGTTGGCATTCGCTATCAGCAGCTAGTGCGTGATGGTATTGATTTCTTCCTGCCATCAACATCACCAAATCAATTCGATCCCAACGCCATGCGAGCAGCAATCGACCGTATGCAACAAATGAATCTGAGCAGAATATATTATGGGCATTTTGGGATGACGGAGCAGGTAGATGAAGCACTCGACCAGGTTTCAGAATGGCTGAATGTATTTATGGAGATCAGTGAAGAGGCAGTAACAGAAGGAAAAGGATATGATGTACTTGCTGGAAAACTGCTTCATCGTGTAAAAGATTATTTAGGCAGTCTTAATGTGCCTGAAGATCATGACGTCTATGTCTTGATTAATCTGGATATGCAGGTAAGTGCACTTGGAATTATAGATTATTTTAATAAAGTGAAGCAATAAGAAAAGTGCCTATCAGCGGTGATAGGCATTTTGTGCTTGAAACCAATTATTGCTTTGTATAATTTAACTCCCAAGAGATTCCGTTTCGGTCTTTGACAATAGCATGCTTTGCACCCCAAAATGTATCCTGCAACTCCATCTCAACTTCTCCTTCTTCTGCAAGCTTATGAAAAATTGCTGTAATTTCTTCTTCGCTTTCAAGATCAGGCCCAAGCAGAATATTACTGTCTTTCGGGAATTTATCACTAAATACGTCAGCTAAATAAATTATACAGTCCTCATTTATGTGCAGTTAGGCGTGGATATACTTTCCCTCATGACCTTTGAACATTTCGATCCCATCAGCTAGTTGTGTGTTTTTAATTTCTCCGCCAAACACTTGCTGGTAGTATTCGACCTCTTCTTTACAATTTTCAATTCTGATATGTGGTACGAGCTTTTTCATTAACAAAAACCTCCATTTTCTGCTTTTATTATAGCTCCTTTCATAAAATTTGGTTCTCTTTAACCATCAGAGTTGATATAAAATGCGAACTACTTTTAAAAGAATTTGAGTGCTATTAAGCCGCTCCGGAAATACACTTCGCGCACCAAGGGCGGCTGATGAGCCTCCTTGCTCCTACGTCGCTGCGTAGTCTCATCTAGGCCTCATCTCCCACAGGAGTCTACGTGTATTTCCTCCGCTGGGTTTTGCTCACTTATTCAAAAAAATAAATGCATGCATGTTGTGATGATATAAATAAGGTTTTAGATCAACTGCGTGGTTAGAGAGCCACACAAAATACTACGAATCGGTCATACTCAGTCTATGTCGCATTTTATATCTCTTGTGTCATAAACAACAACCTTTTAGTAAACAGTATTTATGAGCAGTTAAGAAACCACCATGGCTTGCTGAATGGCGGTCCATACGGAGCTAAACAGGCGTTTGCACTTTTGTTCTAATGCAGGTTGGTATAAAACAAAGTCATGCAACATTTTCAGATGAATATCGTCTATTTAAATAGAAATGCTGGAGGTGTTCAAATGCTGCAAAAATTGAGTTTCATTCTTATAGGTATTATCTTCCTTACAGGTGCTTTGTTTATATTTAACCCAAAAGAGAACACCTCCAAAATCGAGGATTCAACTGATAAAGAAGATAATAATTTAAAGCAGGCCAGTGTATTAATAGATAAGATATTTTCATTAGCCGAAGAAGGTAAAGTTCCCAACACTTCCTTTGTAGCTGGAAAGACAAAATTAGAAGTGGTAACTGACAAATGGGGAGACGTTAAACAATCTGCAACGACTGAAAATGGACAGTATATTGAGTACCCAAAACACAATATAAATATGGGTCATCATGAGGGCATTGTATTTGACCTTCGTTTATTTACTTCAAATTTAAAGAAGATACATTTTAATGATATAAAGAAACAAAAAGGTGAACCTGACAAAATCGGTTATTACCAAGATGATAGCCATGATCAAATAATTCTGGTTTATCAGGTCAGTCCAAACTATCAGTTAAAGTGGGTCATGCCAAAACCGACTGACGACAAGCCTAATCCAAAAGTACACCATATTTCTGTAGTTACCGAACCAGGCTTAAATCATAAAAAGGTATCTGTAAAAGAGATAAGTCTAAATGCAAAGATTGGCCAAATGATAGTTGCAGGAATTTCTGGGACAAAATTAACAAAAAACGCAAAAAAACTCATCAATCACTATAAAGTAGGTGGGATTATTTTATATAGGGAAAATATGCAAACTCCCGAGCAGACGGTGAATTTGACTAACAATATCAGAGCTGAAAATAGCGATAATCATTTGCCCATTCTACTTGGAGTTGACCAGGAGGGTGGGAAGATTTCAAAGCTTCCTGGAGACTTAAAAAAGATTCCTGCTAACGGTAAAATTGGGGAGAGGAATAACCCGGAGTATTCCTATAAAATAGGAGCATATTTAGGAAAGATGGTAAAGTCCTTTGGTTTTAACCTTAATTTCGCTCCTGTTCTTGATGTGAATAGCAATCCAGCTAATCCGGTTATTGGTGAGCGGTCTTTTGGTGAGGACCCTAAAGTTGTAAGTAATCTCGGTATCCAGACAATGAAAGGAATACAGTCACAAGGAACCATATCTGTTATAAAACATTTTCCTGGGCATGGTGATACCTCGGCTGACTCCCACCTTCAACTGCCAACAGTTAACAAGACACTAATGGAATTAGAGAACCTTGAATTGATTCCCTTTAAAAAAGCAATCAATAATGGTGCAGATGTTGTTATGGTCGCTCATATATTACTGCCTCAGATTGATTTGGAGTATCCATCTTCCATGTCACAACAAATTATTTCCGGGTTATTAAGGCAACAGCTTAATTTTGACGGGGTGATTATAACCGATGACATGACCATGAAGGCGATAACAAATAACTATGATATTGGAAATGCAGCGGTACAATCTGTGAAATCAGGAAGCGATATAATAATGGTTGCACATGATTTTAATAAGGTGGTGACAGTCATTAATGCTTTGAAAGAGGCTGTTGAACAAGGAGAAATTACCCGGGAAAGAATCAACAAAAGTGTCAGCAGAATCATGGAGCTAAAAGAGAAATACAGACTTACTGACGAAAAAACAGACCCCGTAAATGTTAATAAGCTCAATAAATCGTTGGACCATTTACTAAAGTAACTATTAAAAACCTGTCCAACCATAGGCTATAGGAGGACAGGTTCTTATTTACTTTATAGGAAATTATAAAATTTAAGTGCTGTGGATATTTGGACTTCCGAATCAGCGACGTTCAGCTCCAGCGCCTAGCGCCTAGTGGACTTCCCTCCCCGTGTCTACGATAAGTCAACATCGAATCGCTTACGCTCTTCGTGTATCCTTTATCTCACACGGGTCAGTCCAGTCCATACGGCGCTGAACAGGCGCTTGCGCTTTTGTTCCTTATTTCTCATCTTCGGTTTTCATAAACGTTAGTACTGCAAAGAATAAAAAGCTTAACAGCAATATCGATCCGCCAACGATGAAGAAGACGGTTACTAACCCATCAGCCAGATCAAATGGTCTTAAGTAATATAGCCACATGCCAACCGTTAAGCCAACTGCCCCAATAATGGCTGTCCAGACATGGAATGCAGCCAGTATTTTATTGGCTGGTGTGAAGATTTTGTAATACACTGCCCATGCGAACAGGGTTAGCCATCCGACAACTAATATGTGTGCGTGTACGGTTTTAAACGCAAGACTTCCTTCCCCTGCCATGTGGGAGCCCAGGAATGCACCTATTAATGCGAATAATGCCGAAAATCGCAGTAATGTTTTACTGTACGTATTCACGTTTCTCTCTCCTTTATAAAATCAGCTTTTAAACAGAATAACTTACTCATATGAACGGAATATGAATAATACATTACATCTGGAAAAGACTAAATTTCAATCATTTTAATTGTAGAAGTTATTTCTTCTTCGGCTGATTCGTGTGTCCATTCATGTGGGTAATATCCTAATGGGTTACAAATAATTTCCATACCATTGTACTGTTCATGGTATCGTTTATGCACATGTCCGAATATATATTTTTTAATATTGTATTTTTCAGCTAATTGACCAAATTTTTCACTACCCATCATGGAATTGAAAAAATCCCAGCTGGGTTCGTTTTTATATTCTACATATTTGGCAAACGGAACGAAATGCGTAACCATAACAATATTTCGGTCACGATACTTTTCCAGCCAGTACGATAATTTGAGTGTGTAGCGGCCAACGACATCCGAATCAGACTCAGCCCAATTGGCATACAATTTATCAGGCCATGTAAAGTTGTTAAATGTTCCTTTTTTAAAATCGCCTTTTGAATAGTCAGGAACCCCGAAGCTGTAATCATACCAGCCACCATCACCTATAACGACCCAATCGTCATTTAGTTCAATGACACCATTTCCGAGATTTCCTGGAAATTTAAGTAACGTTTCATAAGCATTTACCGAGCTCTCGTCATAAATATCATGATTACCATGGACAAATAGAATTGTTGTGTCAGGACATTCTTTCTGCAGCTGGTTCAGTAATGCGAGTGCATTATTAGGATTATCAGTCATGTCACCGCCTATAATAAATACATCAGGGCGTTTCGTTGTAATCCATTTACTTAAAATAGACATAACATCTGATTGGGCTTTTATGCGGTTAAAGTCTTCGTGAATATCAGAAAGTACACCAAGTTTCATTCAAATCCCTCGCCTTTATTTTTATTTTTTTCTGTCTGAATCAAATTTGTTAATAAAGCTCTAAACCAATATTATTTGTAAATGTGCTAGACTTGTTGATTTCCACTGCAGGCGGACGCTTTCCGCGGGCATGGCTTGAGCCTCCTCGTGCTATCGCACTCCGGGGTCTCAAGGCTCATGTTATTCCCGCAGGAGTCGCCGCCTTACGTTCCAATCAACGATAGTAGTACGTTGAACTAACTAACAATAAAACATAAGTTCGTAAAATTGTACGGATTAATGTTGATTACAAGTATTTATGAAATTGACTCGTCCAGGGAACTATAAAATTTAAGTGCTGTGGATAAATGGACTTCCGAACCAGCCACTTCCAGCTCTGACGTACTAGTGGGATAACTCCACTAGTACGTGGCGTTTTCATTGGCCAGGTCTAAGTGCCCTAGAAATAAAGGATGTTCGACTTAAATCACCACATCCTGAGGCAACGTCGACCTGCCCGCAGCGTGAGCACAGACCATACGACTCTGAACAGGCGCTTACGCATTTGTTATTACCTTAGTCAATTCACCTTCAATCTGTAGAAGGGCGTCATTAATATCAGTTGCATGAAGGTGAATTTTCCTTCCGTTCGGGAACTGTTTTGCCGAATGCTCATACTTTGGATCGTAGTAATATTCCAGCAGCAGTTTTACCGCATTATGATAATTACCATTTTGCAGATCATGGTCAATCTCCGCAGCAATCGGTGTGTGTATTCGTTTTTTAATAAGTCGAAATGCCTCAAGAAATTTATCTGGTGAATTCCAAGGCTGGTAGTCATCCAAGATATTTCGTACCCGCTCATCTACTGGCAGATCGATGAATAACTGCAGCCCTTGTTCCTTTCTGTTATATAGAAAGTCAGGAATAGTTACTTTCCCGATTCGTTTGCTTTCACCTTCTAATAAGACAAAAGGTACATCTTTGTAACGCAACAATTTCTCAACAAGCAGCGATTCAAATTTCTTCTGATTGCTTGGCACAAGTCCAATTTGCCCAAAGATGGACCCACGGTGGCCAGCCATCTCTTCCAAATCAAATACAGGGTAACCTTTTTGCGAAAGCTGTTTTAACAGAGCTGTTTTGCCTGATCCTGTATTCCCATTCAGCACAAGAATTTCTGGCTTAAATTCTGGGTTTTCCAGCATACTGACTACCCATTGACGGTAGGTTCTGTAGCCACCGGTTAACCGTTTCACCTCTACTCCCATCAAATCAAGTACGGTTGCTGCCGTTTTACTGCGCATACCACCACGCCAGCAAAACACTGTTTTAGGTGTTTCAATCTGATTAAAAGCTGCTATGAATTCCGGAAGTTTAGCAGAGAAAATGGCAAGTCCTCGCTCTTTCGCTGCTTCCTTACCAACTTGCTTGTAAATTGTCCCAACCTTAGCACGCTCATCATCTGAAAAGATGGGAATGTTAATGCTGCCTGGAATTGTGGCATCATGATATTCTTTTGGAGAGCGTACATCAATTACTGTATGAGGTTCATTATGTTGTTTATTAAATAAATTCTGTAACGTTATATCCTGAAACATAAATTCGTCACTTCCTAGTAAAAATTAATTCTATTGAACGGTAATTTTGCCGTTTGCCCCGTTTACTACATTTCCGATCATTTGTGCTTCTACTCCATTTTTCTGTAAATCAGTAACTAGCGAGTTTGCATCCTCATTTGCTATGGAAATTAACAGACCTCCAGATGTTACGGCATCACATAAAATCCATTTATCAACCTGATCCATTTCTTCCGGATAGGTTACGATATCTTGTACATGGCTAAAGTTACTTTTTGTTCCACCAGGTACTGATCCGGATTCAGCAAGTTCTTTAACTCTTGGCAAAAGAGGGACATCTTTATAATTAATCTGGATTTCAACGTCACTGCCACCCGCCATTTCAGAAGCATGGCCCAGTAACCCAAATCCGGTTACATCTGTACAGGCATGGACATTATATCCTTCCATAGTCTCAGCAGCTGTTTTATTTAACGTTGTCATGACTTCTGTAACACGGTTTATTTCCTCATCGTTTAATAAGTTATTCTTAATCGAAGTTGTTGAGATACCGACTCCAATTGGTTTGGTTAAAATAAGCTTATCCCCGGGTTTAGCTCCAGTATTTGTTCGGATTTTTTGGGGATTTACGGTCCCTGTTACTGCAAGTCCGAATTTTGGTTCTTTGTCATCAATGGAATGACCGCCAACTAGCGCAACCCCTGCCTCAGTCAGTTTTTCCTGGGCACCATGCAGTATGTCAGCTAGAATTGCTTTATCTAAGGTCGATATTGGGAATGCAACGATGTTAAGAGCAGTTATTGGCTTTCCACCCATTGCATATACATCACTGATTGCATTTGCTGCAGCAACTTGGCCGAAGTCAAACGGATCATCAACAATTGGAGTGAAAAAATCCACTGTTTGTACCATTGCCAGTTCATCATTTAGCTTATATACTCCGGCATCATCACTTGTATCAAGCCCTACAAGTAAATTTGGATTAGAAGCGGTAGGGGGAAGTGAATGCAGGACTTGGGATAAATCAGCAGGTCCAATTTTACAGCCACAGCCACCCTTAGAAGATAATGATGTTAGTTTTATTGAATTAGTCATATGTAATCAATCCTTCCAGAAATTACGAGTTTCTATTTTAATTTTAACATACAAGAAGTTATGACTAGTGTTTTTAGTGTCTGGTCTGAAATATTTCTAATAAAACATGTTGACAATTCAACTGTATTAACCGTATAATACATTTTATAGTCGTATTAACCCCTTAATACACGGATTTTTTTGGGTGCAGTGTATTAAGGGGTTAATACATAGAAAAAGTGAAGCTACATCTGAGGTAAATAGGAGCTGTGTTTATGCAAATAAACTTAAACAATCGAGACCCGGTCTATATTCAAGTAATCCGTTATTTTAAGGAACAGATTGCTACTGGAATGTTTGAGCCGGGGCAGGAGATTCCCTCAAGGAGAGAATTAGCAAACAGGATAAAAATAAATCCGAATACCGCACAACGGGCGTACAAGGAAATGGAGGAGCAGGGCTTGATTTATACAGAACGAAATTTACCGAGTCGAATTACGAAGGATGAACAGATTCTTGGTGCGGTTAGAGAAGAACTTATTGTCGAAGCGGTGGATTCCTTTATATACTCCATTCGTTCCATAAATGTGCCAGTTGATGAAGTTTTGGATTTGGTGAAAGAACAATATACCAAAGAGAGCAAAGAGTAGGAGGGTTACAAAATGATAGAAGTAAAGGATATCAAGAAAAAATTCGGTCGTAAAAAAGTATTGGACGGCGTATCTTTCACTGCTAATAAAGGTGAAATAACATGCCTTATTGGAATCAATGGAGTTGGCAAAACGACCATATTAAACGCAATTATGGCGTTAACCCCACTTAACAAAGGTGAAATATTAATTAATGGAGAAAAAATAAATAAACATAGCTTTGAAAAAGTCACGTTCATCCCGGATGCCATTACCATGTTGCCACAAATGACGATTGCAGATGCAATGCAATTTATGCAGGATTTTTATGAGGGTTGGAATCAAGAGCGTGCAACAGAGTTACTTGGTTTTTTTAAGTTAGAGGAAACGGAGAAGATCGCAAGCTTGTCCAAAGGGAACGCAGCAAAAATTAACCTGTTGCTTGGGTTGGCACTTGATGTTGATTTTCTTTTAATGGATGAGCCGTTTTCAGGGATTGATATTTTCAGCCGTGAACAAATTTCAGAAGTGTTTACAAGTCATTTGGTGGAAGGTCGAGGTGTTATTATTACAACGCATGAAGTACATGATATTGAACATTTAATCGACAAAGTTGTGTTACTTAATAATGGCGTTGTACTAAAGGAATTTAACAGTGAGGAAGTTCGGGAAAATGAGGGGAAGTCGGTAGTCGATGTAATGAGAGAGGTGTATCACGGATGAATCGTTATTTAAAACTAGTAAACTTTGAATTAGGACGTTTTATAAAAGTATATCTTGTGTTAATTGCCATAACACTTATTGTACAAGTTACAGGCACTATCGTCAGAGCAAATGACTATTTAGCGCAAGCAGATAAAGCTATATATGAAGGTTTAATGCCTCAATCACAATTTATTGAACAATATGGCCAGATGTCGTTTTTGAACTTTGCCCATACGTTATGGTTTATGGGGCCGATTGCGCTATGTGCAGCGGCGCTAGCCTTTTATATCTTTCTTATTTGGTATCGTGACTGGTTTGGCAAAAATACATTTATTTATCGCTTGCTAATGCTTCCAACTGCACGAATCAATGTATTCTTTGCAAAGGCTACTTCTATTTTTCTAATGGTACTTGGACTTGTTTCGGTTCAGCTTATACTCCTGCCGTTGGAAAGCAGCATTTTGAAGTGGATGGTTCCAAAAGACTTCAGAGCCGACTTAGCGGTAAGTGAAATGCTTAAATTTGAATACTTGGCAATCCTTGTTCCACAGAGTTTTATTGAGTTTATTTTATATTATGGTGCGGGATTCATGGTGGTTTCTGTATTATTCACAGCTATTTTGTTCGAGCGAAGCTACAAGTGGAAAGGGATTCTTATGGGAATCGGATATACTTTACTTTCTTTAGTGATATTTGCCTTGCCTGTACTGTTGATGATCGTGTTTAATCAGGACTACTTGTATGCGCTGGAAATGATCGCTGTGGAAACATTTTTGGGGATAGTTGTATTAGCAGCGTCTATCTGGATGAGCAATTTCTTATTGAAGAATAAAGTAACGGTGTGAGAGGAGTAATCGAATGAAACGCTATTGGAAATTAATCGGTATCGTAACAATCGCTGTACTTACGATTGGAACATTTTATGTTAAATCAGCGTTTTCGGCTAACAGCTATCCGGAGATTGTGTTTGAAAAGGTTAGCGGGAATGAAGAAGAATTAGATTCTGTTATCATTGATGGAGACTATCGTATCGGTCGTATTGGAAGAGGAGAAAGTGTTCAGGTTACTGCAGACGGATCAACTTATCAGGGAGAACTATCATTTTTTGAGCGGATGCGGGATATGTACAGTCCGGAGATGAATGAATTGCAGAATGAGTACCGGAATTTCATGCGTGGCAAAAGCGGAAATGTATCTTCATTCTATGATGCGAAAGATACACTGGCATATGTGGATATTATTAATCAAACATTAACCGAGTCACCAAGTGAAACAGAATTTGACATAGAGGTGCTGGATAAGGATAGTAATGGAACAGTAACATTTAATGTGCCGGTGCCAAATCGGGCTATGTACAGGAACGTTCATGTTACAGACGTCCAAATGATTGATGGGGAATTAAAAGTGATTACACAAAACTATCTAAGACAGACGGACAATGCTTTTGGAAACCAAGAAATGCATATGTATAGCTTTGACATCTCTAATAAAAGTATAAATGGTGAAGAAAAGATTGCAACAATAGAACAGAATAATAAGAATGTACGGACACATATCGATTCAGTTCGGGAATCCGATGATCTAAGTTCTCATAAGAATATTGTTTTCTCTATAAACAAGGAAAATATAGAGCGGAATGCTGATAGGAATGTGGCAGGTGAAATCAAAAGAGCTGATAAAGCCAATTCGCAATATTTAGCATATAATTTGGAAACTGGAGAAAAGAAAACACTGGAATTTCCAAAAGAACATCGAGATAAAGAAGTCATGGTATATGATGGATCTACATTGTATCTGATGGGCGAGACTGAGGATGGACGTGAATTTGCCCTATATAATATGGAATCCGAAAGTGTTGAGAAAAAATTTACAGTTCCTTCGCAAAACAAAGTAGGTGCAAAATTTGGAGTGAATTTGAACGTACAAATTTCAAATGGGAAAATGTATGTACTAAATACAGAGTATAAAGAAAATAATGATACATCATCTTCAATCATGGTAATCGACACAAAATCAGGTGATATATTATATGAAGGAAAAATTACAACAAAAGAACCCGCCGAGAGAGATTATAGATTAAACTTTTATGATATGGAAATTAAGTAACTGGCTTATGAGAGTCTGCTTCTTTACACAGGGGCAGGCTCTTTTATGCTAGTATATAATTAGTATTAGAGAGGTGATACAGATGGACGCAGAAATAATGTGGAACAACTATTTACAGACAATCGACGAAGGAAGTCGAGAACATAAATCATATACCGCATGGCCATTTGGTAGTGGTCCCGAAATGGCAAAAGAGTTAGCGGATTTGGTGAAGTCAGGTGAGAAAATAGCGACATGCTCATTACACCTATTATACGAAATAGATAATGAGCCACTCCCAAAGGTTGGCGACTTCAATGTGATTACTGACTGGGAGGGTAATGCCGAAGCTCTGACGGAAACGATAGGTGTAAAGGTGCTTCCGTTTAAAGAAGTTGATGCAACGTTTGCTTTTAAGGAAGGGGAAGGGGATAAAAGCCTTTTCTATTGGAGAAATGTGCATATTGACTTTTTCATGAATGAACTTGCTGATCTCAACAGGGAATTCAGCGAGGAAATGCTTGTTGTATGTGAAGAATTCAAGGTCGTATATAAATAAAAAAGTGGCTGGATATATTCAGTTTATCCAATTAAATTTTTATAAATCTTATTAATTTTTTGATCAAAAAGGTCCATATGAACGATTCGTGCTTCGCGAACATATTCCTTACCTTCAACAAATACTAAGATAACCGGTACTGTGAAAATGGTAAAACAACCAGCAATTTCCTGTATTTCGTCTGCATTAACATGACCTAGTTTAATGGCTGGATAATCTTCCATCAGTTCCTTTACTTGTGGTAGCAGACCATGACATACACTGCAGTTTGGGCGGAAAATAAATAATAGGGATAGCTGATGGTTCGCGATAAACTGATCAACCTCGTCAATGGAATGTAATTCGTTAAAGGATTGCATATTAAAACCTCCTGATTTTAGACATTTCAGAGTGGGCAGGTCGTTTCAAACAAATAGCTCGTTCAAAACAAAAAAACAAACATGAAGAATCCATTGAACGGCGTGGTGTTTCATTAGGTAATGATATAGACCGATTGTTACCAAGTGAATTAGCAAATTTAGCTATACCACAAGCTAAAAATGACTTCATGCGAAAATTCGTTGAAGGTCAAACAATGGTGTATGACAAGAAAGGGAAGGAAACATTGGGTAAAGGTCCAATTATACTTTGCTTAGATGAATCAGGCTCTATGAGAGATTTAGAATCTCAAAGTAAAGGGTTCGCACTTGCACTAATATCTTATGCCAAAAAACAAAAACGTGATTTTGCCTTAATTTCTTTTTCCAATTTTCTAAAGGAAAAAGCACAACACTAGACTTAGTTACTCTGGCAGAAAACTTTATGAACGGTGGAACAAACTTTTTTGATCCACTAAGAAACGCCTTACGTTTAATAAATGAAAGTCGTTTTAAAAATGCTGATATTGTATTTGTAACAGATGGTGAAGCAAATTTACCAGATGAATTTATAGAAAAATTCAATGATACAAAAACACAAAAGAAATTTGAATGTCTATCAGTATTAATAGGTAATGGAAAGAGAAGTACAGTAAACAGTTTTTCTGATAAGATTGTTCGTGCGAATAACTTTACTGAAGCAGGAGAGGCTTTTGAAATTTAAAGGTATGTTGAGTATCGTTTAGGATACCCGTCTAAATTACCCTATAGCATTAAACTTTTAAAATAACAGGAAGGGAGTAAATTCTCCATTCCTGTTTTTATTACTTTTAAATCACTATTTTCCATGTTCCTATTATCTTATTAGTAGTATGCACCGTTACTTATAAATTCAACTTGCCAAGGTGTTCTTGGATCAACTTTAATAGAAAACCTATATGATTTTTGACCGTGAACTCCCGCAATGTTGTATTTAATTACTCCTTCTGCTTGTCCTTTAATACCTTTATAATGTGTGTCTGCCCAATAATCTTTGGAAATTGTCGATCCTCTATTAACAGTGGCAAATGTAGTTGATTCTATACTTTGGTAATCGTTACTATCAGAAGTACTAAGATAATCCCCCAATCTATCTGACCAAGATCTTACATTATCTATGTGCATTCTTACTGATGCTGAACCACCCAATCCCCACGTATAAGTTTTTTTGGCAGAATAATTAATCGTACCTTGAGTAGTGGCGAAGATTCCACTTTTATTTGCTGGTTCGACAGTTACTTCATACGTAACAGAACTTCCATCTTCAAAATCTATAGTCAAAGGCTCTCCTTCTTTTACAGCGAAACCATCTTCTGAATTTTTTCCAACTAGTTCACTAATTTTTTGTTTTTCTAATTTTTGATTAAAGGCATCAATATCTTGTTTATCTGATACTTCCGCACTGGCAGACATATTAAATAAAAAGAAAGTAGCGAATGTGACAGTAAAAACTAAAACCATTTTTAAAAAAACTTCATAAAAACAACCTCCTATTATTTGGAAAAGAATATATGTCCTCGCATTGGTGCAGATTTCATGAAATTGACTTTCTCCCTCCTATATTTTAGTCTTAGTTCTAAGGTAGTTTAAATATTATGTATAATTAAAATATTACATTTTTATCCAGTTAATTGAAAGTGTTTTAAGTTAAATTGAGACTTTTTACCTAATAGATGTATGATATAGAAACAAAAGGAGGGGTATTATGCTAGACACAGTTCGAATACTTTCTGTTATTTCTTTATTTTTTCTTTTCGCTGTTATAGTGGTTCTTACAGCCATTCTTATCTATAAAAAGTTTTTTAGAAAGTAATTAAAAGAAGGTGATTTTCAATACTCTATACACACTGTTTTCATATCACCCAAATTTAATAGATAAAAGACATCAAGTTAGTATTACTTGGTGTCTTTTTTTGAGATTTTTAACGGAATACAGTTCATTTTAATTGAAGGAGGGGTATTATTAGATGGTTACTGAAAAAGAATTCTTTGTAAATATCGCTTATTTAAAGGCATACAAACATGAACATAATTTAACAAACAGAGAATTAGCAAAGAGAATAGGCGTACACGAAAGCAGTATTAGTCGTATTCTGCGTAAGGAAAAAGGCATTGGAATGAAGTTTATAGCAGGGGTTATTTACAATGCTAGTGAATTAGATTTAGACAAATTATTAAAGGTTAATCAGAAAGAAGTTGTATAGGCTAAACATTTTAAAATCCATAACATAAGGGAGAGTAGTCCATGTCGTTTTTTGTAATACAAGTGCAAACTAATTATGAAAAAAATGTTCAGAATACACTTACACACATACTGAACCAGAAACAAGTGAATATTGTTAAATCCATTTACGCATTAGATACAAATACATTGCTTGGTGGACAAGAAGTTGGTTCAGAAGGTATTAAAGCATATTTACAATCACAGCGATTGAGAAGTCACTTAAATAACATGAGATATGCTTATGCAAATATTGATACAAAAACACAAGGAGATTTGAAAAAGGAATATAGAGGGTTCTTTATTGTTTGTCTACTAGTCTAATTCTATTAAAATTGAGCAACTTGTCTAGGGTATTAGCATTAATGTGCGGTTGCAGTAGGGGATATGCCGGTACAACTTTAACTATAGGACATATAATTTAGTATAAATCGATACAAGTCTTGTAATTGATTTTAACCCATGAATTATTACGGAAAGCCGCACATTCCTGTAGGATGTGCGGTTTTTTGCGTGTTTTGCAGTTTCTTGTTTTTTGCTTCATAATCTTAAAGTAATTAATTCGCAACGGAATCGCTTCTGCCATAAATTCAGTTCCAATGTTATTTGCTGGGATAGCTGTATATTATTCCTTAATGTGATATGATAACGAATAATATTTTAAGGGAGGGGAGCTCAATCATGATTATGTATCCATCGCTAAAGAGTAATGCAACCATTGGTGTAACAGCGCCTTCTTCAGGTGTCGAGCCAGAACTGCATGATATGTTCAAACAAGCTTGTGCCCGAATAGAAGAGAAAGGGTATCAGGTTGAATGTGGTGAAACCGTCTGGACGCAAGTAAAGGCGAAGTCTGCACCTGCTGAAAAACGTGCTGCTGAGTTTAATGAAATGGTTCAGGATGAAAGTATTGATATGGTTATCCCGCCTTGGGGCGGAGAATTACTAATGGAGATACTTAACAAGTTAGATTTTAACGCCATTCCAGCTAAGTGGATTCTAGGGTATTCTGATACGAGTGTTCTGCTCCTATCTATTACATTGAAAACAGGAATTGCTACAGCGCATGGTACTAATCTGGTAGATTTGCGCGGTGATTACTCGGACAAGACCACCGCCATGTGGGAGAATGTTCTGTCAGCAGAAGAGGGGGATTCCATAACTCAGCATTCATCGGAAAAGTATCAAAAAGAGTCGGATCATGAAAATCCTTCTCCACATGTTTTTCACTTAACAGAAGAAACGGTATGGAAAACGATCAGTGATGAAGATGCTTCAGTCAAAGGCCGTTTGCTTGGTGGATGTATTGATGTAATAAGGCATCTTATTGGCACACCATATGGTAATGTTCGAGATTTTCAAAAGAGTACAATCAGTGGTGAACCAATCTTATGGTACTTTGAGAATTGTGATATGCCGACAACTGATTTAAAGCGAACGCTGATTCAAATGAAGCTTGCTGGATGGTTTGATAACTGCACAGGTGTCATGTTTGGACGAAGCAGTGCAAACCATCCGGTTGAGGGTTATCAGGTACAAGATGTTTATCGGGAGCTTGAGTCGGAATTGGGCATTCCAATCATTTACGATATTGATTGTGGCCATGTCCCGCCTCAAATGACATTTATTAATGGTGCGTATGCGGAAGTAAATGTGGACAATGGCAAGGGTCGTGTAAAACAGTGGATGCTGTCTTAAAATAGCATAGAATAACAGGATGTGAGAACACGAGAATGCTAAGGTTGGATTAGGAAAGGAGGGGGCGCACATGGAAGGACTTCAACGTATGGCCGCAAGTATTGATTACATTGAAAAGAACCTGGAAGCGGAATTGCATATTGAACATGTTGCTGCAGTTGCTTGTATGTCGAAATTTCATTTTCAGCGGATGTTCCATATGTTAACGGGAGTAAATGTCGCAGAGTATATCCGCAAACGCAGGCTAACGATGGCTGCACAAGAACTGATGCATTCGGAGAGAAGAGTTATTGACGTTGCATTTAAATACGGGTATGAAACGCCAGAGTCATTTTCAAAAGCATTCCGTAAAATACATGGAATAAGTCCATCTGCCGTTCGTAATCAAAATAAGCAATTGAAGGCTTTCCCGCGTCTCTCGTTTCAAATTCAATTAAAGGGTGATGAGGAAATGGATTACAGGATTGTGGAAAAGGAAGATTTTAGTATTGTTGGCAAGGGTATTCGTACGACAACAATTAATGGGGAAAACCTTCGCAGGATTCCAGCTTTTTGGGATGAGATTAATGGTAATGGTGTGTCAGATAAGCTGGAGAAAAGTTATGGTGCAAAGGTCATCTACGGTGGCTGCATGGAATTTGACAAAGAACAGGAAAAGTTAACCTATTTTATTGGAGTTGAGTCTGGTAGGAAGTCATCCTTCGATTGGGAAGAAAAAGTAATACCTGCGTCAACCTGGGCAGTTTTTCCGGTTATCGGTCCGATCCCTGATGCAATTCAAAAAGTCTGGGAGCGTATTTTTGCTGAATGGTTTCCAGCAACTGGGTATGAACATGCGGGTGGTCCAGAACTGGAGGTATACCCTACTGACGGAGATATAACTGCTGAAGATCATCATTGTGAAATTTGGATTCCGATTGTGAAAAAATAATACGTTAAGTCTAACGGGTTCAGTTTTAGGGTAGAAAAAATCATACTATCTAGGAGTATAAAATAAGTGGATTTAGTATTGCAGATCCGACAAACAATTGAAGTGAATCCTCGTTCCGCTAAATAGCAGAAAAGGTGCTCTCGGAAGGGTGAGACGGATCCTCGTTCCGTTAAAAGCAGAAAATCAGTCTATTTTGAGGTAGGAAATGACAAATAGCGGAACGAGGATCCGAACCCAAGCTTACAACGGGGGTTTTTAAGGAAATAACGGAATGAGGATCCGTCGAATCAGTAAAACGGATCCTCATTCTGTTAAAAATTGGGTTATTTTAATAATAGGAGCGAAATACATGCTAATTATTATGTGATTTCAAATGTTATTAGCACTTTTGGCAGTTAAGAAAGTAAAATACTTTCTTACTGCATAAGTGCAACTAAGTCTTATCTATATCGATAAGCCAAGTTTTCTAATCATGCTTAAAAACTATGTAAACAGGAAATAGTAACAGTGAGGTGATATCATGCTGTTATCTATACTAACAGAAGGTTACATCAGATTTGGTTTATCGATCATTGTTGCGATTATTCTTATTGTTATTCTAGTACGCTTCAGGGCTAAAAAGAACCCTGCTAAAAGTTCACTTGATATCCTTAAAGAACGTCACAGCAGGGGTGAAATAACTGAAGAGGAATATCAGGATGCCCGTAAACAGCAGAAAAATGAATAAAAGCCTGTCACGCTTTGATTAATAGAACAAAGCGTGACAGGTTTATTTATCTGCTTTCCAGCAGCAGTTCTCTAATTTCATCTGATTTTCCTTGATTAAACAGGTCGACAATTTTACTTCCAATGACAACACCGTCACAAGCAGCAGCCAATTCGTGTGCTTTTTCAGAGCTGGAGACACCAAATCCCGCTAGCACCGGACTTTCTGTTGATTTTTTCAGCTTCTGTAAATAGGTTTTTACTTTGCTATCATGTGTTGTTCGTGCCCCTGTCGTTCCAGTAACAGAAACAGCATAGAGAAACCCTTCTGTACGTTGCGTGATTTTTTCAATTCGTTCCGGAGGACTTGTCATAGCAGCTAGTCGAATACATGAAATAGAATGTTTCTTTAAATAATCTATTATGATTGCTTCTTCTTCTAACGGCAGGTCTGGAATAATAACACCGTTAACACCAGCACTTACACAATCTTTAGCGAAATTTTCAACACCATAAGCATAGATAGGATTCAAATAAGTCATGAGAATCACAGGAATCGATCGTCTTTCACGAAAGCGTTGCAGGGTTTCCAGGACGCTGGTAAGGGTTGTTCCATTTTCAAGTGCTCGATTTCCGGCATCCTGAATAGTAGGTCCATCTGCTACCGGGTCTGAGAAGGGAATCCCAAGTTCAACAGCTGCTGCACCACATTCCTGCAGAAAATTCAATCGATCTTCCAATATATCCAGGCCACCATCGCCAGCCATTATATATGGGATTAATATATTTTGGTCAGCTTCCTGTTTTTCTTTTAAAGCTAAATCTAAGGCTTGGTTACTCATTTGGATTACCTCCTAGTACATCTTTTACTGATTCAACATCCTTGTCGCCACGACCGGATAAACAAATAACAATCGACTCTGATGCTTCCATCTCTTTTGCAAGTTTCATGGCAAATGCAACAGCGTGGGCACTTTCCAAAGCAGGGATGATCCCTTCTGTTTGGGAAAGGAACTTAAATGCGTCAATCGCTTCCTTGTCCGTAATGGATGTATAGGTCACTCGGTCTGATGTGTGGAGATGGCTGTGTTCTGGACCAACTCCAGGATAATCGAGTCCGGCGGAAATCGAATGTGCTTCTTCTATTTGCCCATGTTCGTCCTGGAGCAAGTGGGACATAGTTCCGTGTAATACGCCAATACTTCCTGTAGTCAGTGTTGCAGCATGTTTGTTTGTTTCGATCCCACTTCCACCTGCTTCAACGCCATACATTTTGACACTTTCATCTTGGATAAATGGATAGAACATTCCCATTGCATTGCTTCCGCCACCAATACAGGCAATAACTGCATCAGGTAGATTGCCAGTTTCCGCATGGTACTGCTGTTTCGTTTCCTCGCCGATAACTGACTGGAAATCACGGACGATTTTCGGAAAAGGGTGTGGCCCCACGACTGAACCGATAATATAGTGCGTATCTTCAACATGACTTACCCAGTAGCGTAATGCTTCATTAACAGCATCTTTTAGGGTTCCGCTTCCTTGTGATACACTTTCGACCTTAGCTCCGAGCAATTCCATTCGGAAGACATTCAGTTTTTGCCGCTTAATGTCTTCTGCACCCATGAATACAACACATTCAAGGCCAAGTAGTGCGCAAACTGTAGCTGTAGCAACACCATGCTGACCGGCACCGGTTTCTGCGACAACTTTCTTTTTCCCCATTCGAAGGGTCAATAACGCTTGACCAACGGTATTATTAATTTTATGTGCGCCAGTATGGTTGAGGTCTTCACGTTTTAGATAAATAGAAGGACCGCCTAATTTATTGGATAAATTTTTGGCATGATAAAGCGGCGTTTCACGTCCAACATAATTTTTGGAATAGTAATCTAGTTCTTTTAAAAAAGCAGGGTCCTTTTTTGCTTCTTCATAGGACTCTTCCAATTCGAGAAGTGCTGGCATTAATAATTCGGGAACAAATCTCCCGCCGTAATTGCCGTATCTTCCTTTTTCATCTGGCATTGTATATGTTGTCATTGTTTTCATCCTTTCGCATTCCTGATAAATTGGTTTATTTTGGCTAAATCCTTCTGTCCATCAGTTTCAACTCCGCTTGATACGTCTACGCCTGCAGGGTTTGCAGTTGTAATTGCTGACTGCACATTTTCTGGGGTAAGTCCACCTGCTAAAATAATTTTCGATGAGTTCAAGTCTTGTAATAGATTCCAGTCAAATGTTGTTCCATTACCGCCACGGTTTGGTCCCTTTGGACTGTCAACCAGATAATAATCACTTGGATATGATTGCATGACATTATTTTGTTCCGTTATCATCGGGAATGCTTTAATTACTGTATATGGGAGCTTTGCAGCAAACTCAGCTGTCTCATCACCATGAAGCTGTATAACATCTAATCCTACTTGTTCGGCAGTTTGTAAAATATTTCTTTCCGATTCGTTTACAAATACACCAACTTTTTTAACAGAAGAAGGGATAGCATCACTAATCTGTGCAGCCTTTTCTGGTGTGATTTGCCGTTTACTTGATGCAAAAACAAATCCGATAAAATCTGCACCAGCGTTAACAGCCTCTTTGGCAGCTTCCACAGTTTTTATACCACAGATTTTAACGAGCATTTGGTATACCTCCTTTTGTTATGGGGATTTTCAATTCATTAAAAAGCGCTGCTATGTTATTGGAACGCATTAATGTTTCACCGACGAGTATGCCGTTCACATCCTCTCTGCCGACTTGAATGACATCATCGCGGGATTTAATACCACTTTCACTAATCAGTATTATATTTGGATTGTTCACCATCGATGCCAGTTGCTCTGTAGCGGACAAATCAACTTCAAAGGTTTTTAAATTTCGATTATTAATCCCAATAATGGTTGCTCCAAGTTCGAGGGCTCTCGTCATCTCGTTCGAATCATGAACTTCACAAAGCACCTCAAGCCCTTGATGTGTTGCATATTCAAATAGTTCATGAAGCTTATTATCTGAGAGTGCAGCGACGATCAAGAGAATGATCGAAGCACCTGCAGGTTTTGCATGGTCAATTTGAATCGGATCAATCATAAAATCTTTACAAAGAATAGGAAGATCGACAGCCTTGCGAACGTTTCGTAAATCTTCCATCGAACCGTTGAAAAATGTTTCATCGGTCAGGACAGAAATCGCACCAGCACCACATGACTCATATAATTTTGCTTGTTTTACCGGATCAACCGCCATATCAATTTCACCTTTTGATGGGGAAGAGCGCTTAATTTCAGCGATAACATTCATTTGCTGTGTATTATGAAAGGTATGTTCAATTTTCTTAATCGATTTGGCTCCATTCGAAAATTTAGGCAATGGCTGTTTTTTTAATAGCTCGACTTCTATTTCCTTCTGGCGAATAATTTTATCTAAAATAGTCATATTACATCGCCTCACTTGAAACTTTATTACTGTATTCCACTAGTCGTTGCAGTTTTTCCAATGCTGCTCCACTATCGATGCTTTCCTTAGCTTTCGTAATACCTTCTTGAATGGATGATGCAGTACCATTTGCAAATATTCCAAGGCCGGCATTCAGAAGTATCGTATCGTAATAGGGACCTTGCTTTCCTTGTAAAACCTGCAGTAAAATTTTTGCGTTATCCTTTGCGTCTCCGCCACGGATTTGCTGGTTATCATAGACAGGTAAGTTGACCTCAGATGGGTGCAGTGTAAATGAAGTGATTTTTCCCTGATCCAGTAATGTGATATGGTTCTCACCAGCAAGTGAAGCTTCATCCATATGTCCAGCACCGTTTATCACAAGTGCACGCTTTCTGCCTAATTTGTGTAGCGTTTCAGCAAGCATAGGCAGCATATCGCGACGATAAACGCCTAAAAGCTGTGAGTCTAAATCGACAGGATTTGTTAGTGGTCCAATAAGGTTAAAAATCGTTGGTATTCGTAAATCCTTGCGTACCTTCATGAATCGCTTCATTCCCTGATGAACATGTGGAGCGAATAAAAAAGCGATGTTGTTATCGTGCAGCATTTCTTCTACATGTTGTTTTGAAAAAGATAACGAAACACCTAAATGTTCCAGTACGTCTGCGCTTCCTGTTTTACTTGTAATACTGCGGTTACCATGCTTGGCAATGGTTACACCAGCACCGGCAATCACAAACGCTGCGGTCGTACTGATGTTAAAGCTATATGAGCGGTCACCACCTGTACCGCAATTATCCATTACATTCGGCAGACTATTTGTGGTTTGGTTTGACTCGGAACGTACAACTTCAACAAGACCAGCGATTTCCTCTGGTGTTTCCCCTTTAGCTCGTAGTGCTGTTAAGAACGAAGCGAGTTCACTTTCACTAACTTCATTTGAGAAACAGTATGCTGTGGCGTCTTTCATTTCCTCCAGATTGAGGTTTTCATTATTCAATAATTTTTCAAGATAGTTTTTCATGACGAAACTCCTTTCCGATTATTTCTAAAAAGTTTTGAATCATCTTCATACCAGTTAATGTACCGATTGATTCAGGGTGAAACTGTATGCCATAGACTGGGTACTGTCTGTGTTTAATCGCCATAATTTCGTTGTCCTCTAAAGACTTGGCAACGACCTCCAATTCGTATGGTAATGTTTGTCGGTTGATTACCAGCGAATGGTAACGCATTACTTCAAGCGGCTGTGTCAAATAATTAAACAATCCGTCGCCATTATGTGTAATTAAGGATGTTTTGCCATGTTTGATTGTGTTTGCCTGTTTAATGGCAGCACCTAAAGCATGTGCGATTACTTGATGCCCTAAGCAAATACCCAGAATCGGTGTACTTTTATGAAATTCTTTTACAACCTCTGTACAGATCCCAGCTTGTTCTGGTACTCCGGGGCCAGGGGAGATAATAATAACTTCCGGATTCATTTCAGAAATCTCTTCAATAGTAATCTGATCATTCCGACAAACTTTTACCTCGGCACCTTGGCTGGCAAAGTAATGAAAAATGTTATAGGTAAATGAATCATAGTTATCAATTAGTAAAATCATAATTCGTCACCTCCATTAATGATCTTGCTTTATGCAATGTTTCGTTATACTCGGTCTCAGGATCTGAGTCGTAAACAATACCAGCACCGGCCTGCAGGTAGGCGTAATTATTTTTTACAACAAGTGACCGGATGGTTAGGGCAATATTCATGTCATAATTGAAGCTGATGTAACCAACACCGCCTGCATATACACCGCGCTTTAAAGTTTCTAAGTCATTAATGATCTGCATTGCCCGGATTTTTGGTGCCCCGGAAACTGTTCCAGCAGGCAAGCAGGATATCAAAGCATCAATACTCGAAAAACGGGAAGTTAATTTGCCATGTACTTCAGATACCATGTGCATAACGTGCTGATACTTTTCTACCGTCATGTAAGTTGGAACAGAAATACTATTAATTTCACAAACTCGGCCAAGATCATTGCGGCTTAAATCAACTAGCATCCGATGTTCGGAAATTTCCTTTTCGTCAGCAAGAAGCTCCTTGGTCAGTTCCTTGTCTTGATCCTTCGTTTTGCCGCGAGGACGCGTTCCAGCGATTGGGTTTGTAATAATATCCTGACCAGTTGTCTCAATAAGGCTTTCCGGCGATGCTCCTAAAACGACATAATCGTCGAAGTCGATATAGAACATGTAAGGGGACGGGTTAGTCTTTCTCAACTTTCGGTAAAACGAAAACGGATCACCATGTATGGTAGCTTTCATTCGTTGTGATAAGACAACCTGAAAGATATCACCCTGGTTTATATGTTCTTTAGCAATTTCGACATTGCGCATAAATGTTTCTTTATCCATTTCAGGTTCGAATGTGATCTCTCCCTCAGTCGTTGGATCTGTTGTTTGGTTTGGTAATAATGCTTTTTTTAATTCCTCTAGACGTTCATCTAATACAGATTCAGGCTGCTGTTCAAGATTTGTTGCGATTAAGTAAACCGATTCATCGCTGTGGTCAAAAATAATTACATTCTTATAAAGCATTAAATGAATATCTGGCATTTCAATAGCATCAGGTAAATCCTCGCCAATGTTTTCATAGGAACGGATTGAATCATATCCGATGTAACCTACAGCACCTCCGAAAAATGGAAACGGCAGATCCACATCCATTTTGGGCAACTTTTGTTTTAAAACGGATAAAGGATTTTCTGTTTGTTGCTCCTTTTTTTCATGCCCATGATTGAAAACAGATGTTTCGTTTCCTTCTCCGATGATTTCCTGGTAAGGATCTGTACCAATAAAGGAATATTTGCCTTTCTCCTCATGTTGGAATGAACTCTCTAGAAGAAATTTCTTCGTTCCTTGAAGATTTTTGTATATTCCAATTGGAGTTAATGTGTCGGCGTTTTGTTTAATAAACTTGTAATCGAGTGTTTGTGTTTTTGTTTCCATTCGTAAAACTCCTTTCCAGTTTCTATGTAAGAAATAAAAAAATCCCCTGCAAAACACATATGGAATGTGTTTGCAGAGGACGATTGTGACCGCGGTGCCACCTCTATTGGAGATTGTAATGATTTCTCCATCTCATTCGGATACGGTAAAAACTTAATATCCTATCCGTGTAACGGCGGAGCTCCGTGTTTCCCTACTGCCATTCAGGAAACCTCTCGTAAGTCCATTCGGCTATTATTCACGTACCGGTATCTCACCACCACCGGTTCTCTTAAACGCTGCAAAAAGCTTACTCCTCTTACTCGACGATTTATTATATATAGTTTTTTTGAATACAAAAAGGTCCCCCATCCGAAAAGGACGAGGAACCGTGGTACCACCTTTATTAGCTGAAAAATCAGCTCTCTTTGGCAATATTAAGTAATGAATTACTTAATATTTGTCTCGTATAACGATGAGACATGGTCGCCAAAGCCTACTGACTTACAAGGTTCGGTTTGGAAGCTCAGAAGTCCATTCATCTATACGCGCACACTGACTTACACCAGCCGTCAGCTCTCTAAAGTGTTCATACAGATTACTAATCTTCGTCATTGCTAAGTCGATTTAAATTGTTGTTACTAATCATAGGGGAGTTTGTTACTAATGTCAAGGTATTTTAAAAAAATTAAGTTTCCGTAGTCGAAAATACTTGATTGTTATGACACCGCTGTGGAAATACACTACGCGCACCTTAGGGCAACGCTTCAGCTTCCTCGGAAGCAAAAATCGCTTCCCGCGGGATTTTCAGCTGTTGCTTTTCCCGCAGGAGTCTCCGTGTATTTCCTGCGCTGGATTTTGCTTACTTTATCCTAAAGATTAACAAATATATATTGTGTTGGATAGATTTATTGCCTGAAAAAGCAAAAATATTTTAGAAAATTACCTTTATTAAAATTAAACACTTACTTTCTCAGTCTTCCATGGTGGAGAGCCTCGAAATCAACCTTGATAACGATGGTTAATAAGTCTTGGGGCGGATACATGAAATACCGAAATAAACTATACTATTAGTTAGTGAGAGTCTAGGGAGGAATTTTAATGGAGAAAGTAATTGGCGAGAATTGGAGTCTTGATTCCCTGTACGCAGGTGGAAAAGAATCAAGTGAATTAAATGGATTAATTTCGCAGTTAAAGCATGATATGAAAGGGTTGCAGAAAATTATTCAAACGTTTGATCAATTTTACTCTGAGCAAGATTTAATTGATCTTTTTCGACAAATCCAGGAATTCAAGCATGCGTCTCGTGAGCTAGATGAATTTCTGGTTTGTCTCTATGCAGTAAATGTTGATGATCCAGATGTATCTAAATTAGTGGATGAAAGCGCAAACCTTCAAGCTGATTATGAATCACTAAAAATTGATTTAGACGAAATCTTGGCTGGAATTTCAGAAGCTAGGTGGAAAAATTTAATGAATCACGACGAAGTGAAAGAATATCAATTTTACTTAGAAGAACGAAGGCACAAAATGGACGATAAGTTGCCTATAGAAATGGAAAAAATGATAAACAAGCTTTCCGTCAATGGGTTTATTGGTTGGGAAGATTATTATGAACAAATGATGGGTGCTCTGCGATTCCCTGTTGAAAAAGACGGTAAGCAAGAGGAAATCTCGTTTGGACAAGCGGGAAGATACCTGTTTTCAAGCGATCGATCTGTACGACAAAATATAGCGCGAAATATCGTTGAGGTATGTGAGGACCGGGCAGAATCCTTTGCAACAGTTTTAAACAGGATCAATGGTTTTCGGCTTGATGTCTATAAACAACGTGGCTGGGACAATGTGCTGAAGGAAGCGATGGAAGAGAATCGAATTAATGAACAAACAGTTCAAACAATGGTATCAGCAATAAATGACAAAAGAGAAGTCGCTCATACTTTTTTTAACAGGAAGGCTCAAGTAATGGAGCTTGAAAAACTAGCCTGGTATGACATGGAAACACCGAGCTTTACATCGGATAAGAAGATATCTTATCAGGAAACTGCAGAAATTATTATTACCCAGTTTTATAAGTTCAGCGACAAGCTTGGTAAGTTTGCTGAGAAGGCTTTTCATGAAGGCTGGATTGAAGCTGAAGATCGCAAAGGTAAAACGCATGGAGGGTTTTGTGCCTTTATGCCACTGAAGAAAGAAAGTCGGATATTCCTAACATTCACAGGTAGCTACCAGGACGTTGTGACAATTGCCCACGAGCTTGGACATGCTTACCATAACTATATTTTGCAAGATGAGCCTGCCTTTACACAGGAAATAAGCACAAGTGTTGCGGAAACCGCATCGACCTTTGCAGAAAACTTGGTACTGGATGCTGCTATTGAGCATGCACCAAGTGAAGAAGATAAATTGTCCCTACTGGAAATGAAAATCCTAAATGGATTAAAGTATCAGGTTGTCGTCCCATCTATGTTTGAATTTGAACAAAAGTTATATGAGAGAAGAAAAAAAGGACCGCTGACAGCAAATGAAATTTCAAATTTAATGGAAGGCATGATAAAGAAAATTTATGGCGATGCTTTGGATGAAGATAATAAATATTTGTGGATGACTATTCCTCACTTTTTTCACACAGATTTAGCTTTCTACAACATCCCGTATACCATTGGTTATTTATTCAGTAATGGTATCTACGCCATGGCAAAAGAACAAGGCAAACAATTCCCGGAACAATATGATGCCTTGCTGCAAAACTCTGGAAAAGTGACAGTAGAGGATTTAGCAAGTCGATTCCTCAACAAGGACATTGGAGAGAAGGAATTTTGGGAAGCATCTCTGGAACCAACTATTGTAGCGATAAATGAATATATGAAGCTGACAGAGAAGATGATTTAAATTTTTAAAAAACGGACAGTAAAATAGGGTGCTGTTCGTTTTTTTGTTTTTCTTCTGTTTCAAACAACCCTTTTTGTGCTATTTTAGATATATATGATTTTTTTCAAGGGAGTTCTGATGATGACGAAGAAAAAAGTTGGTATTATATTTGGCGGAAAGTCGGCTGAACACGAAGTATCATTACAATCAGCTAAAAATATTGTTGATGCAATTGATAAAAATAAATATGATGTTGTTCTTATCGGGATTGATAAACAAGGTAAATGGCATATAAATGATCAATCTTCCTACTTAATTAATGCTGAAAACCCAAAATTAATTCAATTAAACAAATCAAACGATACGATAGCAATAGTGCCTGGAGAGACCGATAATCAAATGATACATGCAGCAAATGCAGGTGCTCTAGACCAGCTAGATGTTGTGTTTCCGATTGTCCATGGTACATTAGGAGAAGATGGCAGCTTACAAGGAATGATGCGAATTGCCAACCTCCCATATGTCGGTTCGAATGTCTTAGGGTCATCTGTTTGTATGGATAAAGATGTCGCTAAACGTTTGTTAAAAGAAGCGGATGTTAATGTTGCGAATGGCCTAGCTTTTTCAAGCGCAAAAAAAGATAAGATTAATTACGACGAAATAAAAGAGCAAATTGGAACGCCAATGTTCATTAAGCCAGCAAATCAAGGCTCTTCAGTTGGAGTTAGTAAAGTTTCATCGAAGGAAGAATTTTATAAAGCGCTTGGTGAGGCATTTCAATATGACCATAAACTTATTGTCGAAGAAAGTCTTGTTGGCCGTGAAATAGAATGTGCTGTATTAGGAAATGAACATCCTAAAGCATCAGTTCCAGGTGAAATTTTGCCACAAACGGAATTTTACTCCTATGAGTCAAAGTATATTGATGAAAGCGGAGCAAAACTGGAAATACCAGCAGATCTATCAGACGAAATGGTTGCAAAAGTACAGAAGGCAGCTGTTGAGGTGTTTGAAACACTTGAGTGTGAAGGCTTAGCCCGTGTTGATTTCTTTTTAACTGAGGACGGAGAAGTGTATGTAAACGAGGTTAACACATTACCTGGATTCACTCGAATTAGCATGTATCCGAAGCTGTGGGAAATCAGTGGGGTTTCCTATCCGGAATTGATTACTCAATTGATCGAGCTAGCAATTGATCGTCATCAGAAAAACAGTATGCTGAAAAGCGCTGTTTGGGATGAAGAATAAGGAAAAGGGCTGGCCACTGGGGTTACAGTTGTAACTCTAGCGGTCTTTATTATTAAATTATGTGTGAAAATATCGACCGGAAAACGGGGATATCAACTTGAGAATGAGTATATCGACCGGAAGATGAATATATCAACTTGAGATTGGGGTTATCGACCGGAAAATGAATATATCAACTTGAGAATGAGTTTATCGACTGGAAAGTGAATATATCAACTTGAGAATGAGTTTATCAACCGGAAAATGAATATATCAACTTGAGAATGAGTTTATCGACAGGAAAATGAATATATCAACTTGAGAATGAGTTTATCGACTGGAAAGTGAATATATCAACTTGGGAATGAGTTTATCGACTGGAAAGTGAATATATCAACTTGAGAATGAGTTTATCAATCGGAAAACGAATATATCAACTTGAGAATGAGTTTATCGACCGGAAAATGAATATATCGACCACAAAACAATCAAGAGACATTGCAATACATCACATAAAAGGGTGTCATATAAGCAACGCTTAATATGACACCCTTTTCTATTACCCTTTAAACGTTGAGAATTTCTCGCTAACTGGTACTCTACCTTTTTTAATAGGCTTTTCATCAAAGTACCCAAGATGGATGAACCCTACTATTTTCTCATCCTCACCAACATCGAGAATTTCTTTTACTTTTGGATCATAAATGTGTGGGTTTGTTTTCCATACGACACCAAGCTGTTGTTCCCAGGCAAGCAGCCAAAAGTTTTGAATCATGGATGCTGTTGCTCCAAAGTTTTCGTCCCATTGCTTTTGATTATCGGGTACATCCATCACAACTATTAAGAATGCATTCGGTTCATTCAGGTACTCTCTGCGATTTTTCTGCTTTTCTTCTGGATATGTGGCAGCAACTTTTTCTGTAAATGTTTCTTTTTGCTCTGGCCCAACAAAAATAAAGCGCCATGGCTGTCGGTTACCGTGAGTTGGGGCCCATGTTGCATCATCCAGTAAGTTCATCACCGTTTCTTCTGTTACAGGTTTATCATTATAGCCTTTTTTAACAGCACGGCGTTCTCGGATAATTGTTGCAAGTGCTGTTGATTTTCTTGTTTGTTCCATTTGATGTCCTCCTCGTTGTTTCCTCTATAAATCCATATGCGTGTAATTGATAATTATTTTCAACTAAATTGTAGCCGATGAGACAGTAAAAATCAATGGACTATAAAAATATGGCGATGTGTGATGTTTATCACATTACTTCATTGTGATATTGGTTACACTGTAGGCAAGACTTAATTTAAATAATGAAAGGTTGTGTCAGAATGCAACTTATAACAGTAGACCATGAGATAACGAAGCCTGTTGAGGGGAAAAAGGTTTTTGATGAGGATAACTGTGAAATAATGCACATCAAATTAAAAGCTGGTGAAGAAATTAAAGAGCACGACTCACCGAAACACGTGTTTATATTTGTTAAAAAAGGTGAGGTTGAATTCACGCTTAACAATAAGGGTTATACGATTAATCAGGAAACGATACTGCGTATGGAACCATATGAGCGCCATGCATTAAAAGCTCTAAGTGACGTAGCCATCCTTGTTATGAAATGCTAGTTTAAGTATTAAAGCCTTTGGCAGGTTGGGGTGAAAAGATGCTGGATGTACAGTTGGAAGGGAAAAGAGCTATCATTGATCTACGTGAGCGGATTCTAAACGGAGAACATCCGCGTAACGAGGTGTTCAATTATGTAAAACAAGCCCCTCTTGGGATGATAATTGAGGTACACGTACCACATGAAGCGCAGCCTCTAGTCGGCGGACTGGAGAGTTTTGGTCTAAATGTGATTACTGATTAGCTAGAGATTGGACATTATCGATTAATGACAGTAAAGTTAGGTTAAATATAATGAAGAGGCAGTTATCTTATGATGGAGATAGCTGCTTTCATAATATGCGAGGAGGTTATAATATGGATAAATTTATGGAACGAGCAGTGGAGTTAGCTTCAGATAATGTTCGCAATGGTGGTGAACCTTTTGGTGCAGTCCTGGTGAAAAACAATAACCTGGTTGAAGAAGGGGTCAATGAATTACATAAACGTTTTGATATTACTGCACATGCAGAAATACAGGCGATGCGAAAAGCTCAGAAGAAGATGCATACACATGTTTTACAGGGTTATACCATGTACGCGAGCGGAGAGCCGTGTCCGATGTGCATGACAGCAATGTATTATGCTGGGATTGAAACTATATATTATTGTGCCACAGCTGAGGATGCTGTTGTAGCAGGGTTAGAAAAGTCGGAGTTTGTTTATGAAGAGTTAAAAAAAACAAAGGCTGAACGTCAAATTCGTATGGTACATATGCCGCTAGAAGAAGCGCAGGAAAATCCGATGAAATTGTATCAAGAAGACAAAGCGTGATTTGACACAGTTGCACCACATCCGTATGATAAAAGAAAGATTAACCAAAGGAGGACCTACCCGACAATGAAGTAAACCCACGTTTTTTCCAATCAAGTTTGAAAAAATTCAAACGAGCGTTTCTGTCTGAATGAAACGAATGGGATACGTGTGTGTACTTTTTAACGGGTGGCAATCATAATTAAAAATTTTTCCGTGAACCTGTATATCCATATTTCCATCGTAATCATTCACAGGCAGATTCCTGTGTTTTTTACTATGGGGGTATGGATATGTTTGTTTTTAAGGCGAAAGGTCTTAGCAAGGAATGGAACGGCAATATGATTTTTCAGAACATCGATATTGAGCTGCAACAGGGTGAACATGTGGCATTATTTGGTCGGAATGGATCAGGTAAAACATCGCTTCTGAATGGATTGCTCGAAAAAACAGCATTTGACGCGGGGTCTATTCAACGATTTATTCCGTCAGATGATTGGGGTGTGCTTGAACAGGATCCATCTGTTGATTCAAACCTAACGACCCTGGAATTTGTCCAAAGTGCTGCTGGAAAGGTTTATCACCTGAAAAAAGAACTCGAACATGTGCAAACGCAACCCGAAATCAATATGGAAATTTATACAGCAATCTATAATGAATTTATAGGTCTCGATGGATATAGCCTGGACGCTAAGGCAGAATCTGCATTGCATCAAGTTAAACTAACTTCAGAAGTGTGGGGAAGTTCGTATGATCAGTTAAGTGGTGGTCAAAAAACGAGGGCTCAGCTTGCCCGCCTTATTTTGCTAAATCCGGAATGTATTATCATGGATGAACCGACAAATCACTTGGATAAAGAAACGATTGAATGGCTGGAAGAATGGCTTGTGAATTATAAGGGTGCTGTGTTGTTTGTCTCCCACGATCGTTTATTTCTGGACCGTACAGCACATGCAATTTATGAACTGAAGACGGATGAATGTAAACGATATGAGGGAGGTTATTCTGCTTACCGAGAACAAAAAGAAGTTGAGCGACGTACACAGGAATCAACTTATCGTAAGCAAGAACAGAAAAAAGAAGATTTACTAAAGACAATTCGAAACTACCAGCAATGGTTTCAGCAGGCTCATAAAGCAGCAGGACAAAATGACTTCGCGCGTTCAAAAGCAAAGAAAAACATATCACGGTTCAAGGCGAAAGAAAAGGAACTGGAACGACTGGAAAATAATAAAGTGCAGAAACCCCAAGCTGAAAAGAAATTAAATGTAAAGCTGGACGACAGTGCTT
Source organism: Virgibacillus sp. L01 (assembly GCF_052246775.1). Taxonomy (NCBI): domain Bacteria; kingdom Bacillati; phylum Bacillota; class Bacilli; order Caryophanales; family Bacillaceae; genus Virgibacillus; species Virgibacillus sp. L01. Next base: position 139,070 of record NZ_JBQQCP010000005.1, on the reverse strand, counting down.
TTTCAGGAAAGAGATTGCTGCAAATAGAGAATCTATCTTTTTCCTACAGTACGGAACAGGAGCTTTTTACCAACTTAAACACCTCTATATACAGGGGTGATCGTATTGGAGTGGTTGGTCCGAATGGTTCGGGAAAGTCGACTCTATTAAAGCTTATTACAGGTGCCTTTACTGCCGAGAAGGGTGGTATAAGGCAAAACCCCAAAACGAAAATCGGCTATTTCGCACAAGAGTTGGAAAATCTGGATGAGCAAAAGACGATTCTAGATAGTATGCTTGAATTGCCAGGGATGACGCAAACTGATGCAAGAACGATTCTGGGTTGTTTCTTATTTTCAAGGGAATCTGTTTTTAAGCAAATTTCAACCTTGAGCATGGGAGAGAAATGCCGCATAGCCTTTCTCAATCTTTATTTCAGCAACGCCAATCTGCTGGTATTGGATGAGCCAACAAACTTCCTGGATGTAGATACGAAGGAAGTTATCGAGGATGTTTTACAAGCATATCCGGGAGCACTTGTCATTGTTTCCCACGATCGTTATCTAATTAAAAAGACCTCAAATCGTATTATCGAACTGGGAGATCAGGGAGTGAACGATTATGTTGGAACCTATGACGAATTTCTGGAACACAAAAATAGTGCTACTGAAAGTGATCCGAGCAACGATAATGAAATTCGGGAACTTAAACTTAAACTGACCCAGCTGATGAGTATGGAAGCAGAAGACGAACAGGAAAAAGAGGAAATTCTCTATGAAATTAAAAAAGTTCAGAAAATGCTCCATGATAAAGCGTGATTTCATGATAATATAGTGCTAAAGATAGTTTCAGGAGGATATTAATGTTAAAGAAACTCTATTACACATCGGAAATAATGACCGCAACTATTATTGGCTCTGCTATCATGTTATTATTCTATATCGTTGAAAACATTATGGGAAATGATGTTGCGGTAAACGCACTTATAACAAAATCTATTATTGTGGTAGTACTCTATTTTATCGTTTACTTTATTGCGTTTTTCTTTTTAGTAAATCCGTTTTTTGATTTTTTGAAAGGAAAGCTAAGTTTCCAGCTTACGGCAATCGTTATTCTCATCATCGCAAATCTTATATTATTCGCTGGTTTATATGTAGATACATCCCAGACTCTACTGGAAGTGATTATAGATAATTATCGTTTGTTTTTAGCAACGAATCTATCGATCATTTTCTTTTCCTTCAAAAAATCGTCATAGAAAGTGAGGCATAATAATGAACAAATTCATCGAACAAGCATTACATGCGGCAGGTGACTTTTCAACACTAAAGCAGGTTAAGCAAACATTCGGTGGATCAATTAATGAAAGCTTTTTTCTTGAAACAAATGAACGACAGTATTTTATTAAATATCATACGGATGCGCCGGAACGTTTTTTTGAGCTGGAAACCAAAGGTCTTCGTTTAATCAGGGAAACAAATTCGGTTTCTGTTCCTGAAGTGCTGGCATATTCTGATGAGAAAAAGAATGCGTTTCTTGTTATGGATTGGGTTGAAGGACGAGAGTCACAGGATACAGAAGCAAAGCTAGGTGATCGAATAGCAAAAATGCATCAGACCTTTAACAGTCAGCATGGCTTTCCGGATGATACATTCATTGGTGTACTGCCACAGCCGAATGGACTGTTTTCAAGCTGGCTGGAATATTACCGGGATAGCAGGCTTTCCGCCCAACTAACGCAAGGGATTGAGCAAAACAGTATTACGGGAAATCGACGAATCCGAATGGAAAAATTACTGTTGAATCTGGAAAAGTGGATACCTGATGATGTTGATCCATCTTATTTACATGGTGACTTATGGGGTGGAAATTGGCTTGTAGGTGCAGGTGGCAACCCATATGTGATTGATCCGTCATTCTTGTATGGAGACCGACATTTTGAACTTGCTTTTACGGAACTGTTTGGTGGCTATTCCGGGGATTTTTATCAAGCTTATGTAGAACGTTTTCCTTTAAGGGATGATTATGAGGATGTTAAAGCCTTATATCAACTCTATTATCTGCTTGTTCATTTGAATATTTTTGGGGAGTCGTATGGCCCCAGGGTCGATGCAATTCTGAAACGATATGTGGGGATGTACTAATTTTGGACACAATTTTATTACAAAGTTACTAATAAATGTGTGTAATGTCACAGCCCCTATGTAGGTAAATTTATATGATTGCAATAAACCATGTTTTACTTGCAGGAGGCAATTAAAATGACATTTTATGAGTTGCTTGTTTTTATCCATGTTTTCTCAGCGATACTGGGTATGGGCCCAGGGTTTGTGATGATTTATATTGTGACTAAAGCAACAACAATGACTGAATTGAAGCATGCTTACATAATACGTAACCGACTGCATATCTTTGTAATGGTCGGTGGGACGCTGCTATTGATAACCGGCTTGTTGATGGGGTATCTACAGCCATATTTATTTGCACAAGGCTGGTATGTAACCAGTTTGGTATTGTATTTAATAGCGTTAGGATTTGGCCCTACTGTACTGTTACCAAGGTCCAAGCCTATTAAGGCAATATTAATGGAACACAATGGTGATGAAATTCCAGCTGACTACTTCATACTTTCCAAAAAACTGTTTTTCTTCGAGCGCATTGAAAATGTTATTTTTTTAATAGTAATTGCCTTAATGATATTGAAGCCTTTTTAATGGAGATAAAATGCTTTGCCAAAACAATTGGCAAAGCTATTTATTATTTAAAAGATAAAATGTGGGACCCATTCCACTTTTTAATCGTCTAAAGAAATATTAACTAAAAAGCAGGTGTTAAATTTTGGAGCAAAGGGATAGGGATACCGATATTATAGAAAAATCCAGGGAAGAAATAATATATTATATTATCGATTTTTACGGGGAAGAAATTAAGCGTTTAATTTTCACCTATGTTAAAAACCATGCACAAACGGATGATATTTTTCAAGAGTTTTTAATCAAGACGTATAAAAAATTGTCTGGTTTTAATTCAAATTCCGCCTTGAAAACATGGCTATATCGAATAGCCATTAATACTTGCAAAGATTACTTGCGTTCTCCTATCCACCGATTTTTACAGTATAACGAATCTATGAAATCAATTAAGAAACAAAAATCTGCAGAACAAATATCACTAGAGAAAGAGAGGCAACAAACGATTATTCAGACGATTCTATCGCTCCCTATCAAATATCGCGAAGTAATTACTTTAATGTACTATAAGCATTTAAGTATAAAAGAAATTAGTCAATCGTTAGGAATCAATGAATCAACCGTAAAGACTAGGATCATGCGTGGGAAAAGGAAACTAAGAACAAAGTTGGAGGGCTATGATGTTGAATAAACAGGGTACCAATCTGGAAAAAGAATTTGACAACTATATCGGACCTGCCCCTTTGTTAACAGAGACAGACAAAGAAAAATTTAATGAATGGCTGCAACCTTCAAGCAAATCTAAATGGAAAAAGCATTTAATGCCCAGGTTAACAACAATAATCCTTTTCATAGGATTTGCAGTTTTATTATTTTCAATGATTGATTCACAAGATAATAATCAGATAGAACAATTAACATCAGATTACCCTAGTGATGTAAAAGAAAAAATTGCGGAACTACCGGAAAGTGTTCAAGAAAATATTGTTGTTCCTTCAAAATTACCTTCAGAAAGTTATAATGTTCAATTTACGTATATAAGCGAACCAATGAATGACCCAAACGGCAGAATTGTTCAGACAAGTTTTTTATATATCGGTGACAATCCGAGTTATCATCTTATACTCACAACTTGGTATGGTAATGCCATTACTAAAAACAGTAAGACATATGATAAGGTAACATTAGATAATGGAGTTGTGGCAAAAATTACAGGGGAAAATGCCTTGAAATGGAAAAATGACAAGGGGCATCTCCATGAGTTATCTATAATGGAGTCTCCTGATGCTTCTGAGTCCCATTTTTCTATAGAAGATATAATAAATATTGCAAACTCAATCCAATAAAATCCATGCGAACCGTTATGTCTTAAAAATGAAAGAGGTGACTAAAGCATGTATATTGTAATTGGTATTTCTCTCATAGTCCTTATAATACTTTTAGTAGTAATTGATAAGTTTGCGACTTTTTCGGAGTTTATGAGCAGCTTTAAAAAGGGAACATTTCCAAAGCTTATTATCGGGCTTTCTATTGCTGCTGTACTATCTATTTCATATGGTATTTATCATGAAATTACGTATCAGCCACCTTACCTTGATATTCAAGTGAATGGCAGTAATCATACGGTGTTTGGAGATATCGGAGAAATTGGCTATTATGCTGATAGTCTGGTAACTGAAGACCAGGAATCTAACATTCATTTAGTTTCTTGGGATAACTTAAATTTAAAGAACGATAGCAGAATTACCGTTAAATATCCATCTGGTAAAGAGGAAACTTGGAATCCGTCCGTATCTTTAGTAGAAGGTACATCCCAGAATTTGAAAGATGAATATGAAATCGAAGAAATTTATGAGCTTGAACCTTATTCCTTTAGTGAATCCGGTGAGGTTAGTTTAACGATCGGTGATGACCAGGAATTTTTAATCGATGTAAAGTAATTAAATAGTCAAAGCGCACCCAAGACGAAATGGATGCGCTTTGGTTTTTATTTATGCTGTTTTTCCTACGTTCTTTTTTAGTAAGCCGGCAAGTAATGCTGTTACTACTGTTCCTATAATAATGGCCGCTAGATATAATAGAACTTTACTAACTCCACCATCGACAAGGCCGATTACAAATAACCCACCGTGTGGTGCACGTAAGGCGATATCGAACATCATTGTCAGGGCGCCAGTTACTGCGGATCCTGCAACGATTGAGGGAATAACACGTGCAGGGTCAGCTGCTGCAAATGGAATAACACCTTCTGTGATAAAGGATGCACCTAGAGCGTATGCTGTTTTTCCTGCTTCACGTTCTGTTTTTGTGAACCTATTTTTAAATAATGTTGTTGCAAGTGCCATCCCTAGAGGAGGTACCATGCCGGCAGCCATAACAGTGGCAATAAACGTATAGTTTTGTGCATCTAGCATAGCAATGCCGAATGTGTACGCAGCTTTGTTAACTGGTCCACCCATATCGAATGCCATCATAGCACCTAAAATAAGTCCGAGCAGGATTTGGTTAGACCCACCCATACCTTCTAAAAATGATGATAGTCCTGTATATACTTTTGTTAATGGCGGGTTAATTGTCATCATGATCAACCCAGTTATTGCGATACTGAATAACGGATAGAATAAGACTGGTTTTAAACCTTCCAGTGATTCCGGTAATCCTGCAAATGCCTTCTTAATTAGTAATGTTACATAACCTGCTAGGAAACCTGCAATCAAACCACCAAGAAATCCAGAGCCACCACCAGCACCTTCAGCGCCTGTGACAGTTGTGGCTATTAGCCCACCAACCATACCTGGAGCAAACCCTGGCCGGTCAGCAATGCTGGATGCAATAAAGCCAGCTAACACAGGTACCATTAAGTAGAATGCTTTTCCACCACCGATGGTACTTAGCATACTAGCAAACTCGTTATCCGATTCGATACCCCAGAAAAATGAAATGGCTATTAAAATACCACCACCAACAACAAATGGAAGCATGTTGGAAACACCATTCATCAAGTGCTTATAGAAACCGCTACGTCCTTCTTTTTCACTACTTCCTGAATCTGACTTTTCAGCATGATATATAGGTGCGTCGTTATTTACTGCACGCTCTAATAAGTCAGTTGCTTCATGAATTGCCTTTCCAACACCGGTCTCAATAACCGGCTTTCCATCGAAACGCTCCATTTCAACTTTTGTGTCGGCAGCAACAATAATGGTGTCGGCTTCTTCAATCTCTTTATTTGTCAGGCGATTTTTTACGCCGCCAGACCCATTTGTCTCTACTTTAATGGAAATGCCCATTTCTTTGGCTGTTTCTGACAGTTTCTCTGCTGCCATATACGTGTGCGCAATACCTGTTGGACAAGCTGTTACAGCGAGAATTTTTTGTGATGCTTCTGCCTGTTTTGCTGGCTCTTCTTCAGCATCCACCTCTGCTTCTTTATCAGTTACGGCTTGTAGAACTTCTTCTTTTGTCGTTGCATCAAGAATCTTCTTACGGAATTTTTCGTCCATTAAAAAGGTTGATAAGCGGGATAGGGCTTCCAAATGATCGTTATTTGCTCCTTCACTTGCAGCGATCATAAAAAATAAATGTGCTGGCTGGCCATCAAGTGATTCATAATCAATACCACCAGGAGATCGACCAAATGCAATTGCAGGATTTTTTACTGCACTGGATTTGGCATGTGGAATGGCAATACCTTCACCAATTCCTGTAGTGCTTTGTGATTCCCGTTCCAGAATTCCTTTTGTAAAGGCATCTTTGTCATTTAAATTACCTGCTTGATCAAGCTGTCCAATTAATTCCGTAAGTACTTCCTGCTTGGAACCTGCCTCTAAATCAAGAATAATCGTTTCCTTTTTTAACAGTTCTGTAATTTTCATATTTTCACATCCTATTCATTGAATGAGTTAATTTTTACTTGGCTCACCAGGGATTCGACATCTTCTTTCGTGCATAAATCTGTCTTGAATGCCGTCGCACTCCCGCTTGCTACCCCATAACGAAATGCTTCTTGGGGATCGTTGGTTTCTATAAAAGATGAAATAAAACCAGATACTAATGAGTCACCGGAACCTACCGTATTAACGACACTTCCCTTAGGAGCTATAGCTTCAAGTGCAAGTTCTTTTGTGACAAGTATTGCGCCATCACCACCTAACGAGACAATGACATTTTGTACGCCTCTATCTGCAAGTTTTTTTGCATAATAGAAGGCATCCTGCTTGCTTGAAATACTTGTATCAAATAAGCCTCCAAGTTCTTGCTGATTTGGTTTGATTAGAAAAGGCTTTGTCTGTATTAAATCTTTTAAAGCTGGACCAGATGTGTCGAGTACAAAGCGGGCACCTTTTTCATCACATATTTTTGAGATTGCTTGGTAAAATGATTGCGGTACTGAATCGGGAAGGCTCCCCGCTAATATAAACCAATCGTTTTGCTGTAACGGTTGTATTTTGTTTAGTAATTCTTGCTGCTGCTCCTGGTTAATGGTTGGTCCTGGTCCGTTTAACTCTGTTTCCTGGTCGGACTTCACTTTGACATTAATCCGGGTGATTTCATGTGTATCGACAAACGCTGTCTCGATACCTTCCTGATGTAAAAATTGTTTAATATAATCACCGGTAAATCCACCTGCGAATCCTAATGCTACACTTTTTACCTGAAGTCTCTGCAAAACTCTGGATACATTAATTCCTTTTCCACCCGGATAATAGTAAACCTCGCTTGAACGATTTAATTTCCCTGGTTTAAACGCTGGAAGGTATGTTGTGTAATCAATTGATGGTGTAATTGTGCATGTGTAGATCATGATGAAAGCCCCTTTACGGTGGTGATTTTTGCCAGTTTAGCTAAATCTTCTTCATTAATGTTACTTGTGATGATCTCCGCATCCTGCAGTTCGCATATTTTAGCAAAACTTACTTTATTATGCTTTGAGTGGTCTGCTAACACATACGCGTTTTTTGCGAGTGTAAAGGCAGTATGTTTAATACTTGCTTCTTCTGGGTCTGGTGTTGTATATCCATAATCTTCGTGGAAGCCATTTACGCCTAAAAAGCATTTATCAAATCGGTAACTTTTTAGTGATTGTATAGTTTGTGGTCCAATTAGTGCACTGGTTTTTACTTTTATAAATCCTCCAGTTAAATACGTTTGGATTCCATGTTCAATTAATGAATCAAGGTGTGTAAGTCCGTTTGTAACAACGACTACTTCTTTATCTTGCAAAAATGGAATTAATTGCAGTGTCGTTGTCCCTGCATCAAGAAAAATACAATCTCCTTTTTTCACTAGTGAAGCAGCATATTTGGCAATAGTTATTTTTTCCTGAAGGTTTTTGGCTGATTTTTCCGATATACTGTATTCCTGTAGTTTCCGTTCACTTAAAGTAGCTCCGCCATGGATGCGCTCCAGTTTATCTAATTTTTCCAGATCGGTTAGATCGCGGCGTATTGTCGATTGAGAAGCTGAAGTTGCGTCAGAAATGTCCTGGATTGTGATAGTTTGTTTCTCTTTTAATAAATTTAAAATAATTTCATGGCGTTCGGTAGTCAGCATCTATTCACCACCTAATATTTTGATACTTTTAGTATAAAGGAAACGTTTTCATAATTCAATCATAAAAATTCAAAAACAATCAAAAGTAATCATTTTTTTAATAGTATGCTGTCACATGTTTAAAAATTCCATAAATCGGTTATTATCAATTAAAGTATATTATTTTAAAAGAAAGGAGGACTTCAAATGCGCAATGTATCTTTAGAAGATATTTTCTTACACCCGATCACCCAAAAAAGCCTCGAGCATTCAGGTACTGCACATGCGATTGCTGTTGCAGAATATGCTTATATGTTTGCCAAAAGATATGATGTTAATCCAGACCATGCAACAAAGGCAGCACTCTTACATGATATTGGACATTATACGTGGTATCGTGATGGGAAATGGGATTATGAGCTATACAAGGAAAGTGATATTCATGCAATAAAAGGGGCAAGTCGTGCACATAAACTGCTCGTCCGTATTGGAGAAGATCGTCATGTGGCAAAAGAAATTGCCGTCGCGATTCTGTTGCATACAGATTCGTATTTACCAAATGGTGAGCTGGAATTAAAACCATTACAAAAAGTTGTTGCACTTGCCGACGAAGCTGATGAAGAAATTAATGGTAATCATCACTATAAAACGATTGAAGATCATGTAGCCTTGGAACGGATTCGAGCGCTTGATACGCGAATTGACAATGGAGAAAAATCCACGCATGGAATAGTTTAACCTCTTAGAAAAACTTCTCTCTTTTCACTCCCCTTGATATTTCATAATTATATATATTTTTGAACCGCTTTCACTGGTATAATATAGAAGAAAGGGGTTTTTTGAAATGAAAAAATGGCCAGAGGAAAATTGAAATTAACGCACCTATCGAACAAGTCTGGAAACTGTTAGATGGTACGTTGGAAGATATGCAAAAAGTAATGCCAAATGTTATTGCAAATGAACCAGTTAAGGTCACGGATGAGGGAGTGGGCAGTATCCATCGTCAAAAATATCAGGAAGGTAAACGTGTAGAAGAGTACGATGTGGAGACATTACTTTACCAAAATAAGCCTGATTATAAAGAGGTAAAAGTTGGTTTTATACTAGCTAATATGTTTGACATCACTGCTTACTATGAACTGAAAAAGTTAGATGATAATAAAACTTATTTTCGTTATGAAACAACAAACCAGCCAATAAAGTGGTTCATGAAACTATTGATTAAGCTAGCCATTAGCAACAAAGTAGTTGTGAAGTTTGTGAACCGTGTGAAACAGGTAGCTGAAGATGAAAGCAGCGTTAATACATAAAGATGTAAGAAGTGAATCATCAAAAGATAATCGTATACTTATTTAGTGGACGTTCCGTTATTTCTAGGCAGTTAAGAAAGTGAAAATCCTTTCTTACTGCATGAGTGTGGCACCCGCCCAAAGTCTTGGCGAATGCCAAGTTTTCTAATTTTTGCGGCTGAATAGCTGAATTCGCTGAAGTTGTCACACATTCGGCTGAAGTTTGGAATGATTCGGCTCAAGTTGTCACAAAATCGGCTCAAGTTCACAAATTCCACGCTCAAGTTCACAATTACAAATCACACCACGACAAAATTAGATATGCATCCACGAAAGAAAACGCTTGAGTTCTGGGGCCGTGAACATCATAATAATGATTGTTCTTTGTGAAATAGCGTACCTGATGTCCGCTAAAGTAAATTTAGCATTCATCGTGCTAATTTAACTCTATTTCACCCCGAGGTATTCTTCCAAGGTTAGCCCTTTTTGCATTATCTCCTCGGCGGCATCTTGACCAACATAGCGTAAATGCCATGGTTCATACTGATATTTGGTGATTTCTTTCTTTTCTTTAGGGTACCGAATGATAAAACCGTACTCTGCAGCATGCTGTTGTACCCATTTTCCTTCGTCCGTTTCACCAAATTCGACTGTTAATTTATATCCAATATCGGGACTAGTTATATCCATTGTTAAACCAGATTGGTGCTCACTTTCTCCAGGCCTTGCACTAAAGGTATTGGCAGCTTCTTCGCCGTGCTGTGCAACGTTTGAGGCAAATATGGCATCCTGTCTATCATAAGATCGATATCCTGATTGGGCGAATAAATCAATCCCGGCATCATCTCCTGCCTGAAACATTTCTTCTAGCGCACCTGCTGCAACCTCTCGCATTTGCATTTTAGGCAGAGATTCAGTGAAAGGGAATCGCACATCTGGTTTTACTAGATTACGAGGAACAAAATTTGCAGGTAATGCATGTTTCTTGTTTACTAGTGTTAGAATTTCATGCGGATTGCTGATGGTACTCTTATCATTATCTGGTTTTGCCAGTCCCGCTGCTGGTTCTACCGATAATTCGTTTTCAATCGCATTACTTAGAGCCTCTTTTGTAGCTTTATTATAAATCCCTGAGACAGCCATGCCTTCCTGTTGCATTTGAAAATCTGTAACTGCCCAGGTTGTCATAGCATTAAACTCACCATCAACGGTTAGTGAGTAGCCTACTTTATTTAGAATTTCCTGCAGGGACTGAACGGATTCACCTTGGTCTGTTTTATGCAAAGTCGTCTCTGGCAGCGTTACATCTTCCTCTGGTTGTTCTTTCATATCCTGACCATCTTTTTCACTAGTTGGTGCTGAGTTGGAATCTTGGTCTTTAGGTTCTTGATTGTTGCATGCAACTGCTAGAAATAATAGTGCCATCAGTACAAAAGCGACTGATAATTCTTTTTTGAGCATTCATGTTCTCTCCCTGGTTATCTCTCTACCTACTAATCGTACATTAACCTGAATAAGTGTCATTGATAGAGGAATATATTTTTTAATTTCTTAAATGCCTCTTTTCGAGCTTCTTGTTCGATTGTAGTATTGAAATCATAGTTTTTCTTTAATCCATTAAATATCATAACACTTGATGTTTTTGGCCGTCTACATGAATTGGTTTTTCCATCATTGTATGAATATTGCTTTATTATTAGAGTACGTCTATTTTACAAGATTTGCGAAACAGCTTTGATTAAAGGCTCTGGGGAAAAACACAATTATTTCGCCTCTCTCATAGTTATATTGAAGTGAATATGACTGGAGGGAACAGGTGTGACTACTATGACAAGCATGCCAAAGCATGTTGAACCCAATTATAATTTGATAACATTTTTACTTTTTTGGTGTGCATTGATTGTTGTCTCAAGTGTGTATGTGACGACTCCTCTTATTGGTGTGTTTGCAAAGGAGTTTCAAGTGACCCAGACAACCGCTGCCTGGACGGGAAGTATATTTTCATTGTTTTATGCGGTGGGGTTTTTAGTTTTGGGTCCATTAGCTGATCGTTATGGACGAAAACAAATGATTGCATTCGGTTTGGGTGTTCTTTCATTGGTTACCTTTGCGGTCGGGTTCACGAACCATCTCCTGTGGCTAATAATACTTAGAGGATTACAAGGGTTTATCTCAGCTGCATTTGCTCCAGCTGCCTTAGCTTACGTGTTTGATGTATATCCAAAACGTAAGCTAGTTACAACAATTGGTTTTACTAGCTTTGGATTTTTGACAGCGGGAATCTTCGGGCAGGTAGTAGCAGGATTTATTGATCAAACGTTTGATTGGCATTTTGTTTTTATATTATTTGGAGGATTATACCTAGTTAGTTTGCTTGCAGTTGCTAAAATACTGCCAACAACCAAAAGCGAAAATACTTCTATTAGTATGGCTTATCACATCGAGCAAGTGAAAAAGATCTTTGCTCAAAAAAACTTCCGTTTATGCTATGTAATTACGATCATGTTACTGCTGACTTTTATTGGTATGTATACTGTACTTGGTGATTATTTGAAAAATGCACCGTTTTATCTTGGGGATAGAGATATTCTCTATGTTCGGGCTGCAGGACTAGCTGGAATGATTCTTTCGCCATTCACCGGATTTTTGGCAAAGAAGTTAGGACTTTTGCTGATTTTAAGAGTGGGTTTAGCAGTTTCGGTAGGCGGATTAGTAATGTTAGGGGTAGACACTAATTTACCAGTAATCATTTGTATGAGTGTAGTTTATGTAGCCGGTATTTCACTAACATTTCCAGCAATTATGACGTTAATTGGTGAATGGAGTGGAAACATCAGGGCAATTGCTGCATCAATATATACGTTTATATTATTTATTGGAGCATCCCTTGGGCCGATAGTTGCCAGTGGTTTAATGCTAACGGGGAGTTACTTTATAACCTTTGGAGTTTTGGCTTTATTGTTATCGGGTGGACTGGTTGCTTCGTTTTTTATTCGCAGTTAACGTGTAAAATTCCTCGATAAGTAGGGCCATATAAGATTATAAAGCTGGATTCATTGTGTCTGAATCCAGCATTGTTTAGATATTATTTTAATTCAAATAATCTAGTGATTTCAACAATCACGTTTGTTGCTTTCTCCATGTTATCGACTGAAATATATTCAAATTTCCCGTGGTAGTTTTCACCGCCAGTGAAGATGTTTGGTGTCGGCAAGCCCATATAGGAAAGCTGTGATCCATCTGTGCCGCCGCGAACTGGTTTTACAAGGGGATCAATGTTCAAATTTATCATAGCTTCATAGGCAATATCAACAATTTCTTTTACAGGCTCAATTTTTTCGCGCATGTTGTAATATTGATCAGCCATTTCCAGTTCTGCACAATTTTCGCCATAGTCTTCGTTAATGTCATTCGTAAATTTACGCATTGTTTCTTTTCTGGATTTAAAATTATCTTTGTCAAAATCACGAATGATATAAGTTACAACAGTTTTCTCGACATCACCATGAACGGAAATTAAGTGGTAAAAGCCTTCGTACTTTTCTGTATGCTCAGGTGATTCGTGTTGGGGGAATTTGCTGATGAATTCCGCTGCCAATTTTCCGGCATTAACCATTTTATTCTTAGAAGTTCCAGGGTGCACACTGTTGCCTTTAAAGGTAACTCTGGCAGCTGCAGCGTTAAAGCTCTCATACTGTAATTCTCCCAATGGGCCACCATCGACGGTATATGCATATGGAGCATTAAATCGTTCCACATCAAACTTGTTAGGGCCGCGTCCGATTTCTTCGTCAGGTGTAAAGGCAACACGTATGTCTCCATGTTTAATCTCTGGGTGATTGATTAAGTAATCCATCGCAGTCATAATCTCAGTTATTCCTGCTTTATTATCTGCACCAAGCAAGGTTGTCCCGTCTGTAGTGATCAGGGTGTGACCCTTGTAGCCTGGGAGCTCGGGGAAATCTTTAGCAGTTAAAGCAACTCCTAAATCTTTGTTCAATGTAAGGTCGTTCCCATCAAAGTTTTCCACAACTTTTGGATTCACACCTTTGCCGGTGAAATCAGTAGCAGTATCCAGATGCGCCAGGAATCCAATTGCGGGTACTACTTTATCTGAATTTGATGGCAGTGTCGCCATTACATATGCGTTGTCATCGACTGTTACATCAGTCATACCAATTGTCTTCAGCTCATCTACTAGTAAGTTAGCAAGTTGAAATTGACCTGGTGTAGACGGGGTATCTTTATTGCTTTCATCAGACTGTGTATCAATCTTCACATATCTAGTTAGGCGTTCGATTAGATCTTTTTTCATATATACATCATCTCCTATATAGCTTTATTAATTTTAGCATAAAACATCATGCGGCAGTAGTCAGAATTTAGTATTAATAATATTTTTCTGAAATTTATGTTGACTTTTTATTCTTTACGGCATAGAATAATCATCAACAATTTCATAAAAATTATCAATTTTTCTTATCTAGAGAGGTGGAGGGAAAGGCCCTAGGAAACCTCGGCAACAGGTTTAATAAATACTGTGCCAACTCCTACAGACTATAGGTCTGGAAGATAAGAAGAGCTAACAACTAGTATATTAGTGAAGCCCTCTTCTTATTTTTTGATAAGAAGGGGGTTTTTTGATGCTGTTATCTGTCCAATTCCAATATAAGCTTTTTGATTTCATGTAAAAAATAATTTTTGGTGGAGGGATAAAGTTTGAATAACAATTTAGTTACCTATAGTGATTTCAATGGAGCCCCGTTTGAAGATTGGCTTCCGACTGACGACACTAAAGGAGCATCCAGTATTATCGATTGGGCCTATGATTCATTTGGAAACTCTCTCGTGTACGCTTGTAGTTTTGGTGCTGAAGGTATTGTTTTAATTGATTTAATTTCAAAAGTAAAAGAGGATGCAGAGATTGTCTTTCTTGATACGGGGATACATTTTCAGGAAACATACGATCTTATTGAAAAGGTAAAGAAAAGGTATCCCTCGCTGCGCATTCATTTAAAAAAACCAAAATTGACGTTAGATGAGCAAGCAGAACAACATGGATCGGCACTCTGGAAACGCGAGCCCAACCAATGTTGTTACATTAGAAAGATAAAGCCGCTTGAAGAAGCGTTAAGTGGGGTTCCAGCTTGGATCTCTGGTCTACGAAGAGAACAATCAGCAAGTCGTAAGGAAACAGATTTTATTAATAAGGACGAGAAATTTAAATCTATCAAGGTATGCCCTCTAATTCATTGGACCTGGGAAGACGTTTGGGATTATATCCGACTAAACGACTTGGATTACAATGAATTACATGATCAGGGATATCCGAGTATCGGTTGTATTCCATGTACATTTTCTGTAAGTGACTCCGACGATACACGAGCAGGTAGGTGGGTAGGATTTAATAAAACAGAGTGTGGCATTCATGGTTCTGACTAATAACACTGATATCAAGTAGGCCTGGGTCAGATGATGATTTTGGAGGTCCAGAGCTATTTTTCAGAAAACAAGGCATGACAAAAATACCAATAAATTAAAAAACCATTCTTTTGTGAGGTGAATATTTTTTGCAATTACAGGTGAAAAACAGCCCATTTAATCAAGAACAAATAGAGTCTCTAAATCGCCTTTTGCCTACATTAACGGAAGCACAAAAAGCGTGGCTTAGTGGTTATATGATGGCTTCTGGACCAACTGAGTCTCAGCTGGCTGATGGTGGTGCTGATAAGAATCAACTAGGTGTCAAAGTATCATCTGAAGTGGGTCGGGCCACTTCAAGAGAAATAACGGTTCTTTTTGGATCTGAAACCGGAAATGGGCAACAACTTGCTGAGGAATTGAAGCAGAAGTTAGAAGATGATGGCCATAGGGTGACTCTCTCATCAATGGATGATTTCAAGCCTAAGGAACTAAAAAAAGTCCAAGATTTATTGATTGTGACGGCTACTCACGGAGAAGGGGATCCACCTGATAATGCCATATCTTTCAATGAATTCATAAATAGTAGAAAAGCACCTAAATTGCCAGGTCTGCGTTTTTCGGTACTTTCATTGGGAGACCAGTCCTACGAGTTCTTCTGTCAGACTGGGCAGGATCTTGATAAAAGACTGGAGGAATTAGGTGGTGAGCGGATTTACCCGCGAGTAGATTGTGATGTTGACTTTGACGATGATGCTTCAGAGTGGATAGAAGGTGTCTTACGATCGTTGCGTGATACACTTGAGGCCCAATCGGCTACTCAAACAGCCTTAACTGAAGCAGGGACAGAAGTGAAGGCGTCGTCTTATTCAAGAACAAATCCTTTTAAAGCTGAGATCTTGGATAATTTACAGCTAAATGCACGTGGGTCGAACAAAGAAACCCGCCACCTTGAATTATCGCTTGAGGGATCGGATCTGGCGTTTGAACCGGGTGATAGTCTTGGCATCTTCCCTGAAAATGATGTTGAACTGGTGGATCAGATCATCAAGACAATGAATTGGAACCATGAAGAAAGTGTACCAATAAACAAACATGGTGAAATGCTCTCTGTCCGCAATGCTTTACTTCATAATTACGAGATTACTAGATTGACAAAGCCATTACTTGAGCAAGCAGCAAAACTTTTCGGAAACAAAGAATTAAGTGAACTTATTGCTCAAGAGGAAAAACGAAAAGCTTATCTCGATGGACGCGATTTGCTTGATTTAGTTAAAGATTTCCCAACAGGGGAAGTATCGCCTGGTGAATTTATCCAAATTCTCCGTAAGATACCCGCTCGCCTCTACTCCATATCGAGTAGCTTTAAAGCGAATCCTGATGAGGTGCATCTCACCATCGGAACGGTAAGATACCAGACACACGGGCGTGACCGTACCGGGGTATGCTCTGGTCAGTGTGCAGAACGTATGGAGGCAGGAGGGTTGTTACCGGTTTATATTCACCAAAACCCGAATTTTAAATTTCCTGCCGACCAACATGCGCCTGTAATCATGATTGGTCCTGGAACAGGTGTCGCTCCATTCAGGTCTTTTCTTGAAGAACGGGAGGAATTAGGTGTTGAAGGGAAAACATGGCTATTCTTTGGCGAACAGCACTTTTCCACTGACTTTCTTTATCAGGTTGAATGGCAAAAATGGCTAAGAGAAGGGGTGTTGTCCAAGATGGACGTTGCCTTCTCCCGTGATACTGCTGAAAAGGTTTATGTACAACACCGCATGCTTGAAAATAGCCGGAATCTCTATCAATGGCTTGAAGAAGGGGCTAGCGTCTACGTTTGTGGTGATGAGAAACACATGGCACATGACGTTCATACTGCCTTTTTAACAATCATCGAACAAGAGGGTGGCATGACTAGTGAGGAAGCGGAAGAATATCTTGCCGAAATGCGTCAGCAGAAACGTTATCAGCGTGATGTTTATTAGAGAATTAGGATAGAAAGATGAAAGGAGCTTAACATGGTAAACAAAAGAATCCCAGGTAAAGAAAATAAACCAAGCGACCTTGAACGGATAAAGCAGGAGAGTAACTATCTTCGCGGAACAATAGAGGAGGGGTTGGATGATCAAATTACCGCTGCTATTTCTGATGATGATAATAAACTGCTAAAGTTCCACGGAAGCTACCAGCAGGATGACCGGGATTTACGAGATGAACGGCGTCATCGAAAGCTGGAACCAGCTTACCAATTTATGATACGCACACGTATGCCAGGTGGAGTCGCTACGCCAGAGCAATGGTTAGTCATGGATGATCTTGCCAAGAGACACGGTAATGGGACGCTGAAACTAACAACCAGGCAGACATTCCAAATGCATGGAATTTTGAAGTGGAATTTAAAGCAAACAATGCAGGAGATTAATAAAACACTTCTGGATACACTGGCCGCATGTGGCGATGTAAACAGGAATGTTATGTGCAACTCGAATCCATACCAATCAGAGGTTCATGCAGAGGTTTACGGGTGGGCTGACAAACTCAGTAATTATCTTAAGCCAAAAACGAATGCCTATCATGAGATCTGGCTTGATGAGGAAAAGGTTGTTGACAGTCGTGACCCAGAAGAAATTGAACCTATGTACGGAGCGTTTTATTTGCCGAGAAAGTTTAAAATTGGCATAGCTGTTCCTCCAACAAACGATGTGGATGTTTACTCTCAGGATCTGGGATTCATCGCAATTATAGAAGATGGACAATTGCAGGGATTCAATGTTGCAGTTGGTGGTGGCATGGGTTCGACACATGGTGACACAAACACATATCCACAGGTGGGACGCATCATCGGGTTTTGTCCGACAGAAAAGGTCATTGAAGTTTCCGAAAAGGTAATAATGATTCAGCGCGATTATGGTAATCGTTCAAACAGAAAAAACGCACGCTTCAAGTATACGGTTGATTCTTTGGGGCTCGATTGGATCACAAGTGAATTGAATAATAGATTAGGCTGGGATCTTGAAGAGGCGCGCACCTTTAACTTCGACCATAATGGTGACCGTTACGGCTGGGTGAAGGGTGACGGTAAGTGGCACCTGAATCTATTTATACAAAATGGAAGAGTTGCCGATTTCGATGACTATTCGCTTAAGACGGGTTTAAGAGAAATCGCTAAAATCCATACAGGCGATTTCCGACTTACCCCGAATCAAAATCTGATCATTGCGAATGTAACAAGCAAGAAAAAGAAGGAAATTAAAGAATTAGTCGAAAAGTATGGAATGACTGCAGGTGAAAATCATTCTGCATTACGGATGAATTCCATGGCTTGTGTAGCTTTTCCAACTTGCGCGCTGGCTATGGCCGAGTCTGAACGCTATCTTCCATCCCTGATAGATAAAATCGAGGTAATCCTGGATGAAGCTGGACTAAGCGAAAAGGAAATTGTCGTTCGTATGTCAGGGTGTCCAAATGGATGTTCACGTCCGGCATTGGCCGAAATTGCCTTTATCGGCAAAGGCCCTGGCAAATATAATATGTATCTCGGTGGTGGCTTCACTGGGGATCGCTTGAATAGTCTATACCGTGAGAATATCGCGGAGAAAGAAATACTAGAGACACTTCGCCCAATTCTGATTGAGTACGGGAAGGAACGACAGGACGGTGAGCACTTCGGTGATTTTGTGATTCGAGCCGGGTATGTCGAAGAGGTTCGTTCTGGACTGGATTTCCATTCAGCCAAAACCGATTTGTTCGAAAAAGCTAGGAAATAAATAGTATACGGAAGAGGTGAGTGCATTGAGTAAAGTTTATTTGGTAGGAGCTGGTCCCGGGGATCCAGACTTAATTACAGTAAAAGGGCTCAAAGCCATCCAGAAATCAGACGTTATCTTATACGATCGTCTAATCAATGAAGAGTTGTTGAGTCACGCTCCTGAGCATGCGGAATTAATTTATTGCGGGAAGGGTCCTAAACAGCACTCACTAACACAGGATAAGATCAACAATCTGCTGTGCACTTTTTCAAGCCAGGGTAAAGTTGTCACGAGGTTGAAAGGGGGCGATCCATTTATATTTGGCAGGGGCGGTGAAGAGGCTGAGGTACTAGTACAAAGAGAGACCCCTTTTGAAATCGTTCCAGGTATTACTTCCGGCTCAGCCGCTCCTGCCTATGCAGGCATTCCACTTACCCATCGAAATTACAGTTCATCGGTGGCGTTCGTATCAGGAGTAACTAAAAGTGGTGAAGAACTTGATAAATACTGGGAACACTTAGCTAAAGGAGTGGATACCTTGTGTGTTTACATGGGAGTTAAAAATCTTCCGGATATTTGTAATCAGCTTATCCGTCACGGTCGCAATCCGAGTACCCCAATTGCTCTTGTACATTGGGGCACGACAGACAGCCAGCAAACAATTACTGGGACTTTAGAAACCATAGTAGAGAATTCTTGCAACATAAAGAATCCGTCTATGATTATAATCGGAGAAGTTGTTCAACTAAGAGAAAAACTTCAGTGGTTTGAACAACTCAATATTAAGGGAGAAACAAAAAAACACGCAAATGTTGGATGATTTAGGAGGGTGACCATGCAAGGTATTTTATATGTAAGTCACGGCAGCAGAGTTCCAGAAGCAACTGCTGAGGCCGTTTCCTTTATTTCCTCTGTACAAGAAATAGTGGATATTTCTCTCCAGGAAATTTGCTTTTTGGAGTTAGCTGAACCAAACGTCAAACAAGGAATTGATAGTTTAATGGATCAAGGTGCTACGCGTATTTCAGTAGTACCTGTTCTGCTTTTAAGTGCTGGGCATTATTTCAATGATATTCCAGAAGAAATAAACCGGGCAAAGGTAAGGCATTCCCATATCACCTTTACTTATGGCAAGCCTTTAGGTATGCAGGACCGCTTCATTGAAATTTTGGCAGAACGAATAAAACAGACGAATGTACCAGCTGTTTCAGACGCGAAGCTATTGCTCGTTGGAAGGGGGAGCAGAAACCCTGAAACCAAAAAGGTAATAGAAGATATTGGGCAAAAACTACAAGTAAAGACAAACTTCAATTCTGTTAATGTTTGCTTTCTAGCTGCCTGTGACCCTTCTTTTGAACAAATGCTTCAAACCTCTTTAAAAGAAAATCATTCGCAAATCTTTATTGTTCCTTACCTTTGGTTTACGGGTATATTGATGAATTATATAAGAGATAAGGTAAATGAATTAGAGACGTATAAGGAAGTTGTGCAATGTCAGCAGCTTGGTGACCATCAAATTATGAAAGAGGCATTGAAGGAACGTGTCTATGAATCTATTGCCAACACAGAACAAGTTTCCAGTTAGAAGTTACTACAATAACAAGGAGTGCGAAAAATGGCGATCACACCACTCATGGTTGACCTAGAAGGGAAAAAGGTAGTTATTGTCGGTGGCGGAAAAGTGGCTTGCCGGAGAGTTGACACACTGAAAGAGAGTGGTGCTTCGATAACGATAATAAGCCCCGAAATTGAAGCGGGAATCCATTCGCTATGGGACGCAGCAAGGGTGAACTGGCAGCAAAAGGAATTCGAGCCTGACGATCTAGAGGGAGCTTTCTTAGTAATAGTTGCCACTAATAATCCCGCCGTTAACCAGGCGGTAGTTAAGTCTTCCCCTCCTAATTCCCTGTTAAATGTAACGTCAGATGCCTCCCAAGGGAATATACACTTCCCTTCTAATATTAAGCGTGGGGAACTGTCAGTGAGTATATCAACTAATGGAGCAAGTCCTCTGCTTTCAGCTAAAATAAAACAACAGCTGGAAACTATCTTTGATGATAGATACATTGATTATGTGGATTTTCTTTATGAAAGTCGTCAACTAATTAAGCACACTACACTCACAAAAACAGAAAGGCGATCATTATTGAAGGAATTATTATCTGATGATTTTCTGGACGGTAAGAAACAACAGCAAACTATCGATTGGCTAAGGAGCTTATAAGGAAGGGGGCATTGCAATGACCGGAATGGATGGTGTAAAAGTTGGGGTTGCTGCTACGAGAAAAGCAGGTGCAATTTCCACACTTGTACAGAAGAATGGTGGGACACCAGTAGTTTATTCGATCCAGGGCGAACAACAGTTAAATGAAAACATCTGTGAACAGAATGTAGAAGCGTTTCTCGAAAAACCCTTTGACATGGTGCTGTTGACCACCGGAGTTGGCATTGAAATCTTGGAGGCAACAGCGCTAGACCTTAATCGCCATTCTGAATTCATTCAAAAAATGGGGGAGACTAACCTGGCAGTTCGTGGAAGAAAGACTTTAAATTGGGCAAAAAAACATTCGTTGAGTGTACAAGTCATTTCAGACGATGGCACAATGGGGAGCTTGTTAGCTAACCTCGATGTTGAACGGCCAAACAGGGGTAACCGCATATTTTTACAAGCTTATAACCAGGATGATGCAGAGATAAAAAAGGAATTAGAAAATATTGGTTATTCTATTTACCTATCAAAACCTTATCATTATAAGGTACCTGATCATAAAACGTTGAGGTCCCTTAGAGAGGAAATAATCGCCCAAACACTTCACACAGTAATTTTTACCAGTAAAACCCAAGTTCAAAACCTGTTTAATAAATATGAACGACCTGAGGAAATAGTTGAGTCACTAAATAAAAGAGTCTTGGCCGCCGCAATCGGAAAAGTAACAGCGCAGGAATTAGAACAAAGAGGGGTTTCCAAAGTGTTCCAATCAAGTACGTCAAAAATGGGAGCCATGGTCGTCGAACTAACGGAGTATTTTAAACAGAAGTCAAATAGAGTTTGAAAGTTGTTCAAAGGCCAAAGGGTCTGTTTTCCACTGGTTAGGAAGTTAAAAAATTTTGAAATTATGGATAACTGTTTGATATAATTCAGACATAAAACTGTCAGGTTATTTTCTATTGTGTAGTATGTTGTGAGCGAAATAGGAGGGCGATTATGTCGATTATAGTGAATGATACGTGGCTGAAAAACCGCCTGGAAAATAAGTTGGAGAATACAGTTGTCGTTGATGTCCGATTTCAGTTGAATGACCCTGAGGCTGGGAGAAAAGCTTACTTGGAAAGTCATATTCCACATGCAGTTTATTTGGATTTGAATAAAGATTTATCAGGGAAAGCAGAGAAACACGGTGGTAATCATCCATTACCAGATATGGATATGTTTGCTGCAAAGATCGGCAATATCGGAATTGACCATGATACAGCAGTTGTAATCTATGATCAGCGAAATGATATGTTTGCCGCGCGTTTATGGTGGTTGCTTGATTACATGGGTCACGACAACGTATATTTTTTAGATGGTGGCTTTGAAAAATGGGTAGAGCAAGGTCATGAGGTATCATCGGAAATACCGATTCTATCTGCAACAGATTTCCAGCCAAATTTTCGTGAAAACCAGGTTGCTGACATTGATGAGGTAAAAGAAAAACTGGATAATAAATCTGCAGTATTAATTGACTCACGTGGCAGAGATCGTTATTTAGGAAAAACAGAACCTTTATATAAAAAAGCAGGGCATATTCCTGGGGCCAAAAACTATTTCTGGAAAAATGTTTTAGATGAGAATGAAAACTGGAAAAATGACACTGACCTTCAAGAGAATTTTTCCTCATTATCTAAGGAAGATGAGATAATCGTCTCTTGTGGCTCAGGGGTCTCCGCATGTCCGAATGTGCTAGCTTTGAAGAAAGCTGGTTATAAAAATGTTAAGCTTTATCCTGGTAGTTTCAGTGACTGGATTTCATATGAAGAAAATGAAATTGAAAAGAAGGACGAATAGAAATGGATATAAAACGCTGTGAATGGGTAACCGATGAACAAATATATATTGACTATCATGACCATGAATGGGGAAGGCCAACACATAATGATCAGGAATTATTTGAAATGCTCTCACTGGAAGGTGCTCAAGCGGGTCTGAGTTGGATTACGATATTAAAGCGAAGAGAAAACTACCAAAAAGCTTTTGATTACTTTGATCCCAAGATCGTTAGTAACTATAATGAAGGTAAAGTTGAAGAGCTGTTAAATAATGCAGGAATTATCCGCAACAAACTCAAGGTTAATTCAGTTGTCACGAATGCCAAAGCGTTTCTACAGATTCAGGAGGAATTTGGTGACTTTGACAGTTATATCTGGAATTTTGTTGGTGGTGAACCTGTTCTAAACAGCTGGGATACGCATGCTGATGTCCCTGCCTCCACTAAAGAGTCAGAGGCAATGAGTAAAGACCTGAAGAAACGCGGGTTCAAGTTTGTTGGTCCGACTATTTGCTATGCATTTATGCAAGCAACAGGGATGGTTAACGATCATACGAAGGATTGTTTTCTGTATCATGATAAATAAAAATAGGCTGGGACAAAAGTGTTCCAGTTAAAGTGAAATCCGAACTATGATTCAAAATTCTTGAATAGAATTCGAATAGTTCGGATTTATTTTTATTGCTTATTTGGTATAAACTGCGAAGTAACATGGAAAAATTGTTGAGTGCTATGACACCGCTTCGGAAATACACTACGCTTTCCGTGGGCGGCTGATGAGCCTCCTTGCTCCTACGTCGCTGCGTAGTCTCATCTAGGCCTCAGCTCCCACAGGAGTCTCCGTGTATTTCCTCCGCTGTTGACTGGAGTAGGAATCGCTATAACTGTGTGACAGCTATACTAGTCCGGGTGAGTGGAGGACGGTGCCCGCGGAAAGCACCCGCCCGTAGCGATCCCGGACGGCGGGACGAGAGTTTATAGAGATTATTCCAGCAGTTACTTCGTATTTTCTATTAACTACTTATTAGACCCCTACCATTGAAATTGAACATTCTAAATATCCTTGCCTGTTATTATTCGTCTTTAACGTGGGAAGTTTTAGTTATGTCCCTGTCTCTATTTTTTACACTTTAGGTGCTTTTCTATGTTTTGTTGCTTGTTCATAGGCATAAGCTAATTCGATTAGTTTTTCTTCTGTGAAGGCTTTTCCTGTAAATGTTATGCTGACCGGTTTTCCTTCTGTTGTATATCCTGCTGGAACGGTTATGGAAGGGTAACCTGCTTTTGCCGCGATACCGGCACCATAATTATTCGCAAATATTAATGCGTCTAAATTATTCTCGTTCATTGCTGCGTCGATACCTTGTTCCTGTGACATCTGAATATCATTTAATCTGGCATTAATATATTCTGCCTCAACCAGTTTTCCGCTTTTATCATCTGACTGCTCGAGAACAGTTTGTCCGTATTTTAGCGCTTCTTCTCCATAAAATTCATTTAACTGAATGACCTCTTCTAACGAATGAACTGGGAAGTTATTGGTTAAGTTTTTCAAGTATGCATTTACACCACTTTTAAACTCATGAAGGAGTACGTTAACATCGTTTAAATTGGTGGGCAAGCTAATTGGGTCAATCAATTCTGCACCTAATTTTTGTAAATCTGCTAAAGCTGTGTTAATTATGGTTAGTTCTTCATCATCAAGTCCTTTCAGGTAATCACGTGAGATGCCAAGACTGGCTTTATTTAATCCGTCCTTGTTTAGAGATGAGAAGTAATCTTGTGTAAGACCTTCCGTGATAAGTGAAGTAGCTGCATCTTTTGAATCTGCACCTGAGAGCACCCCTAATAAAGTGGCAGCATCTTCTACAGTACGAGTCATGGGACCAGCAGTATCCTGGCTGTTTGAGATTGGAATAATTCCTGTTCTGCTTAATAACCCAACAGTAGGCTTAATGCCAACAAGTGAGTTACTGCTTGCCGGGCTGAGAATTGAACCACTGGTTTCTGTACCAATTGCCCCTGCAGCAAGGTTAGCTGTAACGCCTGCACCAGAGCCTGCGCTGGATCCTCCAACATCAAATTTACCTTGGCCATATGGGTTCATTACCTGGCCGCCTAACGAGCTGTATCCATTTGGCATATCGTCTGTCATAAAATTTGCCCACTCTGTCAGGTTCGTTTTCCCCAGGATAACTGCACCTGCTTCGCGCAATTTTTTCACGATAAAGGCATCTTCTCTTGCATAATTGTTTTCCAGCGCCAGTGAACCTGCAGTGGTATGTGTTTTATCTCCTGTATCGATATTGTCTTTTATCAGGATGGGGATACCGTGGAGTGGTCCACGTGGTCCCTTTTGTTCTCTCTCAACATCCAATGCTTCAGCGATATGCAAAGCCTCAGGATTGACCTCTAAGACGGCGTTAATTGTTTCGTTGTGTTTAGCGATACCTTCTAAATACATCATTGTTAGTTTTTTAGCTGTTAGATTTCCGGTTTCCATTTCGTTCTGCATCTCGGATATGGTTGCTTCTTTAAGTGTGAATGACAATATATTCTCCCCTTTGGTTAAAAACTTTTATCGTATGTTATTCGATTTTCTGATTCCACTGTACTGTAAAAATGAAAAATCACATAATTATAAGTTCATATTAACATTTTTACTGATTCATTATCCTACTATTTTTAAATTTAGCGAAAATTGCATCATTTATATTGTGGCAGTATACTTATATCAAATGGTAATGAATTGGTAGTGCGAATTGCGAAATTCGTCGGAAGATTTGTACAGGGAACTTGTGAAATGAATGAATAAAAGTCAGTTTCGCAGTTTTTGGTACTGGGCAAGCGTAAATTTACGCTATAATATCGCACGAAGAAAATTAGTTTGTATGTTCGAACATATTCTGCCTCCTTGAAGTTTTCCCATAGCTAAGAAGACACTATGAAAAAGTAAGCTGACCATCCACTTGACGATAACACATCTCTCTGAGTAACTAGTGGTAGACTGAAGTTAGGTATACTAAACCTAAAGGAGTTGAGCGTTATGGCAGATAAAGAACAAGATAAGAAGGAGCAAGAACGATTCACGCAAACTTTTGAACAAATTGAAATAATGCACAATCCAAATACTAAGAAATCCAGCAATAAAGAATAGATAATTGAAACAACTGAACGGGAAACATATAATGAACAGTCTATCATGATTGATTCGAGAGTCGCGGCAGTTTATATCAACTATGTTAGGATTTCATTACTTTGATAAAGCAATAATCTTTTAGAAAACAGCCTAGGCATTATTGACTCAATACAGTTTTTCGAATAAACTAAATTTAAAAGGAGGTGGGTTAGGTGAATTTTACTGGTAGTGGCATAGCAAAATTCAAAGAATATCTTTGGATGCGTTATGCGATTTTTTCCGATGTTTCTTTATAAGGGATACGTATGTCCTTTTTTAAGACAACATAACGGAAAAAATACCAGAAGGAGACATCTACCCACAAACGGAATTATTATCTAAAAGGCGGTGGAGAATGACTCTCTATCGTCTTTTTTATTTCTTAAAGTAGTGTCTCTTCTAAACGGAGGAAGAGAATAATGATTATATGCAGTATACAAAATGTCACACAGTCAATTGCCGCGAACACAATCTTTGAAGAAATTTCATGTGAAATCAAGCAAGGTGACCGAATAGGATTGATTGGAAGAAATGGAGAAGGGAAGACAACTTTATTAGATTTAATAGCTAAAAAGACGCAACCTGTTGAAGGCACGATTACCTGGAAAAAAGATTCGACAGTGGGGCTATTGCAACAAGTACCGCAAATTGCTGAAGATAGAAAAGTCGAAGCAATACTCTATGATGTTTTTGCAGCTATGGAAGAGTTAAAACGACAAATGTCAAAATTGGAACGTGCCATGTCAGATGAAACGGACCCAGAAAAGTTAACACGTCAAATTGAGAAATATGGATCGTTACAGGAAAAATTCCAGCAGGATGGCGGTTATGAAATTGATTCGCAAATAAGAAGAATTATGAGTGGACTTAAAATAGATGAACTGGCTGAAAAAGAATGGCAGCAACTTAGTGGTGGTGAGCGGACAAAGGTTGGTTTAGCACAATTACTACTAAAGTCACCTGACCTGTTGCTATTGGATGAGCCAACTAACCATCTGGATCTCTCAGCGATTGAATGGCTTACAGATTTTATCAATAACTATCATGGGACAATTATTATTGTTTCACACGATCGTTACTTTTTGGATGAAACGGTAACATCCATTCTGGAGATGGATCAAGGTCAACTGATTAAATATCATACCAATTACTCAAATTATGTAAAAGAACGAGAAGAGCGTTTACTTCAGGAATTTCAACAATATGAAGACCAGCAAAAGAGAATTAAAAAGATGAAAGAGACAATTAAAAGACTGAAAGAGTGGGCTAATCAAGCTAACCCGCCTAATGCCGGATTACATCGCCGGGCAAAAAGTATGGAAAAAGCTTTAGCCCGAATCGAATTGATGAAAAGACCTATTCTGGACCATAAAAAGATTGATCTTGATTTTCAAGCGAATAAACGAAGTGGAAATGATGTTGTGTTCGTTGAAAGGGCTCGAAAAGCTTACGGTGAAAAGCAGTTATTTTCAAACATTAATATGCATGTTCGATTTCAGGAACGAGTCGCCATTATTGGTGAAAATGGTAGTGGAAAATCAACAATGCTGAAAATGATTTTAGGTACTGAAAGACTGGATGAGGGTGAGATGAAATTAGGCAGTAATTTGTCAGTAGGATTCTTATCGCAGCATATGTTTGAGATGGATGGTGAAAGGTCTATAGTTGATGAATTCCGTGATCAGGTTCATGTTACAGAAGGTGATGCACGAGGGATATTGGCGAAGTATCTTTTTTATGGGAAAACAGTCTTTCAAAAAGTGAAAAGTTTAAGTAGCGGAGAAAAGATGCGACTTCGGTTGGCACAATTAGTGCACCAGAACCACAACCTGCTAATTCTGGATGAACCAACGAACCATTTGGATATCGAGTCAAAGGAAGTATTGGAGGAAGCTTTAGATCAATTTGATGGAACTATAATCGCTGTCTCACATGATCGTTATTTTCTTGATAAGATTTTTTCAAAAACATACTGGCTGGTTGAAGAAAGCCTTACGAAATATGAAGGGAATTATACCTTTGCGAGGGCAAAGCGACAAGCATAGCATTTTTTCCTGTGTATTCCATGTGATAAACTATACTTCATTACAGCATGAAAGGGAGATTTATTAAAATGCAATATATTACATTAAACAATGGTAATCGCATGCCCCAGCTTGGGTTTGGTGTGTGGCAGGTACCCGATGAAGAAGCAACTCCAGCTGTATCAAAGGCGCTTGAAGTTGGATACCGATCGATTGATACGGCAAAGGTATATGAAAACGAAAGTGGAGTAGGTAAGGCACTAGCAACTAGCTCTGTGTCGCGTGAAGATTTATTTATAACAACAAAGGTTTGGAATAGCGACCAGGGTTACGACAATACACTAAAGGCATTTGATAAAAGTCTGGAAAAACTGGGAATTGAATATGTTGATTTATATTTGATTCACTGGCCAACCCCGGAATTTGATGACTATGTCGAGACGTATAAAGCGATGGAAAAGCTTTATAATGATGGCCGAGTTAAAGCAATCGGGGTTTGTAATTTTAACATTGAACATCTTCAGCGTTTGTTGGATGAATGTGATGTAGTGCCGGCTGTGAATCAAGTGGAATGCCACCCATATTTACAGCAAATTGAGCTAAAAGATTTCTGTGAAAAGCATAATATTTACTTGGAAGCTTGGAGCCCGCTAATGAATGGCGGGGAAGTTTTAAATAACGATGCAGTAAAACAAATTGCAAGTAAATATGGCAAAACTTCAGCACAGGTAATTATCCGCTGGCACCTTCAATCTGAAGCAATTGTAATTCCAAAATCAGTTACACCATCGCGAATAGAAGAAAACTTTAATGTGTTTGATTTTGAATTAAGTGCAGATGATATGAATGAGATTGCTAAACTGGATTGTAATGAGCGAAAAGGTCCTGAACCAAGTGAAATGAATAAGCGGTAAGAAAGGGACAGACGCGGGTTGAATCTTCGTCTGTTTTTAAGTTTACTATCTTAAGATAGCGGGTAATTTGCAATTATAGAATAGTAATTATATAATAATTCCAAACAATTTTTATATTAGGATATTAACTCCTAAATAATACTGACAAATATTCGTTATATAGTTGCAGGGAAGTTTCCTGGTGATGTCGGGAACTTAACAATATAGAAAGCTTTTATGAAAAATACTTAGTAGGGAGTGTTTAGAATGAAAGATCTATATCCTTCAAGAAAAAAGGACCAACCGGAAATTTTGGAACGGAAGGACCCTGTGATACACACAGATCGATCCCTTGATCATCAGGCTCCTATTTCCAAACAACAGCTTGATTCTTATGAAAAAAATGGGTTTTTGCAAATTGAGAATTTCTTCTCAGATGAAGAAGTTAAAGATATGCAGAGAGCCATTTTTGAATTGCAGGATTCTACTAAAAATGTCACGTCCGATAAAGTAATCCGAGAGCCGGAAAGTAATGATATTCGTTCCATTTTTCATGTTCATAAAGATGATAATTACTTTAAAGATGTCGCAAATGATCAGCGAATACTGGATATTGTTAACCATTTGTTGGGGAGTGATGTTTATATTCATCAATCTCGCATTAATTACAAGCCAGGATTTAAGGGGAAAGAATTTGACTGGCATTCTGACTTTGAAACATGGCACGCAGAAGATGGTATGCCACGGATGAGAGCTGTCAGCTTATCAATTGCATTATCCGATAACTATACGTTTAACGGGCCTTTGATGCTTATACCAGGGTCCCAAAACTACTATGTCAGCTGTGTAGGGGAAACGCCTGACAATAACTATAAAGAATCACTGAAGAAACAAAAAGTCGGTGTGCCTGATGAGGATAGCCTGCGCTGGCTTGCTGAAAAAGGCGGAGGCATATCTGTGCCAACAGGAAAAGCAGGCTCGATCACGCTGTTTGAGAGTAATACGATGCATGGTTCAACAAGTAATATTACTCCATACCCGCGCAACAACCTATTCATGGTGTACAACAGCGTGGAAAATCGTTTAGTTGAGCCGTTCTCAGGCAATAAGAAACGTCCAGAGTATATAGCTGTAAGGGATAGTGGAATACCAGCGATGAACTAGCGCTAAAAAACAACAACTAGCCAGGAAACTTTCCTGAGTATCTTAGCTAGGAGGAAAGCAGATGTCTTTTATAACAGGCATCTGCTTTTTTTCAACTTGACTTTTTTCAGAAAAAGTATAATTATTAAATTATAGAATTTTGTTCATCCATTTTGAAAGGAGTGGTGTTTTATGGCAATTGTAAATCAAATTTCAGTAAACCAGCACACACGCAGCGTGGAGGGACAGTCCGTGTAATGTACGACTTTTCCTCCAAATAGAAGGAGGAATTTTTTAGTTGGAAAAATTAAAACAAATCGGATGGGACGATTCCATTCAGGATATTAAAAAAGAAAATCTTGCCCGTGTTATTACGGTGCGGAAAAATAGTTACCGGGTTACTGATGGTGACATGGATTACTTCGCACATTTAAGTGGAAAATTTTTAAATCAGGCATCTTCGCCACTTGATCTTCCCGCAGTCGGAGATTGGGTTGATGTGCAAAAGTTATCTAATGAACGTAAAGCAGTAATCAACCGGGTTCTGACAAGAAAAAGCCAGTTTATCAGACAGGCTGCCGGCACGAAGACCGAGGCGCAAATTGTCGCAGCTAATATGGATACTGTATTTATCGTTAATTCACTAAATCATGATTTGAATCTGCGTCGTATTGAACGTTATATATTATCAACGTATGAAAGTGGTGCATCACCTGTAGTTGTATTAACGAAAAAGGATGAATGCACTTCAGATGAAGTTCAGAATGTTACGATTCAAGTGGAAGAGGTTGCGATTGGTGTACCAATTGTAGCTATTAGTAACGTGACACGAGAAGGTATTGATGAATTAATGGAGCATCTAGCACCACAACAGACTGCTGCATTGCTCGGTTCATCAGGTGTCGGTAAGTCAACATTGGTGAATACGCTTTTGGAACAGGATATACAGGATACAAAAGGTGTCCGTGAAGCCGACAGCAAAGGCCGTCATACCACTACTCACCGGGAGATGTTCAGGCTGCCGAATGATGCTCAGTTAATTGATACACCGGGGATGCGTGAACTACAGCTATGGGAAGGCGAGTCAGCGATTGAAGCTACATTTCAGGATGTTGAAGCATTTGAAAAAGAATGTAAATTCAATGATTGTCAGCATGATACAGAACCAGGCTGCCGTATTCAGGAAGCATTGATTCATGGTGAGTTGGATGAGGATCGTTACCAAAGCTATCTCAAACTTCAACGAGAACTCGCATATGAAAAAAGAAAACAGAATCAAAAAGCAATGCTGGAAGAGAAAAGTAAATGGAAAAAAGTATCGAAACAGCAAAAGGACAACTATAATTTCCGTAAAATGCGATGAAAATAGAGCGTTCTTCCTTATTTTAACAGGGGAGACGCTCTTTTTTTAAGTCGGCTGAATAATGAAGTTGAGAAACCTTTGCCAGATATAGGGGGCTTCGCTTCAACCGGATCCGGAGAACTTCAACCGGATATGAAGAACTTCAACTAGATTCGAGAAACTTCAACCAAATACCCGCTTAACCGCGTTCGCGAATTCCTGAAAGTAGGCGGGCACTTCGTTATCTGCTAATCCAGCATTCATATTTTCAGCAATTGATTCGTTATACCATTTCTGCTGATTGTAACCAGCATTGAAATTCTCCCACAGCTTATCACCTTGGCGTGCATATTCTTCTTCCATAGAAAGCAGGTTATCTAATTTGTCAGCAACAATTAGGTATTTCACTTCTTTTTCGGCACTTTTTACAGTGTCAATTGTATGCTGTTTGCGCTCCTGCCATGATTTTGACTTATCCTCTGTGTGGGAAGCTACGAGATGTGCAACCCTTGGACCAAAGACTGATTCTATATCCTCGATTTCATAGGAGGTGTCCTCGACGACATCATGCAAATACCCGGCGCAAATAACTTCTTCACTAAATCCGGATTCTTCCAATCTCTCTGCGACACGAATCGGATGTGTAATGTATTGTGCATTTGAACTTTTTCGTTTCTGTCCTTCATGTGCCTTTTCAGCAAATGCCTTTGCCTGTTGTATCATGTGTTTTCCTCCTTCTCATTTGGCAGAGTTATTGCAAACGCTTTTGTGAGCAAATATAGAAAGTATAACTACTTTCTTACTGCATAAGTGCAACTAAGGCAATTCGCCCAAAGGCTTAGCGAATCCAAGTTTTCTAATATAACTGTACTATTAAATTCGTTATTTTGCTATGCTTTGGGTTAGAATCTTATACAGATCTAGAATAAGCTTCTTCCAATCTAGTAATCAAGCAAGTATACTTAATGATAGGACTTCATAGACACGTGACAGTAATTTGGCTTGCTAATTGGTAAGCCGTTTGCAATAAGAAAGAAGGGTATAGATGAAAAATGAGCAATCAATCGCCATTTACTTCTGGCTGCTGCTCGTACCTTTATTTTGGGGAGGGGCTTTTGTAGCGGCTGAGCATATTATTACGGAGATACCTCCTGTTACAGCGGCTGCCTTTCGATTTGGATCAGCTGGTATTTTGTTGCTCGTCTTCATATTAGCACGAAAAAAACTGGATATTGCAGCTATTAAAAAGCAATGGCTCTCCATATTGTTAATGGCGATAACCGGTATCTTTGGTTACAACTTTTTCTTTTTTACAGCATTGGATATTACCTCAGCTATCAACGGGTCACTCATTGTTGCAACAACGCCTGTTCTTCTGACATTGGGTGCTGTGCTGTTTTTAGGTGAAGCCTGGAATAAACAACTCGGATTTGGCCTTATATTGTCACTAATGGGAGTTGTTGTTGTAATTTCGAAAGGGTCAATAGCAACGTTGGTGAATCTTGAGTTTAATTCAGGTGATCTATTATTTATTGGTGGGTTAATTTGCTGGGTTAGTCACGGGTTGTTAGGTAAAATTGCTATGCGTGATGTTTCCCCTGTTGTAACGACGACTTTAACAACATTGACAGGCTCCATATTTCTTGTCGTTTTTTCTATCCCGGAAAAGGGTTGGGACGATATTTTTACTATGTCTACTCAAGCCTGGGGGGAAATGTCATTTATGATTATTTGCTCTTCTGTCGCAGGTTTCTTATTATGGAATTATGGAATTAAACAAATTGGAGCAAGCAAAGCGAGTATATATATGAATTTAGTACCAATTAATACTGCGTTGCTTGCAATATGGCTATATACTTCTCCGATTACATGGTCGCAAATTGCTGGTATGATAATGGTAATAACAGGTGTTTACTTTGTAACATTTCATCAATATTTGAAGAATAAACGTGTAAGCCAAAAAATGGCTCGTTTTGAAGTTAAATCAGTAAATATTAAGAGTTAGGGTGTGTAAAGATGGAGGAAGGAATTAATAAGCGCAAGACAGAACATATTCGCCATTGCTTAACAGGTAATGTGGAAGGAGTGAATAAATCAACTGGATTGGAAGGGATATCGTTTATACATAATGCGTTGCCTGAGATAAATTTTGATGATATCAATCTGGCTGCAAGCTTCCTGGGAAAACAATTAAAGGCGCCTTTTCTTGTTAGTTCAATGACAGGCGGGTCCGAACTTGCAACTAAAATTAATCAAAACCTCGCTACCGCAGCAGAACAAAAAGGCTGGGCAGTTGGACTTGGCTCAACCCGTGCTTTTTTGGAAAGTGATGCACATAAGGATTCTTTTTTGATTCGTAGACAAGCACCCACTGTACCGTTAATAGCAAATATTGGTGCAGTACAGCTGAATTATGGGTATGGTGCTGAAGATTGTCAGCGAATTGTAGATTTGACTGGTGCAGATTCAATTTATTTACACCTTAATCCGCTGCAGGAAGCAGTTCAGGATGAGGGAGATTTGAATTTTGAAAACTTGCTGTCAAAAATAGAGAAAGTTTGTAAAGCCTTGGATGTTCCTGTTGGTGTGAAAGAAGTTGGCTTTGGCATCGATGGCACAATAGCGAAAAAGTTGTACGAGGCAGGAATTGCATACATTGATGTAGCTGGTGCGGGTGGTACATCCTGGAGTCAGGTTGAAAAACTTCGTTCGAAGGATCCGTTGAAAAAAGCGGCAGCTGAAGCATTTAATAATTGGGGGATTCCAACAAAGGATTGTATTGTTTCAGTTAGAGATACTTTACCTGATGTCCCAATTGTATCGAGTGGTGGTATGAAGACTGGTGTGGATGCAGCCAAAGCACTAACAATTGGAGCGGATGTAGTGGGGTTTGCCCGTAAATTACTGCAAGCTGCAACCGAGTCAGACGAAGCCGTTATTCAGACAATGGGCCAGATTGAGCTTGAGTTGAAAATGACCATGCTCGGTGTTGGGGCAAAGACGATTACCGACTTAAAAAATACGAAACGAGTCACGATTATGGGACAATCGTTGCTCGAGGGCTAAAAAATTAGCTGTTTGCCATAATGGTAAGCAGCTTTTTTAAATAACGCCTCTTAAAAGGTAGTATATATAAATTGCGCCGAAATGTAGCAAAATACTTGGGTGCTACAACTGCGCTTCGGAAATACACTACGAGGCTTTTTAGGGCGGATGGCGAAATGCCTGTGGGACAGCGAGTATACCCAGCTGCGTCGTCAGAGTGTTACCAATCGGACTCCCATAGATAGTCGTGTAGCAATTTATAGCACTAGCAACAACCTATAGAAAACACCCTAACTTAAGAGCCTAGGTTTAAGGCACTTGGTAAAGGGTAAACTATTTAAAAAATTGAGGAGGGTTGTCAATGCCTTGGACATTAAACGATTATCCATCGTCAATGAAAAATTTAAATCATGTAACAAAAAAGAAGGCGATTGATATTGCTAATTCAATGATTGATGAAGGTTATGAAGAGGGACAGGCAATTCCAATCGCAATGGAACAAGCAAAAGAGTGGCGGCAAAATGCAGATGATGACGAGATTGATTCATATGAGAATAATGGTAAAACAATAGAACGCTCGGAAGAAGGCAAAAAGTATGAAAGCAATCCCGGACGGTTGGAAGAAGCAGAGCATGTTGAACCACATGATGATGGCTGGGCTGTAAAATCAAGTAATGCCAAACGTGCAAGCGAGGTCTTTGATAAAAAGGATGATGCTGTCGAACGGGCTCGTGAAATTGCCAGGAATAAAGGGACATCCCTAAAGATATACAAACAGGATGGTTCTGTTCAGGACCAACAGTCATATTAGAATACCGACAACTGCTCACATAGTGTGGGCAGTTTTTTTAATTAAGCAGATAAGAAAATATAAATACTTTCTTACTGCATAAGTGCAACTAAGGCTTTCGCCATTCAGGCTTAGCGATAAGCCAAGTTTTCTAATAAAATAATAATTATATCCAAATACTAAGAGATAAAGGAGGAAGTATGAGATGGATGAAGAATTACACGAAAGTAAAGATAATAAGGTAATACCAATGACTTCTATTACTAGTGGTTCCGGGCAAGAGGTATTGAACGATATGTATTATTATACAGACCAGATTGCGAATATAAGCTTTATTGGCTTACCTAGTGAAGGGGATTGGGTGCTTGTTGATGCGGGGCTTCCAAAAGCAGCGGCAGAGATACGCTCCGTTGTCGTGGATCGTTTTGGAAGAGATAGTCAACCTTCTGCAGTTGTTTTAACTCATGGACACTTTGATCATGTAGGTGGGTTACTTGAATTAGTTGAAGAATGGGATGTTCCAGTTTACGCACATGAACTTGAACTTCCTTACTTAACTGGAGAGAAAAGCTATCCAAAGCCAGATTCAACAGTTGAAGGTGGTTTTTTAGCTAAAATTTCCGGGATGTATCCCAATGAACCGATTAATATAGGAAATGCGGTTCAAGCATTGCCTCAAGATAATAGTGTACCAGGACTTGATGACTGGAAATGGATTCATACACCTGGTCACTCACCGGGACATGTATCGTTTTACCGGGAAAAGGATTCATTACTTTTATCCGGTGATGCTTTTATAACCGTTCGTCAGGATTCATTTTATAATGTCCTGATGCAAACTGTAGAAGTGAATGGGCCACCCAGATATCTTACAACAGACTGGCATGCCGCAAAAGAGTCGGTAGAAAAGCTTGAAGCATTGCAGCCTGAAATCGTCGTGCCTGGTCACGGTTCAGTTATGAAAGGCGAGAAGCTAAAGGAAGGGTTAAAAAAACTTGTTCAAACGTTTGATCAATCAGCAGTACCGGATTATGGACGGTTTGTAGATTATGATAAAAAGCATTGAATTTTGTTCAAAAAGAAGGATGAATATCGATGTGTCATTTTCACCGGACTTTTTGAACAACCTATAAAAGCACAACATTTACTGTAAAGGAATGAGCTATGCTACAATAATTACAGAAATGAGGTGTTTTCCATGAAGATAGAAGTATGGTCAGATTTTGTATGCCCATTTTGCTATATTGGTAAACGTAGGCTGGAAATGGCATTGGAGAAATTTTCACATAATGATGAAGTGACTGTAGAATATAAAAGCTATGAATTGGATCCTAATGCAGAAATGAATCCTGGGAAAAATATTCATGAATTATTGGCGGGCAAGTATGGCATGAGTGTAGAGAAAGCCAAAAACTCAAATGAAGAGCTGGGCAAACAAGCAGCTGACATTGGGTTAACGTATAATTTTGATACGATGCAGCATACAAACACATTCGATGCTCACCGTGTTGCAAAGTATGCAGACGAGAATGGCAAGGGAAAAGAAATTACAGAACGACTGCTTAAAGCATACTTCACTGAGTCCAAACTTATTAGTGACCATGCTACATTAATTGAACTTGCTGGTGAGGTTGGATTAGATAAGGATGAAGTTACAAAGCTGTTAAAAGTCGATGACTATGCAATTCATGTTCGTGCTGACGAAGAACAGGCAAGACAGATAGGCGTTCAGGGTGTTCCATTTTTTGTATTTAATGAAAAATATGCTGTATCTGGTGCACAGCCACCGGAAGCTTTTTCCGAGGTGCTGGAAAAGGTCTGGGAAGAAGAAAACGATAAACCAGTATTAGAAACATTGAATCCTACAAAGTCAAAAACCACTTATTGTACAGATGAAGGCTGCGAAGAAGAAAAAGAAGAATAAAAATTAAAGAAAAGCTAACTCATTGGGAATAACCATTCACTTTCCAATGAGTTAGCGTTTTTTAATGCAAAATTTTAGTTATGTTCTAAAAACCAGTTGACGATAGGTCGTTATGTGCTATAATCATCTGTAGCAATCTAATTGATAATGAAAATCACTATTAATTATAAAGTGTAGAAAGAAGTATTTACTCTAATTTGGCTAAGAGGGTTTTCACAATGAAGGTTAGATATTTGGTTATTGCGGTCTTAGTATTGTCGTTTTTATCCGTATTTATTGGGGTTTCAGATATTGCTCCCTGGGAAGTTTTCAGCTTAACACAGAATCAACTTGAAATAGGTATGATCAGTCGCTTGCCAAGACTAATAAGTATTCTGATTGCTGGAATGAGCATGAGTATTTGCGGGTTAATTATGCAGCAGTTAAGCCGGAATAAGTTTGTGTCACCAACTACAGCAGGGACACTTGATTCGGCAAGGCTTGGTATTTTGGTTTCATTAATGGTTTTCACATCAGAAAGCCCAATGCAGAAAATGCTTGTGTCATTTTTATTTGCTTTGCTCGGAACGTTTATATTTATGAAAATCCTTGAAAAAATCAAATTTAAAGATGCTATATTTATTCCGCTAGTAGGGTTGATGTTTGGGAACATAATTAGTTCTGTCGCAACATTTTTCGCATATAAGAACGATTTAATCCAAAATATGTTCTCATGAATGCAAGGTGATTTCTCGATGATCATGAGTGGCAATTACGAACTAATGTATTTCAGTATCCCGAAAAATTGAAGTATCAACTCATGGAATGAATGTTTCTTTTGAATATGTGGTGGAACAGAATCCGGATTTACTTTATGTAATTGATCGTGGAGCAGTTGTGGGCGGTGAATCGTCAGCAAAGCAGGTGGTTGAGAATAAACTTGTTAAGAAGACAGACGCTTATCAAAATGATAATATTGTATACTCAGATCCAAATTATTGGTATCTTTCCGGTGGTGGTTTAGTGTCTGTTCAGGAAATGGTCAATGAAATTAAAAATAGCTTAGAATAGTAAAACGGGTGGTCAAAATTAAATATGACCGCCCGTTTTTACGGCAGAAATAAGTAAAAATGATTAATAAATGTAAAAGAAATGTTAATAAGTAGTACAAATGCGTTTAGAACAGGGATGAGATCTATTTCTCCGTACTATTTGAGATTTGCTTTTACCCGTGTAAATATGTTTGAATGTAAGGACAATGAAATGAAATGAGGGAAACTATCAATGAAAAAATTTATAATGATTTTGATGGCATTGAGTTTGGCCACTATTCTAGCAGCATGTGGCGGTGATGACTCCGCAGATAGTAAAGACAGCAAAGACAAAGAAGGAAACAAAAAACAAACAGAAGAACAAGCAGGACAAGCAGGAAAAGCGTCAAGCAAACCTGTTGAAATAACTGATGAAGAAAAGGTTAAAAAAGATAAAGTTGTCACTAAAATAAATGGCGAAGAAATTACAGGTGAAACATATAATGCTACTTACGCTCAAACAAAAGTAATGATGCAACAATATGGACAAGATGTTAGCGATAAGAAAAAATTAAAAGAACAGACACTAAATGCAATAGTTCAGCAGGAATTATTGAAACAGGACGCAGAAAAGAATGGTATTGAAGTATCAGATAAGGAAGTACAGTCTCAATTTGAGAAGGCCAAATCAAGTAATAAAAAACAATTTGAGTCAGTATTAAAGCAATATCATTTAACTGAAGAAACGTATAAAGACCAATTGGACTTTGAACTTACTGTACAGAAATATAAGAAACAGGAACTTAAAGATACGAAAGTTACTGATAAAGAAGTACAAGATTACTACGACAAGTTAAAAGAGCAGCAAAAAAATGCTTCTAAGAAACAAAAAAAGCAACTGCCTAAGTTGAAAGATTTAGAAAGCCAAATTAAAAAACAATTGAAACAGCAAAAAGAACAGCAAAAACTGCAAGCTAAAGTACAAGAGCTACAGAAGCAAGCAGAAATCAAGCATATGATCTAAAAAGAAAAAATGGCTGTGACAGAAGTGTTTTAGTCAAAGTAAAATCCGAACTATGATTCGAAATTCTTGTGAAAGAATTCGAAGTAGTTCGGATTATTTTTGTTGTTGATTAGATATAACTGCGAATTAACTGCTGTGGAATAATCTCTATAAACTATCGTCCCGACGTCCGGAGCGGCATAATAGCACTCAAACTTTTTAAAAGTACTTCGCATTTTATATCAATTTTTATACCCTGTTATTATTCGTCTTGAAAGTAGAAAGTTTTAGTTATGTTCCATCTTCTTTACTATCCCTGGACATTATTAAGTCCAGCGTTTGTACTAAGGATTGCATATCTTCATCTGTGCCAATTGTTATTCGCATGTAGTTTTCAATTGCTTCTTTATTAAAATGTCTTACAAGAATGTTTTGTTTTTTCAGTTCTGCATACAATGCTTCTGCACGGTAATTATAGTGACTTATAAAAAGAAAGTTTGTACTTGAAGGAAGAACATGGAACCCACGCTTCTTCAACTCTGCCGTAACCCATTCTCTTGTTTTGATAATTTTATCGGTTGTATCTTTAAAGTATTCATTATCCTCAATAGCAGATACTGCTCCTGCGATAGCAAGACGATCTATTGTATATGAATTAAAGGAGTCCTTGATACGTGTTAACGCTTGGATAAGCTGTGGATTACCTAACGCAAACCCAATACGCAGGCCGGCAAGTGACCGTGATTTAGACATCGTTTGAACAATCAGCAAATTATCGTATGTGTTTATTAAAGAAACTGCAGAACCTGGTGCAAAGTCTGCATATGCTTCATCAATAATGACGACCTGATCTGGATTATTATCCAGAATATCTTTTATCATATCCAATTCCATGTATAAACTTGTTGGTGCATTTGGGTTCGGAAAAATAACCCCACCTTCTGATTGGAAAAATGCCTCGGATGGAATACTGAAATCACGATTAAGTGGCTTTTCTTCATATGGAACGTTAAAAAGCTTAGCGTACACCGGATAAAAGCTATACGTAACAGCCGGAAAACGGATTTTTTGGTCACTTTCGAAAAAGGCCATAAATGAAAAAGCTAATACTTCATCTGATCCGTTTCCAATGAAAACATTGCTGGCCTCAAGATTATAATATACACCGATTGCCTCTCGCAGTTGATCTGCACCCGGTGATGGGTATAAGTGTAATTTACGTTCCAATTCTGCTTTAATGGCATCTACTACGTTTGGAGATGGAGGATAAGGATTTTCATTTGTATTTAACTTCAATAAATTGGGTATATCAAGCTGCTCACCGGGTACATATGGTTCTGTACGTTTAACTGCTTCACTCCAGAATTTATTCATGTTTATTACCTTCTTTTGCAATGTGGCGTCCATACAGTTCGTATTTTATATCCTCAACTGTTACATCTAAAAGTTCCATTAAAACAAGTGTATGATAGGTTAAATCAGCAATTTCCCATGTTACTTCCTGCTTATCATGATTCTTCGCGCCAATGATTACTTCACTTGCTTCTTCACCTACCTTCTTGAGAACTTTATCTATCCCTTCTGTGAATAAATAAGTTGTATAAGAACCATCTACCGGTTGCTGTTTCCGTTCATTTACTTTTTCTGTTAACCGGTGTATTACGTTTCGGGTTTGTACTTCATTAGAAAAGAGAGTTTGGAAAAAGCAAGTATCGTTGCCTGTATGACAAGCCGGTCCCATAGGATTAACTTGTACTAACAGGCTGTCTGCATCACAATCATAGCTGATATTTTTGACGATTTGTTTATTTCCGGATGTTTCTCCCTTATTCCAAAGCTGCTGCCGTTTGCGGCTGAAGAACCATGTTTCACCGGTCTGCAGTGTTTTATTTAGAGAGGTTTCATTCATATACGCAAGAGTCAGCACTTCACCTGTTTTAAAGTTTTGTATAATTGCTGGGATAAGGCCATTTTCGTCAAAAGAAAGCTGGTTTATATTCGTTTCCATTAGATTTCCCTCCTTACAATGATATTACCTGCTGCAAGATATTCTTTTAAATCTGGTATTTGTATTTCACTGTAATGGAAAACCGATGCTGCTAGAGCAGCGTCGGCACCACCTTTTTGAAGTACATTAGCAAAATGCTCTTTAGTTCCTGCGCCACCGCTTGCAATAATTGGGATATTTACTTTGTCTGCGATTGCTCTTGTTAACTCCAGGTTATATCCGTTCTTTTCGCCATCAACATCAATTGCGTTGATAACAATCTCTCCGGCCCCAAGCTGTTCGCCTTTAATTGCCCATTCGATTGCGTCCATCTTGGTATTTGTTCGTCCGCCGTTGATATATACCTGCCAGGTGTTTTCGTTTACAGCTTTAGCGTCAATGGAAAGTACGACACATTGGCTGCCAAATTTTAAAGCGGCGTCTTTTATTAACTGAGGGTTTTTGATGGCTGCACTGTTTATCGATACTTTATCGGCACCGGCCCTTAGTGTTTGATGAATATCAGATATAGTCCGGATACCTCCCCCAACGGAAAAAGGTATTGCTATTTCTGCTGCAACATTTTCAACTACATCCAGAAAGATATTGCGGTTTTCATTGGATGCTGTTATATCGTAAAAGACAAGTTCATCAGCGCCAGCTTGATTATACTTTTTAGCTAAGTCTACCGGGTCATCAACATCCTGGATATTTTGAAACTTACGACCTTTAACAACACGTCCTTTATCAACATCCAGGCAAGGAACAATTCGTTTAGCCAGCATTATTTTCACCATCCAATAGTGATTCAAAGGTTACCGTTCCGTCATATAATGCTTTTCCAATAATAGCACCATAGAGGTTCATCGAAATTAACCGATCGACGTCCTGCTTTGTGGAAACACCACCAGAAGCAATCAGGTTAATCGAAGTAGTATTTTTTAATTGCTGCAGTTCATCAAAGTTTGGTCCTTTTAGCATGCCATCCTTTAAAATATCAGTATATATAATTGTTTTTACACCTAATTGCTCTAACTCTTTAACAAGGTCAGTTGCTTTTACACTGCTTGTTTCCGTCCAGCCATCAGTGGCTACGTATCCGCTTCTTGCATCGATTGATACGGCAATTTTCTCCCCATATTCGCGAATGGACCTTTGCAGGAATTCTTTATCATTAATTGCTGCTGTGCCAACAATTACTCGATCAACTCCTGCATCTAAATATTCTTTAATTATATCTAAAGAGCGAATTCCACCCCCAAGCTGGATAGGAATTGTTGTTTGTTGGGCGATGGCTTTGATGGTGTCGAT
The DNA here is from genome assembly GCF_052246775.1 of Virgibacillus sp. L01. Lineage (NCBI taxonomy): Bacteria > Bacillati > Bacillota > Bacilli > Caryophanales > Bacillaceae > Virgibacillus > Virgibacillus sp. L01. The sequence continues at coordinate 96,732 of NZ_JBQQCP010000005.1, read as the reverse complement.
ATTACGCGACTCCCCGGTTTTAGCCCCATCGAGGTCCACAATATGAAGGTGATTGGCTTGTTGATCCTGCCATTGCTTCGCTACCTTCACTGGAGAATCATGATAAATTTTTTCTTGATTATAGTCACCCTGAATCAGTCGAACACATTTGCCATTTCTTATATCAATTGCCGGAAATAGTATCATGAAATCATCTCCCCGAAGTTTTGTAATAGCTGTAACCCAACTTCACCACTCTTTTCAGGGTGAAATTGCATGCCGGTAATATTGCTTTTTTGTACCACTGCAGGAACCAAGCCTCCATAATCAGCACTACTTATAAGGTCCTCCTGCTGATAAGAACCAACGGCATAGGAATGGACAAAATAAACATAGGCATCTTCCTTAATATTGTTTAGTAATGGTTTTTTTTGGTGGTGTGATAAGGTATTCCAGCCCATGTGCGGAACTTTAACTGAATCAGCAATTCGTTTCACATCACCGCGCAGGAGTCCAAGACCTTGCCAATCTCCATCTTCATAGCTTCTCTCATAGAACAGTTGCATACCCAAACAGATTCCAAGCAATGGCTTGCCAGAGGATGCTTCTTGTTGAATAGTACGAATTAAATCTAATTCACCAAGTGCTTCAATTGCATCTTTAAATGCGCCAACACCGGGAAGTATGATTGCCGAGGCGTTTTTAATTGTTTGTTTATCAGTCGTTAAACAGGATTCCATGTTTAATTTTGTTAGGGCGAACTGCAGGCTTTTAATATTTCCAGCCCCGTAGTCGATTATTGCGATCATAGATTGAATCTCCTTTATAGGGTTCCTTTTGTCGATGGAATCCCTTTTATGCGAGGGTTCTCCTGGCTTGCTTGGTCTAATACACGTCCAAATCCTTTGAAAATAGATTCGATAATATGATGCGTGTTTGTTCCGTAAGCAAGATTAATATGAAGGGTAAGTTTGGCATTGCTTGCAAACGCCTGGAAGAACTCTTCGACAAGCTCTGTATCAAAGCTGCCAACTTTATCCTTCAAACCATCAACATTATAGACAAAATAGGGACGTCCGCTAATATCCAATGATACCGTTGAAAGGGATTCGTCCATCGGAATTGTCTTCGTAGCATAACGAGTTATTCCTGCTTTATTGCCAAGTGCTTCGTTAAACGCTTGCCCCAGAGCAATTCCAATATCCTCTACAGTGTGATGCTGATCAACATGTAAATCACCTTCACAGGATAATTCAAGATCAAATAATCCATGTTTTGTCATTAGGACTAACATGTGGTCTAGAAATCCAACCCCAGAATCGATTGAGGACTTACCAGTGCCATCTATTGCGAAATCCAGTGCGATTGAGGTTTCTGAAGTCGCTCGTTTTATAGAATGTCTACGCATTATAATGGTCCTTTCTGATTTGAATTGAGTTAGCATGTGCTGATAGTCCTTCAGCTTTTGCCAGAGTTATTATATTTTCAGAAGCATCGAGCAACGAATCTTTTGAGTAATTGATTATACTAGATTTCTTCATGAAATCGTACACACCAAGCGGAGAAGAAAAAGCGGCTGTACCACTTGTTGGCAGGGTGTGATTTGGTCCGGCAAAATAATCTCCTAACGGTTCAGGGGAGAAGTTTCCTAGAAAAATCGCTCCTGCATTTTGGACATATGCTACTTTTTCGGCCGCGTTTTCTATCATAAGCTGTAAATGCTCAGGGGCAATCTCATTAACTAGATTGAATGCATCCTGCAAATTTTCAACGACTATGATTCTGCCATTTTGTGTGAGTGCTTTTTCAATAATATCTTTCCGATCAAGTGCAGGTGTTTGTTGGTCAATTGCTCGCTGGATTTCTGTAGCTAATGGTTTACTTGTTGTAATACAGATTGAACTGGATTGTTCATCATGCTCAGCTTGTGACAGCAAATCTGCTGCGACATAATCAGCTGGTGCTGACTCATCAGCAACAATACATATTTCACTTGGTCCGGCTATCATGTCGATAGCGACATCACCATATACCCATTTCTTCGCACGTGCCACAAAAGCATTACCTGGGCCGACTATTTTTGTCACTTTTTCTATACTTGAAGTTCCGTACGCCAGTGCTGCTATCGCCTGTGCACCGCCTAATTTATATACTTCATCAACACCGACTAATTCTGCAGCTGCTAGCACTTCTGGACTAATTTTCCCGTTTAGATCTGGTGGTGTAGTGATTATAATATTTTTCACACCGGCGAGTTTAGCTGGAATAACGTTCATTAAAACGGTAGAAGGGTAGGAAGCCTTACCTCCCGGGACGTAAACACCTACTTTTTTTAACGGAGTGACTTTCTGGCCGAGCGTGATTCCCTCCGTATTATCAGTAAACCAGGAATATTCTTTTTGTACTTCATGAAAAGCTGTGATGTTAGCTTTCGCTTCTTCTAGTGCCGACTTAAACTCGTCACTTACCATCTTGTTTGCTTCAATGAATTCTTCCTTTGAAACGGCTAATTGATCTAATTTTATACCATCGAATTGCTCGGTAAAATGATATAAAGCTTTATCACCATCTTTTTTAACCTGTTTAATAATTTCCAGGACCGTTTCATCAATGTTACTTTCATCGCTCTGTGAATAAGTATCATAATTTTTCTCTTGTCTGAACTTTTCGGGTGTTATTTGTTTCATAAATCATCACTCCATGACTGATTTTAATCTATTAATAAGCTCGTGAATTAAGGCAGATTTGGTAGTGAAACTGGCTTTATTGACAATTAATCTTGTGCTGATGTCCTCTATTTCATCAATAATTTTCAAACCATTTTCATTGATGGTGGTACCAGTTTCCACGATATCAACTATTACATCAGCTAAACCAATGAGCGGGGCCAGTTCAACTGATCCGTTCAGTTTAATTGTTTCAATCGGGATACCCTTTTGCTGGAAGTGGCTTTTAGCTACTGTTGGGTACTTAGATGCAATGGTTAGTTTCTGCGTGCTTTCCATAGAGGCTTCGGGCTTTCCTGCGACGACAAATTGACATCTGCCTAATTTTAAGTCCAGTATTTCGTATACATCTGCTTGTGATTCCAAAATATTATCTTTTCCGACAACCCCAATATCAGCAGCCCCTTTTTCTACGTATGTTGGTACATCAACAGCTTTAACAAAAATTAATTTAACTGTTTGATCGGTATTGTAAAAAACGAGCTTACGGCTTTTCGTATGAAAGTCAGGGAAATCGATACCTGCATTATTTAGTAGTTTAATCGTACTTTCTGCTGTCCTTCCTTTGGCTAATGCTAGTGTCACGTAATCCATTTACTTATCCCTCATTCCTTCTTGAAGCAGGAGTGTTAACTTGTCATAGTTTGTGAAAGCAGTTTTTCTCCATCTGTCAATTACTAGATTCTCCTCAGTCTGAAAATAAATAGCGCAGTCAGATTTAAGATCGTGATTATTACAATCACTGTCCAACGTATAAGTGATAATACGGTATCCTGCTTCACGTAGTTTATTAGCATTTAGTAGTGCTTCTTTCTGTTTGAATCTTTCATAATAGATAATCATGTCTACAGATGTAGAGTCATTTGCTAATAAGTTCCTCTGTGTCATGGCGTCCAAAAGATTATCGACTTCACTAGCGAATCCAATCGCTGGTATGGAAGTATCAAATTGTTCGGCTAAATGATCATATCTTCCACCCATTAATACAGGCTTCCCAAAGCTAGCCACGAATCCTTGAAAAATCACTCCTGAATAGTAGTTCATATTGTTGATTAATCCAAGGTCAAATACAATTGAATCCTCAACTCCATATGCTTGAAGCACTTCATAAATATCACTGAGGTTTTTAAGCTTTTGCTTCATCTGTTCATTTAATGCAATCTTACCGGCGCGTCTAATTACATGATCTGGATCGCCGTATAGAAGTGGTATCTCCTGAACAGCGTCACGAATGTTTTTTTCAATTGACAGGTTGCTAAGGAAAGGTTCAATCTCAGTGAGGTTCTTCGATTGAATTAGTCCCTTTAACTGATCCAATTCACTTTGTGCTAATGACAGTTGATTTACGAGTTCCTTGAAAAACCCTGCATGGCCAACTTCTAGTTTAAATGATTCAAATCCTAAATCTTTTAATGTATGAATTGCCAATGCAATAACTTCTGCGTCATTTTCAGGTGTGCTTTCACCAAAACTTTCAATACCTGCTTGTGTTGTTTCTTTGTTATCTGCTTGCTCGGCAGATTGACGGAACACATCCAGCACATAGAAAAATCTTGATCCCCATGATAGGCGCTGTTTATTGGCTGCGATCATTCTCGTAATTGGTATTGTTACATCAGGACGTAATACTAATACCTTGCCAGAAGAATCAATTACCTTAAGCATTTCATCTTTGTTTATGGTCCCAGTCATTGCAGAATATAAATCGTAATATTCAAAGGTAGTCGTCCGTACCTGCTTATATCCATAAGTGCTAAAGCGATTTTTCAATATTGTTATCAAGTTATCCCGAACCTGGAAATCTCTAACACTAGTATCTTTTGTACTGTCAAATAAATATTGCTGCATAAGAAATAGTCACCTTCCATTCGCTTTATCACTTTATCGCTTTACTTAATTAAAGTTATATATTATTCTAATTAATAATAGATAAAATGTCAACTGTAAGGGGAGTAATTAATTATGTTTGATTATCATATTCACAGTAATTTTTCTGCTGATAGCACGACACCTATGGAAAAAACGATTGAAAAAGCAATTGAATTGGGGTTGGAGGAAATTTGTTTTACGGATCATATTGATTATGATTATCCAGATGAGTCGATTGTATTTGATTTTGATCTGAAACAATATGATAAAAAAATAGAACAATTGAAGGCTGTTTATGCAGAATCTATCTCTATTAAAAAGGGAGTTGAAATCGGAATTCAGCCACATCTTGTAAAAAGATATAATGATTTACTTGAAGATAATCTGTTTGACTTTATTATTTGTTCGATGCATACATCCGAGCAAAAGGATCTGCATTCAGGAAGCTTTTTTAATAATAGATCAGTAGACAATTCATATCTTGCGTATTATGAGGAGCTGTTGTATTGTGTGAAAAACTTTAAACAATATAACGTATTAGGGCATATTGACTTAGTGAAGCGGTATGCCAAACAAAACAGTACAAGTGATTTTCATGATATTTTACGACAAATTTTTAAGGAGATTATTCCAGAAGGTAAAGGGATTGAATTAAACACATCTGGTATTCGATATGGTTTAAAAAATGGAATGCCAAGCTCTGATATTCTAAAGCTATATAAGGAATGTGGGGGAGAAGTTCTGACTTTAGGCTCTGATTCGCATGTGGAATCCACATTGGCATACGAATTTACGGAATCTCTTGAAATGCTTAAGGGGCTTGGGTTTAAATATATTGCAACATTTAATAACGGTGTTCCAGTATTTCATAATATCAGTAAACTTTAATCGTATTCATATAGAAAATGTCACAGATTTTATGAAAGGAAGGAAGCATTATCGTATCTTGAATGATATAATGATTATGTAAAAAAACTTTGTAGTATATGCTTTTGACGAAAGTCCAAGTTGCACTTCTGCGGCAGGAAAGTATTTATGCTTTCTTAACTGCTATAAAATTTTAAATTAACTTTAGCTGGTGTAAAACATGAAACAACTTACAAAAATTGTTTTAATTATAGCCGGGTCAATCTCTTTGGCTCTGGGTCTGCTTGGAATTATCCTTCCATTGCTGCCTACCACACCATTATTGCTTCTGGCTGCTGCTTGTTACGTAAGAAGCTCGAGCCGTCTATATGAATGGTTGATTACCAACAAATATTTTGGTTCATATATTGAAAATTACCGATCAGGAAAAGGGATTCCATTAAAGGCGAAAGTAATAGGAGTTTCTGTCCTATGGCTATCGATGGGATATACTATTCTGAATGTGGTTCCGTTAGTTATAGTAAAACTATTATTATTTTGTACTGCCTTGTTTTTTTCCTGGTTTATTCTAAAACAGAAAACATTGCATAAAACAGAAAGATAGCTAGTAACGATCGTGGGGTCAGTTTTTTGGTTAAGAAACATATTATAAGTACAGTGTCACTTCTTGCAATAATAAGTATAATTCTTGTGGTGTATATACCAAAAGAGACAAAGTCAGAACAGAATATAGGTAATCCAACTGTGTTCGTTCACGGCTACAAGGGTACCTATAATTCATTTGGCAATATGCTGAACAGGTTTGAGTACAGATATGGGTGGGGTAACAAAGTATTGATCTACCGTGTCTCACCTCAGGGAAGAATAAATGTTACTAATCTCAGTAAAGGAAAGACAGAGCCTGCTTTTGTGCAAGTGATTTTTGAAAATAACCGAGCAAGCTTCCTGGATACTTCGATGTGGCTGGCATCTGTACTTTCACATATGAAGGAAACCTATCATATTGATATGGTTAATTTAGTTGGGCATTCGATGGGTGGACTGGTGGCATTGAAGTCTATTCAAGAATATCAGGATAAGAAGCAGTACCCGCGTGTTGCAAAACTAATTACGATTGGAAGTCCCTTTGATGGTATTTACAGTAAGCCTTATTTTCAGATCCATCGTGATGCAGCTGCTACTGATTTGAAACCAAATTCCGCTGCGCTGCAAACGATACACGAGAATAAGCATATGATACCAAAAGGGCTAGACATCTTAAATATTGGTAGCACCGGGGATCTAGTTGCAATGCCAGAAAGTGTGCAATCATTACGAAGTATTGTAAGGAAAGGTCAAATGCGGAAAAAAATGATTGAGGATAATATGCTTGGGCATAGCGAATTGCATGAAAACACTCAAGTTGATAAACTTATTCATTCATTTCTTCAATCTCAGGATGCAACACAATAAATTATTATTAAGGGAATGGTTTTAGTGGTAAATGATCATCATACGTACGACAAGTTAACAGCAATTGCATCAGAGAAAAATGTGATGGTTAATAAACACTTGAAAAATCATACGTATACCCGCCTGGGCGGGAAGGCTGATTTTTTTGTGACACCAGAAACATATGAACAAGTGAAGGAAATTGTTAAGCTATCTATAGAAGATGATATCCCTTTTACACTGCTTGGAAATGGCTCAAACCTAATTGTAAAAGATGGTGGAATTCGTGGTATTGTGTTGAACTTAAAGCAATTAACCTCGATTGAAACAACCGGAACAACAATTGTTGCTCAAAGTGGCGCGAGGATTATAGATGTATCCGGAGAGGCATTGTCCAGAACGTTAACTGGGCTGGAGTTTGCCTGTGGGATTCCGGGTTCAGTTGGAGGCGCTTTGTTTATGAACGCCGGTGCATATGGCGGTGAGATTAAGGATGTATTGGAAAGTGCCATAGTAGTTGACCGGAATGGAGACTTATTTACATTATCTGCAGATGAACTGGACTTGGAGTATCGCTCAAGTAATATTCCGGAAAAAGGATATATTGTATTAGAGGCAACTTTTTCTTTGAAGGTAGGCAACTATGAGGAAATAAAAGCTGTAATGGATGATCTTACTTTCAAGCGTGAATCTAAGCAGCCGCTGGAATATCCATCATGCGGTAGTGTGTTCAAGCGCCCACCTGGGTATTTTGCAGGGAAACTGATTCAGGATAGTGGCCTTCAGGGACAGGAAATTGGCGGTGCACAAGTTTCCTTGAAGCATGCCGGGTTTATTGTAAACAAGGATGGTGCTTCTGCTGAAGAATATATTGGCTTAATACATTTTGTTCAGGATACAGTAAAGGATAAGTTTGGAGTCAATCTTGAGCGAGAAGTTAAAATAATCGGTGAGGATTAAATTGAGTTAAAATCTGCTGTGGCTGCTATTTAGTAGTCACAGTTTTTTATTTTGAAATGCTTTGTTGGTAAGTTTTATTGCTTATTAATCTTCAAAGTTGATATAAAATGAGAATTAGTGAAGATTTTCTATTATTCTAATGATGGGTAAGTGCTTAAAGTCGTTCCGGCAGAATACTTCGCTTTCCATGGGCACGACCTCAGCCTCCTCAGAAGCACAGAACGCTTCTTCCGGGGTCTTCGCAACGTGCTGTTCCCATAGGAGTCTACGTATTCTTCCTTCACTAATAGAGATTTCCCGATTAGAGAATGAAGTGTTCCCTATGGATAAGAAGCAATGTCTCAATAAGCATTGATTAGTTTACAGGATAAAGCGAGCAAAACCCAGCGAAGGAAATACACGGAGACTCCTGTGGGAGCTGAGGACTAGATGAGACTACGCAGCGACGTAGAAGCAAGGAGGCTCATTAGCCGCCCATGGAAAGCGTAGTGTATTTCCGGAGTGGCTTAATAGCACTCAAACTTTCAAAAAGTACTTTGCAGTTTATAGATTTTGTGATCAAAAACAACAATCTATTAGAAAATAGCTTAGAAAACTTGGCATTCGTTAAAGGGATTCTTATGAAAGCGTATTTTGCTTTCTTAGAACCCCTTATACTCTGGAGTGCAAGCCTATTGGCGAGTTGCACTTATGCAGTAAGAAGGGATTTATACTTTCTTAACTGCCAATAAAAAAGCTGACTCAATAATTGAGTCAGCTTTACAATTATTACGTTCTGAATCTGTGTAAGAAACTTTGCAGTCGCTCGTTAGTTGAGTTTTCCAAGACATCCATCGGTGGACCTTCTTCAGCAATTACGCCATTATCAAGAAATAGAATACGATCCGCAATGTCACGAGCGAATTCCATTTCGTGCGTAACCAGTACCATTGCCATTTCACCTTCATTAGCTATGTCACGGATAACCTCTAATACTTCACCGACCAGCTCAGGGTCCAACGCAGATGTCACTTCGTCAAAAAGCATTATTTTTGGATGCATGACAAGTGCACGGGCCATTGCTACCCGCTGTTTTTGTCCGCCTGAAAGCATTGCAGGAAAGTCATCCAACTTATCCCCCAGACCAACTTTTTCCAACATTTCAATCGAGTCTTTCTTGGCCGATTCTTTATCCTTTTTCTGTACATGTATTGGCGCTGTCATACAATTTTCTAAAATTGTCATGTGTGGGAAAAGATTAAAGTGCTGGAATACCATCCCGATATCCCCACGCACCTGTCTTAAGTGTTTCTCGTTGGCAGGGACGATGTCACCGTCCTTTTCCATATGCCATAAATTCTTGCCATCGACAATAATACTGCCTGATGTTGGCTGTTCTAATGTCATTAACATACGAATAATTGTCGTTTTACCGGACCCACTTGGTCCAATGACAGCAACCTTCTCAGCCGGTTGAATATCCAGGTCAATACCTTTTAATACTTGGACATCGCCAAATGACTTATGCACATCATTATACCTTACAATAGGTTCAGACATATTATCACTGCTCCTTTTCTCTTAAACTGCTTTACTTCCTGTTGGTTCCTTTTTATCAAAACGTTTGTTCATTTTACGCTCAAGCTTATTAATTAAGATTGCTGAAGGATAGCTTAACACCAGGAATAATATTGCCACGATTGTAAGCGGCTCTAAGTATCTCCAATGTTGTGCGCCATAATCATTTGCCATCGCCAAAATACCTAAAACCCCAATCGTCGAAGCTAAAGGAACTTCCTTAAACATGATAATTAAATAGTTTCCTAGCATCGGAATAGTTGGGGGTAGTGCTTGTGGCAAAATGATTTTAGTCCACTTTTTACTTGTTCCATAATTTAACGCTCGCGCAGCTTCCCATTGGCCATCATCTACTGCATCAATACCTGAACGATATACTTCCCCAATGTATGTACTATAGTGAATTCCGAGTCCTAGTACTGCAGATACAAAAGGGTCCAACGCCATACCGACAACGGGAACCATTGGCCATGCGTAGAAAATAAAGAATAATTGTACTAATGGTGGTGTGGAACGTATAAATTCCATTATCCACAACAGTGGCAGTTGTATTACTTTTATTGGCATACGTCTTATTAAGGTCCATATAAATCCGAAGATCAATGCGAATACATAACACGCAATAGTTAATCCTAATGTTATGCCCAGACCTTCTAATACCATAGGGAAGGCATCAAAGAATGTACTCCAGCTCCAATTACTCATTGACTAGCCACCCCTTTCTTAGAAGCACTTTCCATTTTCTTGGTAAGCCAAATTAATGGAAGAGCAAGAATAAAGTAGAATAATAGAACTAAAAAGTATACTGTTGGTGCTTGGGATAGATTGGAGCTTCGCAGTATGTCTCCATAGTATAAAATATCCGTCATACCAATTAATGATACAAGTGATGTTGATTTCAACATTAGGATGAGGTAGTTACCAAATTCTGGAAGCATCATACGGACTGCTTGAGGGAAAATTACAAGTCTCATGCGCTGAAAACGTGACATGTTTAGGGCTGTTGATGCTTCTGATTGTCCTTTTGCCACAGCCAGTATTGAGCTGCGAACGATTTCAGACATGTATGCTCCATAGTTTAGGGAAATAGCAAGTACACCAGCCCAAAAGTTACTTCCTACCTCTATTCCGAATAATATTGGAAATGCATAGTAAAGCCAAAATAATTGTACGATAAGTGATGTTCCGCGGAATACTTCTACATAAAAGCCTGTAAATTTGCGGAGTAAGATATTATTTGAGAGCCGGCAAAACCCTGCAATAAACGCCATTAAATAGCCCAAAACTATTGAGGCAAGCAGTACAGTAACTGTAATCTCTACACCCTTCATCAGAACTGGGAAAATATCGGCTATCGCATTAATGGTAATCACTCCTTCTCTGTAATTTTTGCAAAAGCATAGGGTCTGACATCCCTAGGTGAGGGAGCCGACCCTATGGAGTCATGTTAATTATTTAAAGAGTAAATCTTAATACTGTTCACCGCTGCAAACGCCTTCTGTTGTAATGTCAGAAGGAACTGAATTAGTTTCACCACTAAAGCCATTTGCTTCTAAAAGTTCCTTAACTGTTCCATCTTCTTTTAGTTTAGCTAATGCTTCATTGTACGCTTTACGTAATGCATCACTATCCTGGTGGAATGCAGCAGCACCGTAGCTTGGAATTCCTTCAATGTCTGGCTGTTCAAAGTCACTGACGAATTCAAGTTTGTCATTCCCTGAAGATTCCAGTGCGCGTTTTACTGTCATTTCTGTACCAGTTGTTGCATCAGCGCGACCTGAAGCTACAGCTGAGAATGTTCCAGGAATATCTGAAGCACTCTGAATTTGGTCGTCACTTACACCCATTTGCTTAACATATTCATGTTCTGTTGCACCGGCCATAATTGATACGGTTGCACCAGTTTCTGCGATATCTTTGTAACTGTGTAAGTCCATCGGGTTACCTTTCTGAACGATAAGCCCTTCCCCATATTGCATTTCTGGCTCACCGAAGTCAGCATTTTTACAACGATCAGGGTTAATTGCCATACCTGCTGTAATAACATCGAACTTACCAGCATTTAAGCCAGGAATAAGTTGACTGAAATCTGCCAATTGTGCTTCCATCTCGTCAATACCAAGTTCTGCGAAAACTGCTTGTGCAATGTCAACAGCTGCACCTTTTAATTCCCCGTCTTCCTGATATCCATAAGGGGCTTCGTTAGCAAAACCAATTGTTACTTTTCCTTTATCCTGAAGCTTTGTTAACAAGTTGCTTTCACCTTCAGTTTCGGTCTCGCCTGAACTTTCTTCGCCACCGTTACCACTTGTGTCATCAGAACCGCTTGTATCATCGGATCCGCAAGCAGCCAGCAACATAATTGAAATAAAGAAGATTGAAGCTAATAATAGTTTTTTCATCTCTTTAATGACCTCCCTCTGTATTTAAAAAATAATAAGTAAGTAAAGTAAAAAACGCATTATTGGAAAAATGCTAAGTCAATTTCTCTTTATGCTTATGACTTTTTTACTAGAAATAGAACAGTAATTGACTGTGAAAATAAAGTGAAAAGCTGGGGAAACTCTTTTCAAATAGTGATACTATAATATTATAGGGTATTGTCCAATGGTTCAAACTTTATATTTTCTGATAATTTGGAATAAGCCTTCATATAGCATTGTTTAATACATAAAGCTCGTATATACCAAAATATGCTTTTATATAGATAATATTCCTCTTATATACTCGGTATTTGCTATATTTTCAGAAAATTACCGGTTTGTTTAAGGATAGACAAAAAGGTGGAAAACAAGATACGATTAAGGGTAATAATATTGTGATGGAGGGGATAAGATGCATATTGTAGTGTTAGGTGCCGGTGCATTAGGGGGTTACTTTGGCTCTCGGTGGGAAGAAGCTGGAGCAGATGTAACCTATCTGGTAAGGGGAAAAAGAGCTAAGCAGCTTGAGGAGCAGGGACTGAAGGTTAATAGTACACAGGGGAACTATGTAAATCGTAATCCACATGTCGTTACGGAAGTACATGACATTGAAAATCCGGATTTGGTATTTGTCAGTGTGAAAGGTTATCATCTGACAGGAACTCTGGAAAGCTTAAAGGTACTATCAGATAAGGGAGCTTTTATTCTACCTGTTTTAAATGGAATAGAACATATTAATGTATTGCAGGATTACCTTGGCGAGGAGTCGGTTATTGGGGGACTTTCTTTTATTGTTGCTACATTGAATGATGATGGACATGTAGAGCACTCAAGTGATTTTCACAAGCTGGTCTTTGGGCCGCTGAATTCTAAGCAATCGGATATCTGCCAGGAATTTTGGGATTTATCCAGTAAAGCAAAAGTAGAGACAACATACAGTGACTCTATTTTACAAGAGTTATGGAAAAAGTATCTATTTATTAATGCTTTTTCAGGGATCACCACAGCTGCGGACCTACCTATTGGACCTGTTCGCGATAATGAGGAGACGCTAAAGGTAGCTAAGATGATTTTAAATGAGATGAAGCAGCTGGCAAATAGTTATAATATAGAAATAACAGATGAAGATGTTGCAGGGGCAAAAAGCAATTTACAAAACTTTGGCTATGACTCCACATCGTCTATGCATCAGGATCGCCGAAAGGGGCAGACGCTTGAATTGGATCATCTGCATGGCGGGGCCTTGCGTCTGGCAGAAGTAAAAGGTCTGAAAATGCCATTTACTGAAGCAGTATACGGCATTATCAAACCATTTGAAGGAGTTTAAGTCTATGTATAAGCTGAGAGAGGTTAAATATGAGGACTATGAAGCTATTAGACTGTTAACCAATAATAAGGAAAATATACATTTACACGAAAACATATCTTATATGGATAAAGATTTTTTTGACCGTATGTTATTAAATGAATCTATTAGATGGTATGCCGTGGAAAAAGATGCGGAAATCCGTGCCTTTGTATTATTCCAACTGGATGTTCCCAATAGTATAATTCACATTGATAGATTTACAATTGAAGCAGCATATAAGAACAAGGGTCTCGATGAACACTTATACAGCAAAGTTGAGCGCCTGGCTGAACGAAAGTCCTTTTCAAAAATGCAAACAGAAATTTCCACAACTGAGGTTGATGTGTATGATTTTTTTGAAAGTAAGGGCTGGGTAAATGCTGTAAATGGAAGTTATGTTTTAATAATGAAGAAGTAGAAGGTGTATTCTTATGATGGTATATATAATTATGGCGATTGCTATAATGTTAGCTGTTCTTGCTTTGACCTTAATTGCTATATCGAAAGGCTATGATTACAAGCATTCGATTGATCCTATGCCTGATAATGAAAATAAGTCAGAGGATAAAAAAGACCACACGGGCTAGTGTGGCCTTTTTGGCAGTTAAGAAAGTAGTAAATACTTTCTTACTGCATAAGCGCAACTAAGGCTTTCACCATAAAGCTTGGTGATAAGCCAAGTTTTCAAATATCCAAAGGTTTTAACTTTGACTCGATTTCTTCACGGCGATCTTCAAAGAATGGCGGTAGTGCTAATGTTTCTCCAAGGTAATCCATATCTTCATCAGTAGCAAAACCGGGTCCATCCGTTGCTAACTCAAATAAAATACCGTTTGGTTCTCTGAAGTAAAGTGATTTGAAATAGAAGCGATCTACTAGACCTGAATTAGGAACGCGTGCTGCCTGTAAACGGTCTTTCCATTGTACTAATTCATCCTCATTATCCACACGAAATGCTACATGATGAACACTTCCCCGTCCAGGTCTTTCTTTAGGGAGGTCATTACGCACTTCCAGATGTACTTCGGCACCTGTTCCGCCTTCACCGGTTGAGAAAACCATAATGTCTTGATTCCCTTTTATTGATGACGTATAGCTTCCAGTTTGTTTAAAGGTTAATAATTCCGTTAGTACACTAACAGTAGGTGCTGGGTCCTGGACGGTCAGCTTGGCAGGCCCTAGTCCAATAATACCTTTATCAGCAGGTACACTGCTATGGTCCCATACTCTACCGCCTTTTACTCCGCGGTTTGTTTCATCAGAGATAAGCGTTAATCGTTGTCCTTCTGAATCACGGAAATTAATAACATTCCGTTCCCCTTGTCTGGTAATCCCGTCATGGTCAACATTGTAATCGCTCAACCGTTTTTGCCAGAATTCCAATGCGCTGTCGTTCAGGATGCGTAGTGACGTTCCCGAAATACTCCCTTTTCCCTGATATGTTGTACCCGCATTGGGTATCTCAAAAAAGGTAAGGTCGGTGCCAGGATTACCTGCTTCATCTGCATAAAATAAATGATAGACAGATGGATCATCCTGATTAATTGTTTTTTTAACTAATCGCATTCCTAGAATCTCTGTGTAAAAGTAATAATTATCTTTTGCCTTTGCTGTAATGGCTGATACGTGGTGAATACCTTTTAATTCCATTTCAAAGTCACTCCTGTTTATTTTGAATTCAAGATAATTATAGTATAACGGGAACTCTGTTCATGTGTCTAGTTTATTGCTCCTTTGTCTTTCTGTTCGTGTGTTGGGCGAAGACCTTTTTTCAGTTGACGGATGCTTAATCCAAAATCCATTTGCAGGTGTGGGTAATCTTTAAACTTGTTCCAGTCACCTCCCCATTCAAATCCTAATTGCTTAGCAATATCAGCAACTTCGAACCAGTCTGATTCCCCATTGTTATTTCCATCATAATTTATATCCCAAATAATTACGCCTTCACTATTCCGTAGTGCAAAATCAACGGCAAGGCCATAATTATGGTATGATTCGCCACCCTTTGCATACGTAACGACATCTTCATCAGATGATCGACCCTGTTCATATAGTTCATTTTGGCTTTTAATGGATCGTACTTTCTCCGTGATGACAACATTTATATCCTGCTGGGCAGACTTTTTAAGAAGTTGACTGGTTTTTACCGCGACAACGGGGTCCAGCTCTTCGGGAGGAGGTGTGTCTTCGCCAATTTCAATGTATCTGTTATTTTTTTGTTCATTATATATAATGATAAGTATCGTTAAAAATAAAATAATGAGTACCCATGTTGTTATATCTTTGCGATAGCGTTTCAATTTGTCAGTCTCCTTAAGAGAAGTAATACTTTTGGGCAATTATAACATTTAAGGGAAGACATCAGCTGTTATCTGTATTTATAGTAACTATCTTGCGGTGTTGAAATTATCCCTTTAAAATAAGACGAAAGGAGGGACGCTATGTATGTGCTTCTAGTTAGCTTGATTGGCTATTTGATTGGATGTGTTCATGGTTCACAGGTCATAAGTAAATATAAAAAAGTAGATATCAAGAATAAAGGGGTTAAAAATTCCGGAGCCTCCAACACAACGATATTGTTGGGCTGGAAGTTTGGGATATTAGTGGCGCTCATTGATGTATTTAAAGCTACATTATCGATATTATTAGTATTATATTTTTTAATTGACCAGGGAATTACTGGGGAAACGCAAACTTTACTTGTGTACATTAACGCATTATTTATCATTCTAGGTCATAATTATCCGGTCACAATGAAGTTCAGTGGCGGAAAAGGAACAGCATCATTAGTGGGGGTGCTGCTGGCAATTGACTGGAAGGTAGCTGTTATTGGTATAGGCATCCTGCTTTTATTTACACTAACTACCGATTATTTAGTAGTTGGAGTTCTGTTTATGTATTTTTCATTTTTGGTGACGACCTATTTCTTCTTTGGAATCGAACCAACTATGGTGGTTGTGCTATTATTTATTATAAGTATTATGAAACATCTGGAAAATTATAAGCGTATATTAAATAAAGAAGAAACGAAACTATCCAGTATGTTCAAAAAAGAATCATAGACGGAGGAATTAGATGCTCGATATTATAATGTGGGTTGTCATTGCAGTTTTATTCATCTTAAGTTTTGCAGGAATTATTTTTCCAATCATTCCATCTCCATTAGTCTTGTGGGTTGGTTTCCTACTATATCATTTTGTGATAAATGCGGGGGAATTAACTGTAACGTTTTGGATAGCGATGATTATTTTAACGGTATTATTAATTGTATCGGATATTGTCGCAAATAGTTATTTTGTTAAAAAATTCGGAGGCAGCAAATGGGGAGAGCGAGGTGCAGCAGTCGCTGTTATTGTAGGTTCATTTATTATTCCTCCATTCGGCATACTGATTGTGCCATTTTTAGTTGTTCTGGTGATTGAAATGGTACAGAAAAAATCATCACAGGAAGCACTGTATGCATCTATTGGTTCTTTAATTGGATTTCTTGGAGGAGCTGTAGCGAAAGTAGTCATTCAAGTTATCATGATCATTTGGTTCATAGTAGTTGTCGTAATATAATGCAGAAAGGGTTTTTTAACAATGCGTAAACCATCACGAGTTCTAACAATCGCAGGCTCTGCAGCTGGAGGAAGTGCTGGAATTCAGGCAGACTTAAAGACATTTCAGGAATTGGATGTATATGGGATGAGTGTGGTCACAGCGATTGTTGCAAGGCATCCTGAAACGAATAAGAATGTGCATCCACAAACACTTGAGGCGATTGAAGCACAATTCACAACTGCTGTTAAGCAAGTAGGCCTGGATGCAATAAAGACCGGGATGTTATTTTCAAAAGAGGTAATAGATAACGTTGCTGGACTTATCGATGGAGCAAGTATAAAGACGTTGGTCATTGATCCGGTAATGGTCGGTAAGCTTGATTCAAAACTGCTGGAAGACAATGCAATCGATTCATTAAAGACAAGGCTATTACCTAATGCCACTGTTATTACACCAAACATGCCGGAAGCTTCTTACCTATTGGATGGACGCAAAATTAACGATGTTGCAGATTTAAAACAGGCGGCCACCGATTTACATGAACTGGGTCCGCGATATGTATTGGTTAAAGGCGGAAGGTTGAAAGGTCCAGCGGTTGATGTACTGTACGACGGTGAAACACTAACGACCTTTGAGGCTCCGCGAATTGATACAATAAACACAAGTGGAGCAGGGTGTACATACTCTGCAGCAATTACTGCATATCTTGCCAATGGATATTCAGTAGTAGAGGCAGTCCGTTCCGCAAAAAGTTTTGTAACAACTGCAATTGAATATGGATTTTCATATACAGAAATGGTTGGCCCTACTTATCATGCAGCATCTCGTATACATGGAGAAGCACATGAAATAAAAGTGAATTGATTTTAATGGGAGGAGAATGATTAATGGGGAAGCGAGCATTAATTAATATTGATTATACAAACGACTTTGTTGCAGATGATGGCATGTTAACTTGTGGTGGACCGGGACAAGCCATTGAAGGGGAAATTGTTTCGTTAACAAAAAAGTTCATTAATGCAGGGGATTATGTAGTGTTTGCAGTTGATGCGCATGAGGAAGGCGATACAAATCACCCGGAATCGAATCTGTTTCCACCACACAATATTATAGGAACTGAGGGAAGACAGCTTTTTGGGCAATTAACTACCGTCTATCAATCAAATAAGCAGGCTGAAAATGTTTATTATTATGATAAAACGCGATACAGTGCATTTGCAGGAACGGATTTGGAATTGAGATTGCGTGAACGGAAAATTGACGAACTTCATCTTGTTGGTGTTTGTACGGATATTTGTGTGTTGCATACTGCTGTTGACGCCTATAATAAAGGCTTTAAAATTGTTGTACATAAAGATGCTGTAGCAAGCTTCAACGCTGCAGGCCATGAATGGGCACTAGGCCACTTCACTGACACATTAGGTGCAAAAGTCATATAGTAGTGATGAAGCAGCCAGGGAGATAAGTCAGGGTATTAAGGTCATGAACTTGCGGGTTTAATCTTTTGCCAACACAAATTGAATTGGATATCAGCATATGGGGTGATAGAAGTGATAAAGCATACTATCTTCGTCGATTAGCTGTAAATGAGAATTATCATAGTAAGCAGATTGGCAAAAAGATATTAGTGTGGATCAGGGATAATATTGAGATTTTGCGATTGGATTGTGTTGCCGGCAATCCAAAATAGAATCAGTTTTATCTTGATGAAGGATTTTCATTTGCTGGTCATGCTGAAGCAATGGGAATTACGTTTTCGAAATATGAAAAATCCTTTAATGGTAAGGCTTGACTTTACCTTAACATCCCTATATATTTGAAAATATAATAGAAGAAACGTTGATAAGGATTAGTACAATTTGAAATGTCTTTTACAGAGAGGAAATGGTTGCTGGAAATTTCCAAAGAGACAAATTGGAACCTGCCTTTGAGTTCGCTATTTATACGGCAATTGCTGTAGAATATGCGCGGTTCATGACCGTTATCATGCCAAGTGTGCAAGGTTTTATATCTTGTGAACAAGGGTGGTACCACCAAACCTCGGTCCCTTTTACAGGACGGAGGATTTTTTGTATTTAAGAAAGAAATCCAGTGCAACTAAAGCTCTCGCCGTTAAGGCTTGACGATAAGTCAAGTTTTTCTTATATATAAAAATTAAAAGAAAAGGGTGTTTAATTTGGGTAAAAATAAACAATTTGTTGAAAAAGTTACTGCAATGGAAGAGGATTTTGCACAATGGTATACCGATGTAGTAAAGCAGGCGGACCTTGTCGATTATGGGACAGTTCGTGGCACAATGATAATTAAACCATATGGATTTTCGATTTGGGAAAATATCCGCGATGAGCTCGACCGAAAATTCAAGGAAACTGGGCATTCTAATGTTTACTTTCCATTATTTATTCCGGAAAGTTTGCTGCAGAAAGAGAAAGATCATATAGAAGGATTTGCACCGGAAGTAGCGTGGGTCACCCATGGTGGAGATGATGAACTAAGCGAACGCATCTGTGTACGTCCGACTTCAGAAGTTCTTTTCGGTGAATATTATTCGAAAAATATTCATTCTTATCGTGACTTGCCAATGCTTTATAATCAGTGGAGCAATGTTGTTCGCTGGGAAAAAACAACTCGTCCATTCCTCCGTTCACTCGAATTCTTATGGCAGGAAGGACATACATGTCATGCGACAAGTGAAGATGCACAGGATGAGACAGCTCGAATGCTTGGAATTTATGCGGATATTTGTGAAAACTACTTGGCAATTCCAGTGTATCGCGGTAAAAAAACGGAAAAAGAAAAATTCGCTGGAGCTGATTATACATTAACAATTGAAGCTTTGATGCATGATGGCAAGGCACTGCAGTCAGGTACATCACACTATTTTGGAACAGGCTTTGCTGAAGCATTTGATATTCGCTATTTGGATAAAGAGGGCAATCAGCAACCAGTTCACCAGACGTCATGGGGCATGTCCACACGCGTTATGGGTGGATTAATCATGGTCCATGGGGATAATCGCGGATTGGTAGTTCCACCACGGATTGCGCCAACCCAGGCAATGATTGTTCCAATTGCACAGCATAAAGAAGGTGTATTGGATAAGGCTTATGATCTTCGTGATAAATTAAAAGGTGTCGCACGAGTTGGCATTGATTCAAGTGATAAAATGCCAGGGTGGAAATTTAATGAGTATGAAATGAAAGGTATACCTGTTCGAGTTGAAATGGGACCAAAAGATATTGAAAAAGATCAGGTTGTTCTCGTACGACGTGATACTGGTGAAAAAGAATTTGTTTCACTTGATGAAGTGGAAGCACGATTACCAGTGTTGTTAGAAGAGGTTCAACAGGGGCTATTTAATAAAGCGTTAAACCACCGTAATGAAAAAACAACCACTGCAACGAATATGGAGGAATTCAAAAAGTCATTAGAAGAAACTTCTGGATTCATCAAGGCAAT
The DNA here is from genome assembly GCF_052246775.1 of Virgibacillus sp. L01. Classification (NCBI taxonomy): domain Bacteria; kingdom Bacillati; phylum Bacillota; class Bacilli; order Caryophanales; family Bacillaceae; genus Virgibacillus; species Virgibacillus sp. L01. Next base: position 76,570 of record NZ_JBQQCP010000005.1, on the reverse strand, counting down.
GTGGTGCGGTGACACGGAATGTGAGGAAAAAATCAAGGATGAAACATCAGCAACATCACGCTGTATCCCGTTTGAGCAAGAAAATATTTCTGACTCCTGTGTATGCTGCGGAAAAGAAGCAAAAGAACTAGTATACTGGGCAAAAGCATATTAATGGTAAAAATCGAGCGCCGATAGATGCGCTCGATTTTTTTATCGAGAACTTTAACCAGACAAGAAAACTTTTAAAAAGTAGTTGCATTTTTTGTGTAAACTATGTTATAAATATACATAATAATTAATAAATATACAAAAAAGGTGAATAAATATGAAGCATTTACTTAGTGAGGAAATAAACAAGGTTGAAGAGCAATTATGGAGTATGAGTGACCAACTTTATTCAAATCCAGAGTTGGGTAACGAGGAATTTAAATCTATGAAGCTTCTTACAGATTTTCTTGAAGAGAATGGATTTGAATTGGAGACTGGCATTGTGAATCGGCCGACAGCTTTTAAAGCTGTATTTAAGAGCCAGAAACCGGGTCCAACTATTGCATATTTAGCCGAATATGATGCACTGCCTGGTGTTGGTCATGGGTGTGGACACAATATGATTGGGACAATGGGAGTCGGTGCTGGTGTAATACTTAGTAAATTGGTAAATCAAATTGGTGGATCGATAGTAGTTTTAGGCACACCGGCTGAGGAAACAAATGGAGCGAAAGTACCAATGAGTCAGGAAGGTACATTCGCCGACATAGATGCAGCAATGATTTTACACCCTGCTGATCAGTCATATGAGAGTGGTGAGTCACTTGCAATGGACGCTATCCAATTTGACTATTCCGGCAAGTCTTCACATGCTGCAGCTTCACCGGAAAAGGGAATTAATGCGTTGGATGCTGTGATTCAGCTATTTAATGGTATCAATGCACTTCGTGAACACCTTCCTTCTGATATACGGATTCATGGCATCATATCGGAGGGTGGCCAAGCGGCAAATGTAGTACCAGATAAGGCTGTTGCACAGTTTTATATTCGTGCAAAAGAGCGATCGACGCTAAATGGCGTGGTGGATAAAGTTAAGAATATAGCGCATGGTTCAGAACTTATGACCGGAGCAACGCTAGTTATTTCAAATTATGAATTAAGTTATGATGAAATGATTACGAATAATGCACTTTCCCAAGCTTTCAATAAAAATCTGCAGCTAGTAGATTCTCAGAATTTGAACCCGGCAAAACAGGGATACGGCTCAATTGATATGGGGAATGTGAGCCAGGTTGTTCCAGCGATTCATCCATACATTGGGTTACATGAACCTGAACTAATAGCACACACAAAGGAATTTGCGGACAAAACCATTACCAAAACAGGTCGCCAAATTATATCAAATGGAGCATTATCATTAGCACAGACTGGCTATGACATATTAACAGATAATGAATTATTAAAAGAAATTCAAACGGACTTTTTGCAAAATAAGTAAGTTTTTATGCACGAAATATATAAGGATAAAATTATAAATTAAGGGGAGATATCATGAAATATTCATTCAGTAAATTCATTGCTCTATTATTAATCATCAGTATGCTCGCAGCTTGTGGAACTAGTGAAGGAAATGCAGATGCTTCATCAAGTGATTCAAAAGATAAAAAAGTATTGAAAATGGCTACATCAGCTGATTTTCCACCATTTGAGTCCCGTGATAAAGACGGAAACTTTCAAGGCTTCGATATTGATTTGGCTCATTTGATTGCAGATAAATTAGGATACGAACTGAAAATAGAAGATATGAAATTTGATGGGTTAATTGGTGCTCTGCAATCTAGTCGTGTTGATATGGTCATGGCAGGAATGAGTACAACCGAGAAGCGTAAAAAGAATGTTGATTTTTCCACTGAGTATAATCATTCAGGTGAGATGTTTATCAGTCAGAAGGATTCAGAGCTTAAAGGGTTACAAGATTTGACAGGTAAAACAGTTGGTGTTCAGCTTGGAACCATCCAGGAAGAGGGTGCAGAAAAGCTTAGTGAGGAATATGGATTTAATGTTAAAAAGGTGGATAATTCAAGCATCCTAATTCAAGAGTTAAAATCAAATCGTGTTGATGTTGCCTATATGGATAAGACTGTAGCGGTGGGCTATATAGAGGAGCAAGGCTTTTCAGGGTTTGAGGATCCTACATCAAGCTCACCAGGCATGGGAATTGCCTTTCCTAAAGGCAGTGATTTAGTCGATGATGTAAATAAGGTGCTTAAAGAACTTGAAGAGAACGGTAAACTTCAGGAATTAAAGGATAAATGGCTATCAGAGTAAAAATAACAGCTAGAAAGATGAGGTGGCAGGCATGAATTTGGATTTCGCCCAAATCGTGCCTTATATTCCTTTTATACTTGAAGGGATATGGGTAACATTAAAATTTGTAAGTATGTCTATTATTGCTGGTTTTATATTAGGTATACTTTTAGCATTATGTAAAATTACAAAAGTACCTTTCCTGAAGAAACTTGCTGATGTATATACATCAATTTTCCGTGGTACACCACTGATTTTACAATTGATGATTATTTATTTTGCAGTACCGCAGTTAACGGGTTATGATATACCAGAATTTTTAACGGCAGTTTTGGCATTTGGTTTGAACTCAGCTGCCTATGTATCTGAAATTATACGTGCAGGTATTCTTGCAGTGGACAAGGGGCAAACCGAAGCTGCAGAAGCGTTAGGTGTTCCATATAAGCCGATGATGCTGAATATCATATTGCCGCAAGCGATAAAAAATATTTTGCCAGCCCTGATGAATGAATTTATAACATTAACGAAGGAATCTGCAATTGTGTCAACCATTGGCTATTTAGATCTGATGCGGCGGGCACAGATTGTTGGGGCCGATATATACCGTAACTTTGAGCCGTTATTACTGGCAGGTTTTATATACTGGGTAATGGTGTACGTAATGACACAGATAGGAAAAGTAGTAGAAAGGAAGCTGAGATACAGTGATTAAGGTTGAAGGAGTGACGAAAACGTTTGGCAATAATACGGTATTGGAAGATATATCAACTACGATTAATCAGGGAGAAGTAGTTGCTGTAATTGGTCCATCCGGATCTGGAAAATCAACCTTTCTGCGGTGTTTAAACTTATTGGAAAAACCATCATTAGGCGCAATTTGGCTTAATAATAGTGAGATAACCAACCTTACTAGTAAACTGGAAGTCCGTGAGCAGGTCGGTATGGTGTTTCAACACTTTCATTTGTTTCCCCATATGACAGTGTTGGATAATGTTTCTTATGCACCACAGAAAGTAAAAAAGTTGAAGACTAATGAAGCGGAAGAAACAGCAACCCAGCTCATTAACAAGGTGGGACTGGGTGACAAACTTGATGCCTATCCGAACAGGTTATCTGGTGGCCAAAAACAGCGTGTAGCAATTGCCAGAGCACTAGCAATGGAACCTGCAGTCATGTTATTTGATGAACCAACTTCTGCACTTGATCCTGAAATGGTTAAAGAAGTACTTGATGTAATGAAGGATTTGGCGAAAACTGGCATGACGATGGTAGTAGTAACACATGAAATGAATTTTGCAAGAGAAGTTGCTGATCGTGTTTTGTTCTTAGACGAAGGGAAATTAATGGAGGAAGGTAAACCAATATCCTTTTTCAGTTCACCCAAGACAGAAAGGGCTAAAGAATTCTTGGATAAAATATTATAAAAAACTACTCGATGAGTGGCAGCTTTCTCATCGAGTAGTTTTTTTTAAGCGTGAATTGCATTCTCTATATCCTTCGCCAAACTTTCTGGCTTCGTCTGGGGAGCATACCGATCAATTACTTCTCCCTGTTTATTCACTAGGAACTTCGTGAAATTCCACTTTATCTGTTTGGTTAACATCCCTTTTGCTTGCTGTGTTAAATAAACAAATAAAGGATGGCAATTTTCACCTTTAACGTCGACCTTACTAAACATTTGGAAGGTTACACCATAATTGCGCTCGCAGAAATTGGCAATCTCATCATTTGAACCTGGATCCTGATTGTTAAACTGGTTACATGGAAAACCAAGTACTTCAAAACCATTCTCCTTATTAGCATCGTATAACTTTTGCAGGCCATCAAGTTGAGGAGTGAAACCGCATTCGCTTGCAGTGTTCACGATAAGAAGAACTTTTCCCTTGTAATCTGCCAGTGGTTTGTCCTCATCCGACATCATTCTTGCAGAAAAATCATAAATACTGATGTAAATCAGCCTCCTTTTTAGCAATTAAATGACTCCAAAGCGTAATGGGTTTTGTGAAAGTAAATACGCATTTATTATAATCCTATATTTTCTTATTAAAGAATAGCAATTTAAAAGCATAATTGTCAAAAAATTCGTGTATTAGTTAATAGGGTATAATATAATTTTTTTGTAACTTGAACTATCCTAAAAGAAAGGGTAAAATAATGGAATAAAACGTTTTCTTTTCTCTAGTTAAATTGAAAACGTGGTAAATTAGGTTTGAAACATATTGGTTAACAATATGGTTTAAATAAAAAATAATTTAAAAGGGGGAGTTACTTTGAGAAAAAGAGCTCTATTCTCATTCATTTTAATTCTGGCCATTGGCATGGTGTTAGGTGCATGTGGCGATAGTGGTGAAGGGTCAAGCGGGGGCAGCGATTCTGACGGAACTATGACAAACCTGACCATGGGAACTGGCAGTGTTGGTGGTGTTTACTATCCACTTGGTGGTGAAATGGCAAATCTATTTAAGGACAATATTGATGTAGATGGCTTTGATGTTAGTTCAGTGGAATCAGGTGCTTCAGTTGAGAATATCGCAAAGATACAATCAGGTGATTTTCAACTAGGTATAGCACAGAATACCACAATGATTAACGCTAACAATCAAACAGGAGAGTTTGAAGGAAAGACTACTGATAAAGTAGGTGTAATCGCTTCGTTATATCCAGAGGGGTTACAAGTAGTAACACTTGATTCAACAGGAATCGAATCAATAGAAGAATTAAAAGGTAAAAAAGTTGCAATCGGACCTCCAGGTGGAGCGACTCGTGAAGCAGCAGAGATGGTCTTAAGTGCATACGGCATTGAAGAAGGCGATTACCAAGCTTATGAAGAAGGATTTGGCGATGCCAAAAGTAAATTACAAAATGGTACAATCGATGCTTCCTTTGCAGTTGTAGGTGTTCCATCATCAACAACAGACGAGCTTGCTAGCGCTACAAAAGAAGTTAAATTCCTTGATATTGAGGGAGACGCATTGCAAGAAGTAGTTGATAACAGTCAATATGAAGCATATACAGTTGAAGCAGGAACATATGACTGGCAGGAAGAACCAGTTCAAACCGTAACTGCTATGGCGTTACTGCTAGGTTCTACAGAACAGGTAAGTGAAGATCTTGCTTACCAAATAACCAAAACGTTATTTGAAAAAACAGATGCTATGACTATCGAGCAGGCAAAATTAATAACAGAAGATAGCGCACTAACTGGTGCTAGTGATTTACCACTACACCCGGGTGCAGAAAAGTACTTTAAAGAAGTCGGTATTATTGAGTAATAGAAAAAACCGGGCTATTTAGTCCGGTTTTTTCTCCTCAATACATAGACAGGAAGAAATGGAGGGGGAAGCGATGGCTGATCAGAATACAGAAGAAATCGACCAGCATGAGCTGATGGCTAAATACGACAAAGAAAGTGCCTTCCGTACTAATCTCGGACCTTGGGGATGGATTACCCTTATAATTGGTGCTGCCTTAACCATATTCCAACTTTACACGGCATTTTATGGATCTAAGGTCTCCTTAATTCAAGGCGCAATACATCTTGGTGCAGGCTTGAGTCTGGTATATCTTTTATACCCGATAAAGCCATCTATGACTAAGCGTAGAGGGGTGCCATGGTATGATGCCCTATTAGCTATAGCTGCACTTCTATCAAATTACTATATTATTTACAATTATGATCATCTGATTAATGAAGCGATTATATTTGGTTTCACAGCCCTTGATCAAATCGTAGCAACAGCTGGAATAATTTTATTGCTGGAAGCAACTAGACGTGTTGTTGGACTACCTATAGTTATAATCGCAATACTTGCCTTGCTTTATGGTTTATTTGGTCAGTACATTCCAATTATTGGACACGCTGGTTATGATTGGCCGTCTCTTGCAACTGAAATGTTCTTTAGTTCAAGCTCCATTTTTGGTATCCCTATACAAATTTCATCCACATACATTTATTTATTCCTCTTCTTTGGAGTAATCTTGGTAAAAACAAACATCGGCCAATTTTTTAATGACATTGCGTTGCGTTTAACAGGTAAATACACTGGAGGAACTGCAAAGGCTGCTGTTGCAGCAAGTGGACTTCAAGGTATGGTAAGTGGTAGTTCAGTTGCAAATACGGTTGGATCAGGCTCATTTACTATTCCGATGATGAAAAATGCAGGATTTAAACCGCATTTTGCTGCTGCAACAGAGGCTGCGGCTTCTACTGGTGGACAAATAATGCCACCGATCATGGGTGCTGCTGCGTTTATTATGGCATCTTATACTGGGTTTCCATATAATGAAATAATTTTAATTGCTATTATTCCGGCAGTTCTTTATTTCTCTGGGTTGTTCATGGGTACACACTTTGAGGCTAGAAAGCAGGGTATATTAGGTCTTGCTAAGGAACAATTACCCAATACGAAAAATCTTATAAAGAGACTCGATTTATTTGCACCTCTAGTCATAATTGTTGGATTCTTGCTTGCTGGCTATACACCAACCTTCGCGGCCTTATTTGCAATATTTGTTGCATTTACCATTAGTTTCTTTAGAAAAGATACTAGAATGTCGTTTAAAGGTATTGTTAATTTGCTAGAAGAAGGAGCAAGGACTGCTTTGCCAGTAATTGCAGCCTGTGCTACTGCGGGTATTATTGCTGGGACTGTAACAACGACAGGATTAGGTCCAAAGATTGCTGGTGGAATAATCGATCTTGCACAAGGCCAATTCTTCCTTGTAATGGTGTTTACCATGGTAGCATGTATTATCTTGGGCATGGGACTGCCAACCACTGCAAACTATGTAGTAACAGCAACAATGGCAGCACCTGCACTTCTGGCATTTGATGTACCAGTAATTGCTGTTCATATGTTTGTATTTTACTTTGGAATCGTCGCTGATATTACACCACCTGTTTGTTTAGCTGCATATGCAGGGGCAGGTATAGCAAAAGCGAATCCAATGAAAGCTGGTGTAACTGCTGTTAAGTTAGCGATTGCAGCATTTATTATTCCATATATGTTTGTTTCGCAACCAATCCTGCTATTGCAGGGAGATGCGAATGTAACAAATGTATCGATAGCTGTTATTACAGCAATGCTGGGAATGATGGCAATCAGTTCAAGTCTGATTGGCTATTATGTAAACACATTAAATCGGATTGAACGAATTGTTTTAATAATTGGAGGATTACTTCTAGTATATCCAGATATCAAATTTTCATTAGTAGGTTTAGTGGTATTTGGAGTAATTACAACAATGCAATTCCTGCAAAGTAAATCAGCTAAAAAGAAACAGCAAACATCTTAGTTAATTTGACATTAAAAAAAGGTAGGTGAGATTATCTCGCCTACCTTTCATTATTAGGAAAACTATCTTGTGCTTAAACTTCTTGCTTTATAACATCTTCAAGTGCTGCAAGTCGTTCCTGGACTTCTTCTTCAGATAAATCATGTTCTTTTACGTACATGTTTCGAGGACTTATACGGCATTCGTGCATACAGCCACGCATATATTTATGCTCATTTTCATCCGAGCAAAGAATTTGTTTATTACATTCAGGGTTAGCACAGTTAACATAGCGTTCACATGGCTGACCATCAAAGTAATCCACGCCGACTACAACGTGTTCTTTTTTATTAATAGGCACGGAAATTCGTTCGTCAAAAACGTAACATTGACCATCCCAAAGCTCACCTTGTACATTTGGGTCTTTTCCATATGATACGATTCCGCCATGTAGCTGCGCAACGTCTTCAAATCCTTCTTTAACTAACCAGCCAGAGAATTTTTCACAACGGATTCCGCCAGTGCAATAGGTCAACACACGTTTCCCTTCGATGAGGTGTTTATTTTTTTCCACCCACTCAGGCAATTCACGAAATGCTTCAATGTCTGGTCGGATAGCTCCACGGAAATGCCCAAGATCATATTCGTAATCGTTACGTGCATCCAGGACAACAGTGTTCTCATCCTGCATGGCTTCAAAGAATTCCTCAGGTTCGAAATATTTGCCTGTCGTTTGTTTGGGGTTAATGTCATCCTCCAAACGAAGTGAAACTATTTCATTTCGTGGGCGTACATGCATTTTTTTGAAAGCATGTCCTTCATGTTCATCAATTTTGAATGTCATATCAGCAAAACGCGGGTCGTTGTGCATTGCCTCCATGTATTTCTCTGTTTGTTCTATCGTTCCAGATACTGTTCCATTGATGCCTTCATCAGCAACCAGAATACGTCCTCTTAAGTCAAGATCCTTACAGAATTGCAGATGCTCCATAGCGTATTCCTCAGAATTATCAATTCGGACATATTTGTAGTACAGTAATACTTGGTATTCCTTACTGTTTATCATTTTAATTACCACCTGTCATTCATATTTGCAAGATATAAATGTTTGGTAGTCGGTATTTTTTTATATTCTTGCAAGATAATATTTTACCAATTTATCTAAGGATTTTCAACTAGAGCTTTTACAGAAAACTTCTTATAGAAAACTTTGCATATCACCGTGCATTTACAGCAAGATCCTTCGTTCATTCTAAGCAGCTAGGAAGTGAAAAATAATTTATCAAATTACTTGCATTTTATTCCGAGAAAGGGTAAAGTTAAGAGTGCAATAGGAAATTGAAGTTTGTAATACTTTACGATCTCTTTATCAAAGTGGTGTAAAAGTATTTATGATTCAATTACTTTGCACGATATTTGTATATAGGGAGGTCATTTTAATGACTGGTAAAGTAAAATGGTTTAACGCTGAAAAAGGCTTCGGTTTCATCGAACGCGAAGACGGAGACGATGTATTCGTACATTTCTCAGCAATCAATGCAGAAGGTTTCAAAACTCTTGAAGAAGGTCAAGACGTTGAGTTTGAAATCGTTGAAGGTAACCGCGGACCACAAGCAGCTAACGTAACACGTCTATAATAGATGATATAAAAAGGTTTATCTCTTCGTGAGATAAACCTTTTTTTAGTTTATAATGTAAGAAATACTCTTAATTGGAGGGGTTCTGTGGCAGAAACATTTAATTGGCGTAAGGAAGCGGAAGCACAGTGGGATTCCCGTGCAGATTTCTGGAATGAACGCAGTAAAAATATGTGGGACAATGGTAGCAGGAAGGACATTGTTCCATTCATCGAGAAGCATTTCGAAAAAGGAAGCAAAATTCTGGATATTGGCTGTGGCGATGGATATGGATCCTATAAATTGCATCAGTTAGGATATGATGTGACTGGTATGGACCTTTCTAATGAAATGATTTCACGTGCAAAACAACAATTACATAAAGAAGAGATAAAATTCATGCAAGGTGATGTGGGAGAACTGCCATTTGCTGCAAACAGCAGTGATGGGATTATGACTATTAATGTTCTGGAATGGACGGAGTATCCTGAGAGAGCATTAGTGGAGCTTCATCGAGTCCTTAAAGAAGATGGCCTGTTATGTGTTGGCGTTCTAGGACCAACTGCAGGGCCAAGATCAAATAGTTACCCACGCCTTCAGGGTAAAGAGGCAATTTGCAATACGATGATGCCATGGGAATTCCAGAAGCTTGCATCTGAAAATAACTTGCAGTATATCGATGGATTTGGCGTTTATAAAGATGAAGTAAAGGAGCAACACTATAAAAATTTACCGCTGGATCTGAAACAGGCGTTAACATTTTTGTGGGTGTTTATGCTTCGAAAAGTAGGTGAATAATATGGATGAAAAAGAAGTTGAAGAACAGGTAATTAAAAGTTATCAGCATGATGAGAAAATGATGATTTTAATTTATGCGCAGTGGTGTATAAACAATGACCTTGACCCTAAATCATTGTACGAAAAAGCGTATCCTTCACAGACGAAAAATGAAGCGCTTAGAGAAGCATTAGAATTAACTGTACCCAAGAAGGAATCTGAAGAAATACCAAGCCAAACGGTACTTAATGTGCTTCAGCTGTTTGGTAATGATGACTTGGCTTTTATTGTACAGGAAGAAATTGATAAGGAAGTGAAAAGGTAGTGGATTTGTTCATTAAGTCATTTGACAAACTAACAAACGATGAATTATATGCATTGCTGAAATTAAGAGTGGATGTTTTTGTCGTTGAACAGGATTGCCCTTATCCCGAATTGGATAATTATGATCAACAAGCGATGCATTACTTTTTAAAAATCAATGGAGAGTTTGCCGCAAATGTCCGTATTCTGCCTAGTAATTCCAAATACGAGGAAGTTTCAATCGGCCGTGTTTTAGTTTTGAAAAAATTTCGTCGCCATGGCTATGCACAGGAAATTATGCAAAAAGCAATTGATTATATCGTGAACGAATGGAATGAAAAAAGAATTAAAGTCCAAGGGCAGGAATACTTAAATGATTTTTACTCAGGGCTAGGTTTTGAACAGGTTTCAGATTCTTATTTGGAGGATGGAATTCCCCACATTGACATGATTTGGGAGGCAAAATAAGGTATCAACCTTTATATTTTTTCACATAGTATAGTTAGCGAGCCAATTTTAATCACATGAAATGGAGGCTGACTGCTGTGATAAATAACAATCAACTTTATCAATGTAAAGCAGCTTTATTGGAACGACAATCAGAATTAATCAATCATGTTCAAGACCACTTTGGTACTGATCTCGAATTAATAAAAGAATCGATGAGTGAGTTGTCAAATTATGATAATCATCCCGGAGACCAAGGAACAGAAATGTTTGAGCGGGAAAAAGATATAGCATTAAATGAACACGCTGAAAGAGAACTTGAAGATATCAATGCAGCTCTTCATGCTATAGCCGATGGAACATATGGAATCTGCAGTAGATGCGGTGAGGATATTTCGTATGAGCGGCTACAGGCAGTTCCTACTGCAGACCGATGTCTGGATCATGCGGAACACGGTAATTTTATGGGTGATCGTCCTGTTGAGGAACAAGTCTTCAGTCCTAACATTAATCCTAATGAAGTAACAGAAGAAGAACAGACCGGTTATGATGCGGAGGACGCTTGGCAGGATGTAAGCAGGTACGGTACGTCTGAATCACCTTCCGATTTTTATGGTGAGAAAGATAGTTATAATGAAATGTACCCGAATAGTGATGAAAATGTAGGTAGTGTTGAGGATGAGGAGAGTTATCTTGCAGCTGATCAAGACGGTAATTTTACCGGAGTAACACCAAATCATCAGAAGTATGAAGAAGAATAGTCGTGCACAGCTTTAGTTTCTGTGCACGATTTTTTGCTTACAAGGGTAAGTCACGTTTGTTGAAAATAATTACAGCTGCGGAATATAAAACAACGCCTGTGACTCCAAGCCAAATGCATATCGGTAATATGTTTACTGAGCCTTGCGCGATTTCGGTTGCTCTAAACGTTGAGAAAATAGTGAAATACTGCATCCAGTCCAATTTATCACTAATTTTGGATACCATATCGACGGCGAAAAATATGAATGATATACCACCTGCAACCGATAGTGTTTTTCTCTCGTCATTAAATAAACAAGAAAAGAAAAAGCAATAGCCACTGATTACAAAGAACAGCATGAATGTTACAATGTTTAACTCGATGAAATGTGTCCCACTGAAATTGCCTTCTTCTATAAAAATATTTGCCCCTACGACGCCGGAAATTGTAGTAATAACAATAATAAATATTAGCCCCAACAAGATGACAGCTATTTGAGTCATGGCAATTTTAAATCGTGATAATCCGCTTGATAACAGATAAGCCATGGATCCTTGATCAACTAGACGTACAATCAGTTGTGTAGCTGTTGTCACACAATAAATTAGTAAGATGATAATGAATAAAAGTCCGTAATACTCACCTGCCACAAATCCGCTTAGACTATTAATACCTTCGCTAAATCCGAAGGCACTCATCAGACCTTCTGGCATTTCCTTAAACATTGTATCAAATGCCTGTGAATTTGCTATAGAAGGATAAAGCCAGATGACTAATGATAAATAAAAAATTGACCCGAGCGTAAAACTGATAATTGTTTTACCTTTATTTTTCATCATTGTAGCGAAAAGTGATCTGCTCATTTTGGGTCACCAACCATTTCGTAATAATGCATGAAAATATCTTCGAGGTTTTGGTGATGTACATCAATACTGTTAATTCCACAGTGACTGATAATTTGTACGAATTGTTCATAATCGCCTTGAACTATAATCTGCACCCGGAGTTGTTCCGTTTGTTTTACTTCCAGGGGACTATTTTTAATGGTAGTAATGTCTTCTTCCGATTTTACTGTTACATCAAAGATTTTCCGTTGTATGGTTTGCAGCCTACGTATTTCTTCGATCGCAACAAGTTCACCATCCTTAATAATCCCAACACGGTCACTTGTACGATCGATCTCGGAAAAACTATGCGAAGACATCAAAATGGTTTTCCCTTTATCTCTTTCCTCACCAATCAATTCGACAAAAATACTTTGCATTAATGGATCAAGTCCACTTGTTGGTTCGTCTAGAATGAGTACTTCTGGATCATGCATGAAAGCTGCTACAATTCCCACTTTTTGCTTCATTCCTTTAGACATTTTCCGGATAGGTGTATTGACGTTGAATTGAAACCGGTCAATTAATTCCTTTTGACGTTTGGTATGTTTCATGTTGCGCATACCAGCTAGAAGATTTAGAAATTCTTTCCCGGTCATTCCTTCTAAAAATGCCGTTTCCCCTGGTAAATATCCAACTGACTTTTGAATTCTGGCACTGTTTCTCCAGCAATCTAACTGATTGATTTCTGAACTGCCTGTTGTTGGCTTAATGAATCCCATTAGATGCCTGATGGTAGTTGACTTTCCTGCACCATTTGGGCCAAGAAAACCAAACACCTCCCCATCCGCGACTGTAAAAGATATATCAAAAATTCCTTTGCCATTTGAAAACTCTTTTGTTAAGCCATTAATTGTAATTGTCATATCCTCACCTCTTATAATAAAAGTTATGAAATATTTTTATTTATATAGTTCATAATATATAAAATAACGTTTAATTACAATAGTTTATGAAATATTTTAATTGTTTTATTACATAAATTTTAATAAGATAAAAGTGTGAGGTGAAATACATGGACGGGTTTCAAAAACGAAAGGAACGGAAAAAGGATACAATTTTGAATGCCGCTTTGTCTTTGTTTAAAGATTTTGGAATTAAAAAGGTATCCGTAACAGAAATAGCTGATCAGGCTAATGTATCCCAAGTTACGATTTATAATTATTTTGGCAGTAAAGATGATCTTACACATGCAGTTATGGTTTATTACCTTGAGGAGATATGGCGTGATTATGAAATACTATTGGATAGTAACCTTTCGTATGATGAAAAGATTAAACAGATAATCTTTAAAGAGGGTGAAATAGCAAATCAAATAAGTGAGACATTCTTTAAGGAGTTTATGAAGTATTATAAAGCCGATACCTCTATCAATGATTATTATACGAACAAGGTTGTTCCGAGGATGATCCAGTTCTTTGATGAAGGGAAAAGGCTGGGGTATGTAAATCCAAACATATCAAATGATGCTATTTTATTTTATATACAAATGTTTATGGAATACATGCAACGAGACGAAGTTAGTACAAAAATGCTTTCGTTAACAGAGGATGTCATAACCCTTTTTTTTTATGGGATATTTGGAAAGGATCAAAATTAATTGAAACGAATGGAAAAGTGTATCGTATAAATTATGAAGGAGTTGATGGAAATGGCAGAGAAAGAAGGTTGTATTAAATGCGGCAGTACTGATGCCGATCAGAAAGAAGTATCGATGACTGGGACAGGCCTATCCAAGATGTTTGATGTACAAAATAATCAGTTCATCGTAATTTCATGCAGCAATTGTGGTTATTCAGAGTTTTATAATAAAAAAAGTTCATCTGGAAGTAATATTCTGGACCTTTTCTTTGGATAGAAAAGAGGTCGGAAGAAATTTTAGTCAAAGTAAAAATCCGAACTATGATTCAAAATTCTTGAAATAGAATTTGAATTAGTTCGGATTTATTTTTGCAGTTAAGTAAGTATAATTATTCGTCTTGAAAGTGGAGAGTTTTAAAAGCCACTGTTAAACATCGTGTTCATAAAGCTTCCGAGCATTGAATCCATGAATGATTGAATGAAAAGCCCAGACACCAGCAATATAATGATGTATAAACCAATCAATACATAAATTCGGTCAAACCCAATAGGTTCTTGTTCCATTAGTATAAATGTAGGTGCTATAAGCAGTGAACCAAGAATGCTTATGAATAAAATTAGCCCGGCCAACGCCGAGAGGCCAATTAGCCAGAACAAGATTCCACTAGTAAATAAGAGTAAAAATGGCACTAAATAGGCACCGTATTTTGCAATAACATCTGGAAACGTAACTGCTTGAACAGAAAGCTTAGCACCAGCGAATGTTAATCCAGCGATTAGTAAGTACAAAATAGTAAAAATTATAAATGGCAAAATAAAGCTATCCAGAAATGAAATTTGCATAAAAAAGCCCATTTGAATCGTACTAAGTATTAAATGATAGCTTAAAGCAATTAATAATGAAAATAGTGCAAATGTAATTATTCCTGAACTCATATCAGATCCATTAGCTTTTTTTGCTTCACTTGGGCTTTTAACTAATGTTACAAAAAAATGCCCGAAATTGGATCCGGTAGTCTTGAGTTTCTCAACAGTTTCGTTCGGATTTTGATCAGCCGACGATGCTGAGGTGATCGGTTCAGCTACAGACTCATATTGTTCCTCTTGTCTTAACTCTGCACCACAATTAGTACAAAACTTTCCTTCTGCTGTTTGTTCGCCACATGAAGGGCATTTCATAAAATCACTTCCTTTATAAATAGTTATTGGATAATAGTGCATTTTACACTTCTGTTCCACATTATATAATTAATTTAACATAAATACGTAATATATTCTCTTAAACAAGGCTGTTTTCTAAAAGGCTGTTGTTGGTATTCGCCTACCTATGTGAGTGTGTTTCCGAAATGATGTCATAGCACGCAAGTATTTTTCCGAATTATGTTGTATTTTGGGTCTAATAGTAACACTTACGAAAAAGACAAAATAAAAAACTTGCAGTGGTAATCACTGCAAGTTTTTGAAAAAGCGGCTTATTTCTCGCGTTTAACTAACTCTAACTCTATCGTCTTAGGTTCACCGTCCCGATAAATCTCTAGCTTTACGGACTCGCCAATTTTTGTTTCATTATACAAATACTTTCGCAGGTCCAAGATGGATGAGATTTTATTACCGTTAATTTTTGTGATTACGTCGAACTGCTGCAGTTCTGCTTTACTTGCTGGTGACCCTTGTTGTACTTTGGCAACTACCATACCGCCTTCAATCTCTTCGGGAAGCTGGATTCGATCTCGATACTGCGGTGGTACTTGACCAAGTGAAGCAGTGCTGATTCCAATGAATGGACGTGCTACTTCTCCGTCTTTTTCAAGTTGCTTCATAATTGGCTGTGCTTCATCAATTGGTATGGCAAAACCAATACCTTCTACTGATGTCTTTGCTATTTTCATAGAGTTAATCCCAATAACTTTACCTTTGGAATTAATCAGGGCTCCGCCACTGTTACCTGGGTTAATTGCTGCATCGGTTTGGATGACTTCTGTAATCCAGTCTGGCTGTCCATCACCATTTGTATCAATACTTACTGACCGATCAAGGCCACTAACTATTCCTTTTGTAACTGAGTTAGCAAAATTCATGCCTAGTGGATTTCCAATCGCAATGACTGTGTCACCAACTTTTAAATTCTTAGAGGAACCAAGATCAGCGATTGTGTTTACTTTTTTACCATCAATTTGAAGTACAGCTAAGTCTGTGAATGAATCTGTTCCTAATACTTTTGCTGTAATACGAGTATCACTGCTTAACACAACTTCTACTTCTTCAGCACCTTCAACAACATGCTGATTTGTTACGACATATGCTTTTCCGTCTTTTTCTTTATAAATTATGCCAGAGCCAGCCCCTGCTTGTTTGCTTTGGGTCCATACACTTTGCTGTTGTTTATTAATAACCCCAACTACGGCCTTAGAAGCTTCATCCATGTTGGAAGCAATATTTGAGCCTTCTGATGCCACCGTTTCTGCTATTTCAGGAGCCGATTGCTCGTTGCTTTCTGAAGAAGCAGTATTACTATTTTTCTGCTGATCTATTGGTATAATGTTTGTTGTGAATAATAAAGCAACAATTACTGCAGAAATTACTCCACCAATAATTCCACTCATAAGTGTTTTAGCACCTGATTTTTGCTTAGGTTTCTCCTGCTTTGATTTAGCATTTTGTTTTGCTGTTTGTGCAATACCAGCACTTGTATCTGTTTGTTGTTCCTGATTATCTAAAGAGTTATCTTCCATCTCTTGGTTATTATCATAATCATTACGATCCATAAGTACATCACCCTTTTCTTATTTAGTACAATTCTAATTGTAGGTTTTATGTTTGGTATGACTTTGGTATAAATATGGAAAAAGTGTGTAATTTGCTTATTAGTGTTCACAAATACTAACTTATGTAAAAATATAAGTAAGAATAATATGACGTTTAAGGGGGGATTACATGAGTGATCACATTGGTGTAGTAGAAGATGATACGAATATTCAAAACATCGTTTCTGCTTATTTAAAAAAGGAAGGCTTTCATGTAACGGTTATGGAGTCTGCTGAAAAAGCCTGGGAACTTTGGGAAACACAACCTCCAGACATGTGGATACTGGATATCATGCTCCCTGGAATGGATGGATATGAATTTTGTAAAAAAATCAGAAATGAAAGTAATGTACCAATCATTATTATTTCTGCAAAAGACGATGAAATTGACAAAATCCTTGGACTGGAGTTAGGAGGGGACGATTACTTAACAAAGCCATTTAGTCCACGAGAGTTGCTTGCACGTGTGAAAAGGGTTTTTAAACGCACCCAGCCACAAGCGGAGGTAAGTGAGGTTGGACATGACAGGATAAAGGTTGACAACATGTTAATTCATCAGAGTGATCGCAGGATTTTTTGGAATGGCGAGGAACAGGATGTGACTACTAAGGAATTTGATATGCTCTTACTGTTTGCTGAAAATGTAAACCGAGCTTTTTCACGTGAAGAGCTTTTAATAAAGATTTGGGGAGAAGATTATTTTGGCAGTGATAGAGCTGTTGATGATCTGGTTAAACGGATACGTAAAAAACTGACTGATATTCCATTAGAAACTGTATGGGGCTATGGGTATCGTCTGCGCAGTGAAGAGGATCAGACATGAAACTTCAATCACAGCTCAATCTGGCTTTTACAACGTTACTCCTTGTGATGCTTACGGTTACAGGACTTGTCATCTACTCTTTACTTATGGACATGCTTATTGAGGATGAACAGGCTGAACTAAAACAAAATGGAGAATTGTTGGTTCAGGTCCTGAATGAAAATGGCAGAGGGAACAGTTTGCAAGGATTCAGTGATTTTCTGGATGAGCAGGATTTGGATCTTTTCCTATATGATCGTAATCAGAATCGTGTATTGGATTCTACAATGCCTCCGAGGTATGTAAATGGATTTTCAGCAAATAATAATTTTGCAGACGATCAAAAGGAACTCTGGGAAATTGGAAATAACAAATTCGTAACACAACGTATTTTGTTTAAACCAGGAAGCACAGGACTGGAATTAATACTTTTGACACCAATAAATGATTTACAGGCAGTACAACAGGATTTCTTCCAACGGCTGGTAATTGTCTTTGTAATCGGTGCGATTGCAGCAGTGTTCCTTAGTTATTTTCTAACGAACAAATTGGTGACACCTCTAAGCAGATTGAAGGGGCAGTTGAAAAAAATTGAGAAGCGTAAATTTGATGAACTAGAATCAATCAAAGCGACCGGTGAAATAAAGGAAGTGGAACAAAGTGTTTATGAAATGGCGTCTGAACTGCAGCGGTACGTTAATTCGCAGCAAGCCTTTTTCCAGAATGCAAGTCATGAATTAAAGACACCACTGATGACCGTACAAGGGTATGCAGAGGGGATTCGTGATAAGGTATTTGATGAGCAGGAACAGGAAAAAGGGCTGGAAATGATGGTTACGGAAGTTAAACGACTGAAAATGATTATAAATGAAATGATTCTGTTAGCGAAGCTTGATAGTGAACAAGCTGTCTATCAGCCAGAGAACGTGAGTGCTTCCGAATTGATTGATCAAGTAATGGATAGAACATTACCGATGGTTAATGAAAGACGTATTACAATTAATCAGGAGGTCAACTACGACAGTTCACTTTTTGTTGATCAGGAAAAGGTTCTTCGAGCATTATTAAACGTTACTTTTAATGCGATTCGACATGCAAAGACCCGTGTCGATATAACTCTTGATAAGGATTTAATAGTTATTGAAGATGATGGTGAAGGGATTCCCAAGGAATTAATACCACATATTTTTCATCGGTTTGTTAAAGGTAAAAATGGGGAAACTGGTTTAGGACTAGCAATTGCACGAGCTATTATTGAACAATCAGGCGGGAAAATCATGGTACACGAATCCAAACTCGGAGGAGCAAAATTTACTTTGGCTTTTACTAATTAGATTTCTATGTTACAATTGGATAGTTTGATTCACCCCGTAATAATAGAGGAGCGTACTTTTTATGCAATTAAGAGAAGATATTCGTAACATCGCAATTATCGCCCATGTTGACCATGGCAAAACAACACTTGTTGATCAGATGCTGAGATACTCAGGAACATTCCGTGAGAATGAACAAGTGAATGAACGTGCCATGGACTCCAACGATATTGAACGAGAACGTGGAATCACCATTTTGGCAAAGAACACAGCGATTAAATATAATGACACAGCTATTAATATTTTAGATACGCCTGGCCACGCAGACTTTGGTGGGGAAGTAGAGCGTATTATGAAAATGGTAGATGGTGTTATATTAGTTGTTGATGCTTATGAAGGTACAATGCCGCAAACGCGGTTTGTATTGAAAAAAGCGTTGGAACAAAAATTGACGCCTATTGTCGTTTTAAATAAAATAGACCGACCTAGTGCAAGGCCACAAGAGGTTGTCGATGAAGTATTGGATTTATTTATTGAATTAGGAGCAGATGATAACCAATTGGAATTCCCGGTTGTTTATGCTTCAGCAATAAATGGAACGTCTGGGGAAGAGCCTGATGACCAACAGGAAACAATGGATCCAGTTTTCAAAATGATCATGGGGCATATTCCTGCACCAGCTGATACCCAAGAAGAACCGTTACAATTTCAGATTACACTGCTCGATTATAATGACTATGTCGGAAGAATTGGTGTAGGGCGTGTGGTTCGAGGTAAAATAAGCGTCGGGCAGCAAGTTGTTGTAATGAAAAAAGATGGCACGCAAAAGAACTTCCGTATCAGTAAACTATTTGGCTTCACAGGCTTAAAGCGAGTTGAAATTCAAGAGGCCAAAGGTGGCGATATCGTCGCAATTGCTGGTTTGGATGATATAAATGTCGGTGAAACAATCTGTGCACATGATCATCCAGAGGCATTACCGTGGTTGCGTATTGATGAGCCAACATTGCAAATGACATTTGTTGTTAATAACAGCCCATTTGCTGGTCGTGAAGGTAAATATATCACGTCACGAAGAATTGAAGAACGTCTGATGAAGCAATTAGAAACGGATGTCAGCTTACGTGTTGAACCAACTGATTCGCCGGATGCATGGACCGTTTCAGGCCGTGGTGAATTACACCTTTCAATTTTGATTGAAAACATGCGTCGTGAAGGCTTTGAATTACAGCTTTCAAAGCCACAAGTAATTATTAAAGAGATTGATGGAGTGAAGTGTGAGCCATTTGAACGCGTCCAAGTAGATGTACCTGAAGATTACACTGGGTCCGTCATGGAATCGCTAGGTGCACGTAAAGGTGAAATGCTTGATATGGTTAACCAGGGTAATGGCCAAGTTCGTTTAGAATTTAAAGTGCCATCACGTGGATTAATCGGTTATTCAACCGAATTTATGTCACAAACACGCGGGTATGGTATCATAAATCACACATTTGACGCTTATGAGCCATTTGCTAAAGGTCAAGTTGGCGGCCGTCGTGAAGGTGTACTTGTAGGTATGGAACATGGTAAAGCATCCACTTATGGTATCATGCAGCTTGAAGATCGTGGAGTAATTTTCGTAGAACCTGGAACCGAAATCTACACTGGAATGATTGTAGGCGAGCATAATCGTGAAAATGATTTAACCGTTAATATTACAAAAGAAAAACATTTGACGAACGTTCGTTCAGCAACTAAGGACCAGACATCTACGATTAGAAAAACCAGAGAGATGTCATTAGAAGAAGCAATTGAATATTTGAATGATGATGAGTATTGTGAGGTAACACCAGAATCAATTCGTCTTCGTAAAAAAATATTGAACAACAGTGAACGCCAAAAAGCATCAAAAAAGACGAAAATTTAATAATGAATTTATACGGCAGAAGCACATTGTAGTGTTTCTGCCGTTTTTTATTTAATGACGGGGTAAGTAATACTGCGAAATTGCAGATGGGTTCGAGGAATAAACAGATGAGACTCTATATCGATGCGTTAATATTGAATCAGGCCTGCTTAAACGATAAACTGAACCAAATAATCATTTGTGAGGTGATTCCTAATCCGTTATTTAGCTTTGATTTTCACGTTCGTGTTTTTTCTCAGCGCATGTTCCCAGAATGAAGAAAGACAGCAAGAATCAGATAAGGCAAATGTTGGTCTTTCAAATTCAGAAGGCAGCATGCAAGTAATTGCTGAAAACCTTCAGGAACCATGGGAGATTGCCAAACTGAATGACACATTTTATGTAAGTGAACGAACCGGTTCAATTGTTACGATCAGTAACGATCAACAGGCCCGTAAGCAGGTGCAATTCTCAAAGGATCTATCCAGTCAACCGGAGGCGGGGTTATTAGGTATCGCAATCCCGGATAATTTTAACGAAACAAATCAAGCTTTTGCCTATTATTCCTACCAGGAAAATAATCAGTATTATCAAAGGGTAGTCACAATTGAAGAGTCAGCAGAGCAATGGACAGAAACTGCTGTATTAATCGATAAAGTTCCAGGAGGAAAGTTCCATCAAGGTGGCCGAATCGAAATTGGCCCGGATAATAAACTGTATGTTACAACTGGTGATGCAACACAACCGGAGTTAGCACAAGAAACAGATAGTTTAGCCGGAAAAATCTTACGAATGAACCTTGACGGGTCCATTCCTGCTGACAACCCATTTGAAGATTCCTACGTATTTACGTATGGACATCGTAATCCACAAGGAATGGCCTGGAATGAAGCAGATGAAATGTTTGCAACGGAACATGGTTCAAGTGCTCATGACGAGATTAACCGAATAATCAAAGGAAGTAATTATGGCTGGCCGGAGATTCAGGGTGATGAATCAGCTGCTAATATGGAGAGTCCGATTATCCACTCTGGTGAAAATACATGGGCACCGTCGGGAATGACCTATCAAAATGGTTTCTTCTACTTTGCTTCATTAAGAGGTGAGGGACTGCGGCGGTTTGATCCAGTAAACAAGACCCAAGAGCTAATCGTTTCGAATGTAGGGCGAGTTCGTGACGCTTTCGCCACCAACGAAGGAGTCTATTTTCTGACAAATAATACGGATGGTCGTGGAGATCCGGCAGCAAATGATGATCGATTGCTGTTTTTACCATATAACGATCTAGACTAGTAAAAGCTACCTTGCACACACTATGCAAGGTAGCTTTTTACATAGATATCTTGAAAGTAAATCAGATTTCATTAAAAAGTTTTTCTATTTATGAAAACCCTTGCAAAACATGTATATACAAGTTAAACTGAAAAAAGTTAACTTGTATATACATGTTTAAATGAGTTTAAAATTAGGGAGGTTTTCCTGTGGTAAATAAACAAGAAATGATTTATGCACCACTTAGTGGTCAGGTAAAAAAGCTTGAAGATGTTCCGGATCCAACTTTTTCTGAAAAAATGATGGGTGATGGGCTGGCAATTGACCCGAGTGATGGTAAAGTTGTAGCACCATTGGATGGGGAAGTTGTTCAGATTTTTCCTACAAAGCATGCTGTAGGAATCCGAGGAAATTCTGGTGTAGAGGTATTAATTCATATCGGTCTAGATACAGTGTCTTTAGACGGTGAGGGATTTGAAGCACATGTGAAACAAGGGGACCAAGTCAAAATCGGGGATCCCTTAATTACCTTTGACGTAGAGTATATCCGGGGAAATGCATCCGATGTAATTACGCCGGTAATTATTACAAATGGAAGTGAACTGGAATCAATTGAAAAAACAAATGATTCAACAGTTGTCGGTGGCCACTCAACACTATTCAATGTGCAGACAAAGAATGCACCTGAGGAAAAAGTTACAGCAAAAGGAACGGACCAATATAGCCAAGAAGCGAGTGAAATTGTTGAAGCACTGGGTGGCGAGGATAATATTAATGTTGCCACCCATTGTGTGACGCGTCTTCGTTTTGCGTTATCGGATGAAGATCAAGTTAATAAAGATACGCTAGAAAACATGGATATCGTAAAAGGATCTTTTTCAGCTAACGGTCAGTTTCAAGTGGTAATTGGCCAAGGAACTGTTGACAAGGTATATGCTGCAATGGTTAATCAAACGAGTATTGGTGAAGCTTCAAAGGAAGATGTTAAAGCTGCTACCGCACAAAAACAAAATCCACTCCAGCAGGCTATCAAGGTATTAGCTGATGTTTTCATTCCTATTTTACCTGCAATCGTAACTGCTGGTTTACTTATGGGTATCAACAACATACTGGTAAATCCGGTCTTCGGTGATCAGCCGATTGTGGAAATGTACCCGCAATGGGCAGGCTTGGCAAATATGATTAATATTATAGCAAATACGGCATTTACCTTTTTACCGGCATTAATTGGCTGGTCCGCTGTGAAACGGTTTGGCGGTAATGAATTGCTTGGTGTTGTTCTCGGACTGATAATGGTTCACCCGGCACTTCTCAATGCATGGTCCTACGGTGATGCATTGGAAGCAGGGGAAATTCCAAAGTGGAACCTATTCGGGTTCGAAGTAGATAAAATTGGTTATCAGGGTCAGGTCCTTCCTGTATTATTTGCATCATGGGTGCTTGCGAAAATTGAAATCTTTATGAAAAAACGTGTTATTGATTCATTACAATTACTTGTGGTAGCACCTGTAGCATTACTGGTTACTGGATTCCTGACATTTATTATTATCGGTCCAATCACGTTTGCCATCGGTAATGGAATCACAGATGGACTTGTAGCATTATTTGATCAGTTTGCACTGATTGGCGGTCTTGTTTATGGAGCAATATATGCACCAATGGTTATTACAGGTATGCACCACACCTTCCTGGCTATTGATCTACAACTGATCGGCAGCACTGGTTCCACTTTTCTGTGGCCGATTCTGGCATTATCTAATATTGCTCAGGGTGCTGCAGCCTTCGCGATGATGCTTGTTGCAAGAGAGGAAAAGCTCAAAGGACTTGCGGGTACTTCCGGACTATCTGCCTGGCTTGGAATTACCGAACCGGCGATGTTTGGTGTGAATTTGCGTTTCAAATATCCGTTTATTGCTGCGGTGTTCGGGTCCTCAATAGCCGGTGCCTTCATCACAATGCAGCATGTAACTGCAGAGTCAATCGGTATAGGCGGAGTTCCAGGATTTCTGTCTATTGCGAATGGGATGCTTTCATTCTTTATCGGTATGGCAATTGTAATTGTTGTGCCATTTATTATTACGTATCTTATTGCAAAGAGAAAGCTTAATAAACATTAATACAACTAGACATACGAGGTGTTAGTAATGAATGAACCATGGTGGCAAAAAGCTGTTGTTTATCAGATATATCCTAAGAGTTTTCATGACACAACAGGAAATGGTGTAGGCGATATACAGGGGATTATCAAAAAGCTTGATTATATTAAAAAAATAGGTGTCGACGTTATTTGGTTGACACCTGTTTATCAATCACCGCAAAAAGATAATGGCTATGATATTAGTGATTATTACTCCATTGAACCAACTTACGGAACAATGGAAGACTTTGAAGAATTACTGGATGAAACGCATAAGCGGGATATGAAACTTATTATGGATCTCGTTATCAATCATACCTCCACTGAACACGAATGGTTTAAAAAGGCATCGGAATCCAAAGAAAATGAGTTTCGTGACTTTTACATTTGGAAGGACGCCCCGGAAGGTGGTGTGCCAAATAATTGGCAATCGAAGTTCGGTGGTTCTGCATGGCAATATGATGAAAAAACAAATCAATATTACTTGCATTTATTTGATCAAACACAAGCAGACCTAAACTGGGAAAACGATCAACTCAGAGAAGAGCTATATGAAATGATGCGATTCTGGGCTAAAAAAGGGATTGATGGCTTCCGCCTGGATGTAATCAATCTTATTTCGAAGGATCAGCATTTTCCAAATGATTATTCTGGAGATGGGAGAAAATTCTATACTGATGGACCTCGGATTCATGAATACTTACACGAGATGAATCAGGCTGTTTTTTCACCACATCGTATGATGACTGTAGGTGAAATGTCCTCTACAACACTGGACAACTGCGTACTTTATACACGCCCTGAACGGCATGAACTTGATATGACGTTCCAATTTCATCATTTGAAAGTCGATTATCCTGGTGGCGAAAAATGGACAAAAGCACCATTTGATTTCCAGGGATTAAAGAAAATCTTATCGAAATGGCAAGTCGGCATGCATGAAGGTGGTGGCTGGAATGCATTGTTCTGGTGCAACCATGACCAGCCACGTGTTGTTTCGCGCTTCGGTAATGACGGAAAATACCACAATGAATCAGCAAAAATGCTTGCAACAACTTTGCACATGATGAAAGGCACTCCCTATATTTATCAGGGCGAAGAAATAGGGATGACTAACCCTAACTATACGCAAATTGATGACTATCGTGATGTGGAATCACTTAATGCTTATGAGTCGTTACTCCGTTCGGGAAGAACGGAGGATGAAGTGTTGGCTATTCTTCAGCAAAAGTCACGCGATAACGCCAGAACACCAATGCAATGGTCAGCAGATAACCATGCTGGGTTCTCTTCCACTACCCCGTGGATACCAGTCGCAGACAATTATAAAGAAGTAAATGCGGAAAAGGCCTTAAGCAATCCGAATTCAATCTTTTCACACTACCAGCAGTTGGTAGATTTACGTAAAAAGTATGATATCATAACATATGGTGACTACCAGTTATTACTTAAAGATGATGATCGTGTATTTGCGTATCAGCGTAATTGGAACAATGAAACCTTGCTGGTTATAAGTAATTTTTATGGAAAAGAAGTAACGGCACATATTGACTTAGAAGAATATGGGAATATAAAAATGTTACTCTCGAATTATCCGGATACTGATCAAACGTTTGATCAATTTAAATTAAGACCATATGAGTCAGTTGTGTATTATTTGAAATAATGGGGCAGAGCGATGCAAAAGTATTTAACGATATATCATGAACTCGTGAAAAAAATTCAGTCAAACCAATGGCCAGAGTCAACCAAGTTACCATCTGAAAACGAACTTACAGAGATATACGCTACATCCCGGGAAACGATCCGAAAGGCACTGAATCAATTGGCTCAAGATGGGTATATTCAGAAGATTCGCGGGAAAGGTTCTGTGGTAATTGATACCAATAAGTTTGACTTTCCAGTCTCAGGGATTGTTAGTTTCAAAGAACTGGCAACAAATTTGCAATTACCAGCCAATACGATAGTTAATGAACTAGCAATCGTTGAAGCGGACCAGGAATTACAAACAAAATTAAACATAAACCTTCGTGATTCAGTATGGAAGGTAGTCAGAGCAAGAGAGATTTCAGGTGAAAAAGTTATATTAGATAAAGATTATTTTAATAAGGATTATGTTCCTGAATTAACAAGGGAAATATGTGAGGATTCAATTTATGATTACCTGGAGAATCAGCTTGAATTGAAAATAAGCTTTGCTCGAAAGGAAATTGTTATTGAAGAACCTTCTGAAGAGGACCGATTTCTGCTGGATCTCGAAGGTTATTCTAATGTTGTGGTAATTAAAAGCATGGTATACCTTGAGGATACAAGTTTATTTCAATATACCGAATCGCGGCACCGTCCGGATAAATTTCGATTTGTTGACTTTGCCAGACGTATAAAATAATAAAGCTAACTCCTTTTATCCAGGAGTTAGCTTTTATCAAATGTTGAGCTATTAGTATTTGGTGGAAGGTTCCCTGTTGGAGGTGTACCGTGAATATAGGCTGGTGATGGTTTAAGAAATGGCACCTGACCCATAGCCTCAGGATTCGCTACATATTCAAAGTTACCCTGTCCATCATAGGAAGGTCCGTTTGCCCATCTACCCTGTGCACTTTCTTCTCCTTTGGAAAAATTCATGAATGAATAGGAAACCTGTTGTTTTTCGTTTTCCTGCGGGAATGTGCTAGGAACAATTGCCTTTTGGTTTTGCTCAAGTTCTTCAATAGCCGCCATCCACTGATTTTGGTGCATGGTGTCTCGTGCGATCAGGAATGAAAGCATGTCTCTGACACCTGGGTCTGTTGTTGATTCATATAGACGGACAACCTGTAATCTTCCTTGTGATTCAGCATTTAAATTGGCTCGAAAATCAGCCAATAAATTACCGCTTGAAATCGTATAGCGGGAATTCCAAGGATAACCGGCACTGTCTGTTGGCGTAGCGCCTAGCCCTGAAACAATAATGTGCTGAGGATTCATTCCCCCTAGTGCTGCTTCTACAACCGGATCCTTTGCTGCCTCATCTTGTTCCTTCGCTGGAGCTCCGTCAAGTAATTGCGCAATCATTGTTGTTAACATTTCCACGTGAGCAATTTCTTCGGTACCAATATCAAGTATCATATCTTTGTATTTTTGGTCACCCCTACAGTTCCAACCTTGGAAGAGGTATTGCATCATAACCGTCATTTCACCGTATTGACCACCCAATACTTCTTGGAGCTTCTTGGCATATACAGGATCTGGCTTTGAGGGTTTTGCGTTATATTGCAATTCTTTAATATGATGAAACACACAGATTCCTCCTTTTTATGATAAGCTACTTTTATAGCTTATCTAATTGTCCTGTAACTATGCGGAGAAAGCAGGTGCATCAAATGAAAATATTTTTGAAGCGAATTCGTTTCTTATTTAAATTTCATAAATCTATTCCATTTTTAAAGGATTTCTTAATATCGAAGGAAATTAAATTCGTTACTAAATTAATATATGCGCTGTTAATTATTGGCTATGCTGCCATTCCATTTGATATTATCCCGGACTTTTTATTTATATTTGGGATTGTTGATGATGTAACGATTGCAATATTCCTCCTGGAGCGAATGGCTAAGTCTGCTCCTCAGTCGTTAAAGGAAAAACATGAATTATTTGATTAAATTAAAAAGAAGGTTGTTATTAAACATTTATTGCTATTGATATAAACGGTAATACAAACTAAAGGTAACCGATTCGTAGGATTTAATGTGTCACTCTGACCACGCAACTGGAATATACTCGCTTTCCGTGGGCTCGCCACGAGCCTCCGACGCATAGGATGTGCTTAGTCTGCCTCGCTCGCAAAGAACGCACACTGTGGGGTCTCTTAGGATCGCTGTCCCACTGGAGTCTCGCATATTCTAGCTGCTGATTTAAATTGTTAGTCCTGTTTTTGTCCATCACAATATACATTTGTTAATTCCAAGCATACAAACCCAGCGAAGTGTATTTCCGGAGCGGTGTCATAGCATTTAAATTACTTTTTAACATTACCGCAGTTTATATCAACTATGCTAAGACCCATTGCTTGGAAAAGGCAACAATCTTTTGAATAGCAGTCAATAAATAAAAAGCCGGAATGCAATTTTGCAGTTGCATTCCGGCTATTTATGATCGCTTTTCGTCTTTTTCATCATTAGGAATATACTTTGTATAGTATGCTGCAAATATCAAACTGATAAATGATAATCCCCATGCAGCGATTCCACTCCACTGCAAGTTTATTCGCAAACCTACAAATAGTATGATAGCACTTAGGATGAGAAAAAAGGTTGATAAATAACGCTTCACTAATAACACCCCAATTAGTAAGATACCTGATAATTTACTATATGAAAATTTTTAATCTCTAGTTAATAATATGCCTTCCATACTATTTATAACATAAATTCAGGCAGCTTTTGAAGAATTCTACTGTCCAGCTACATCTCTTTTTGTAAAAAATACCCATGATAATATGAGGAAAATCACATAATATACCACCAATACAGTTATGGAGAAACCTAGACTCATACCCTCTAGTGCCGTTGCACCATTAGCATACTGACTCAAGTCCGTATTCGCAAACAAGATATATTTAGCCCAACTATAGTCTGCAAGAAAGGTAACAATCGCGTTACCAGCGAGCATTAGAATAATAGCTATTCCGATTGCTAATGAGCTTTGGCGGAAAATCGCTGAAATCATGAATGCGAAGGTTGCCATCATTAATAGTGTGACGAGTTGATATCCATAACCTTCAATAATTTGCTGAATAACGGATACGTGAGCATAGCCTTCACTTTGGTTAAGCACAATATGCGGATCCATTCCATTTATTCCAAAAAATAGAATGCCAATCACCCAAGAAAATACTAAAACATACAACAGCGTAAATAATGCAAATAATAGTACGGAAACATATTTCGATAATAAAATTTTTGATCGTGTAATTGGTCGTATTAGTAACAGTTTAATGGTTCCCCATCTAAATTCATTCGCAATTATTCCAGCTGCAACAATTATGGTAAATAAGCTCACAATTGATAGCAAAAACTCATTTTCCATCACAAATTGCCATGCATCATATTTGCTGGGCTGGATGTCATTTTCAAGGTAGTAATTATTTTTCTCAATCTGACGTGCATTGAATCCTTGCATCATCTCTTCAGTTTCCATTTCCTTCTTCAAGTTTTCATTTTCCTGCTGGAGTGTTAGTTGCCAGTTATTGTCCTGAAATTTCTCGTTTGACCCTGGAGCATCGATACCTTGTGTAAAGTTAACAAGAAATGCTAATCCAAGTATAATGGCAGATACGAGTATGTACATTATCCATGTTGACTTGCGTATGTATAATTTTAGCTGTTCATTAATTAAAAGCTGAAAAAAATTACTCAATTGTATTCTCTCCAATCAAATCAAAGAATTTATCCTCTAGTGTTGTTTTCGTTATAGCTACCTGGTATACGAGTACGTCATTATTTACCAGTGTTTTAATGATTGCTGGTATTGTATCGCGCTCACTCTGGATAGTTATGGTGCCATTTTCGGATGTTGCATCGATTTCATGGTTTGATTTTAAGAGTTGAATTGCATCCTCCACAGGCGTTACTTCCATTTGAACTTGGCTAACACTATCCTGATCAGTTGCCGCGTTAACATCCTGTGTCGCTACAAGTTCGCCATTTTTGATAAGTCCTATGCGATCACACATTAGCTCTATTTCCGATAATAAGTGGCTTGAAATAATCACAGCAACATTTTCTTCACTAGCTAATGCTCTTATATACTTACGAATTTCGCGAATACCTGCAGGGTCCAATCCATTTGTAGGCTCGTCCAGAATGAGAACTGACGGTTTATGTAAGAGAGCTTGTGCGATGCCCAGTCGCTGCCGCATTCCTAATGAGTATTTTTTCACCTTTTCATTAATAGGTTTTTCTAATCCAACCAGCTTAATTACTTCATGAATGCGTTCCCTTGTAACCCCTGGAATCATGCGGGAAAAATGCATCAGATTTTGCCATCCGCTCATGAAGGGGTACATTTCAGGGTTTTCGACAATCGCACCAACTTCACGTACGGCTTCCTTGTAATCAGTTTTGATGCTATTACCCAATATTCGGACATCACCGTCGGTAATCTGCATCAGACCAACCATCATACGTATTGTGGTTGTTTTACCGGCACCATTAGGACCGATAAATCCAAACACTTCTCCTTTATTAATGGAAAAGGAAAGTCCTTTAATAATTTCTTTATTGCCTAGCGATTTCTTTACATTAATTAATTCCATGGCTGTTTCTGACATGTATAAATCCTCCTAATTCCTAATGCTATACGTAAGTACGGAATTAACCTTTAAAATGTTTCACTAAAAGTACAAATTTCCGACAAAAAAGGTACCCCATACGAGATATTGCGTACAGAGTACCTGGGATTGTGGGGTTATTTAATTAATTCAGGATTTTCACCTTTTGCCTCTTTAACTCGGGAGCGCCGATATCCGGCAGCAATGTCTGCTTTTTTAAATTCCTTCGAATAATGGACTTCCTGAGCATCGGGCAGTTGTTTATTTTTTGCTGGCTGATATTGAGATTTTCTCATCTTAGACTTCCTTTCTAATAATAGATTATCAGTCTATTATTTACTTTCCCGTCCTATATAGATTTAAACATAGAATTATCTTATTCATATAAATAATCGTTTTCCCATCGTAAAAAAGTGGCATCTTTAAAAAATAAATTTTTGCCACCTTTTCGTTGTGAAGTTCGATTATAATAGTAGAAACCACCTTTTATTTTCAAAAAAATCAGATATAATGGAGGTAACGAATTATAAGAGGGGTGTCGTTATGCGAGATGTTGTTCTTGTGGAAGGTTGCCGTACAGCAATAGGCAGAAGAAAAGGTATGTATGCAAATTATCGATCGGACGAATTGGCCGCTGTCGTACTGGAAGATTTAGTTGAACGCTCGAAAATTAATAAGGCTGATGTTGAAGATGTTATCTTGGGATGCGTAACACAAGTCAATGAGCAAGGTGGAAATATTGCAAGGACTGCAGCTTTAATTGCTGGTTTTCCATCGCATGTGCCAGGTGTAACAATCGATCGGCAGTGTGGTTCAAGTCAGCAAGCTGTCCACTTTGGTGCGCAGGCTATAGCATCTGGAGACATGGATATTATGATTGCAGGCGGTGTCGAAAGCATGACGCGTGCACCAATGTTTTCCAATATGCAGGGTACAAAGCCAAGTGAAAAATTGACAGCACAATATGAAATTGTTAATCAGGGAATTTCGGCAGAAAAAATTGCCGACAAGTGGAATTTTACGAGGGAAGAATTAGATCAATTTTCTCTGCAAAGTCACAAGCGTGCATTAGCAGCAATTGAAAAGGGGAATTTTGAACAGGAAATTGTACCGGTTGAAACAGAAAATGAGAATGGGCAGCAGGAACTTGTGAAAACCGATGAGGGACCAAGAGCTAATACAACCTTAGAAGCATTAGCTGAGCTGAAGACAGTCTTTAAAGAGGACGGTAAAATAACAGCCGGGAATGCCAGCCAAATGAGTGATGGGGCAAGTGCTGTATTATTAATGTCCAGCGAAAAGGCAGAGGAACTTGGCTTAAAACCAAAGGCAAGAATAGTTGCTAAAACCGTTGTTGGTTCAGATCCTACTCTTATGCTGACAGGACCAATTGAAGCAACCAGAAGGGCGCTGAAAAAGGCTAATCTTTCAATCGAACAGATAGATCGGTATGAAGTTAATGAAGCATTTGCTCCTGTACCGTTAGCCTGGCTGAGTGATATTGGGGGAGATCCAGATAAGCTGAATGTGAATGGTGGAGCAATTGCACTTGGTCATCCGCTGGGAGCTACAGGCACTAAGCTGCTTGTTTCGCTAGTTAATGAACTGGAACGTACCAAAGGTAAATACGGTTTGCTGGCAATCTGTGAAGGCATGGGGATGGCTAATGCGACGATTATTGAACGACTTTAAACTCGAAGATACTTATGTAAATTCGTTTAATGGAGAAAATATGTTATATTAGGGTAAAAGTGCTAAGGAGCAAGAGTCTATGAAACGGGGTAAATTAGTTTGGGTTCTGTTGGCATTATTATTAGCTGTTATTATTACAGCTTGCTCAGATAAGGAACCTGAGGAAACCGCTGAACCAGAAAAAGAGGAAACAACAGAACCCAAGGAACCAGCAGAACCAAAAGAACCGAAAGAACCAGAGGTAGTCCACCAGGAAATCACGCTTTCTGCATTAGGTGATTTGCTGATACATAGTTCTGTATATAATGATGCCCAAACGGCTAATGGTTACGACTTTATGCCAATGCTTGAGCGGGTTAAACCATTCTTAAATGACACCACTATTACGTTCGCCAATCAGGAAACTATGATCGGTGGTAAGCAATTAGGTTTATCTACTTACCCGAGATTTAACAGTCCTTATGCAATAGGTAATGCATTGAAGAAATCGGGTGTGGATGTCGTTTCGTTAGCAAACAATCATACATTGGATGGCGGGGAAGAAGCAATTAAAAGTGCAATCGAACATTGGGAAAAAATTGATATGATGTACACTGGTGCATATAAGAGTGAAGCAGATAGTGATAAACTCAGGGTATATGAAACCGATGAAGGTATTTCTGTTGCA
Source organism: Virgibacillus sp. L01 (assembly GCF_052246775.1). Taxonomy (NCBI): domain Bacteria; kingdom Bacillati; phylum Bacillota; class Bacilli; order Caryophanales; family Bacillaceae; genus Virgibacillus; species Virgibacillus sp. L01. The sequence continues at coordinate 43,784 of NZ_JBQQCP010000005.1, read as the reverse complement.
TTTTTAGCTTACACATATGGGACAAACGGGCTCCCGGTGCCAGAAGGCAAGGATTATTTAGTTAATTTAATTGATAAAGAACTAATGGCCAACAGGATCCAGGAGGCAAAAAAACAAGCAGATGCTGTGGTGTTGAGTATGCATTTTGGTAACCAATATGAACGATTACCGAGTGATGGACAAAAAGAACTCGTCCAATTTGCTGCTGATAGTGGTGTAGATGTTGTTCTTGGCCACCATCCACATGTCCTCCAGCCAATTGACTGGGTAGAGGGAACAAACGGGAACAAAACGCTAGTCGCATACTCGTTAGGAAATTTTTTATCAGGTCAGGATGAATTTTACCGGCGAATTGGCGGTATTTTTAAATTTACCATTCATAAAACAATTAAAGGTGAAAAGGAAACAGTTGAGGTGAAATCACCTAAGTTGATGCCGACCTTTGTAAAGTATAGCAACTGGGCGAATTACCAGGTTGCCCCGATGTACCGGCTAACAAATGATGAGCTTGGAAATGCTGAAAAACACTACGAGGAAATTAAAGATCATATGTCTCAGTGGGCTCCAGAGCTTGAGTTTATTGAGGAATAGAAAAAGGAATATCAGCATACTAGTTAACGGGTTCAGTATTGGAAGAGATAAATGCTAATAACATTACAATTCACATTATAAAATCGCCTGTTATTGAAGAATCCATATTTTAACGGAATGAGGATCCGGATTACTGATTTGGCGGATCCTCATTCCGTTATTTCCTTAAAAGTCCCCGTTTTAAGCTTGGGTTCGGATCCTCGTTCCGCTATTTGTCATTTCTAACTCAAATTTGGCTGATTTTCTGCTTTTAGCGGAACGAGGATCCGTCTCACGCATCTCAGAACACCTTTTCTGCTATTTAGCGGAATGAGGATCCACTTCAATTGTTTATCTAATCCTCATTCCGAGTGGCAATGCCTCGTTCACCTATTGTATAAGTGCAACTAAGAATCGTAAATGCCGTTTTCTGACAATGATTTTTCTACAACTAAAATTTTTATGTGAATTGCGAACATAATTTGATATGATAACGGTATGCTTTAGAAATGGAACTGTTACAAAGGGAGATCGTTACATATGGAATGGAAAAATATTTATCGAGGTATAATTATGGGAGCAAGTGATGTGATTCCAGGTGTGAGTGGGGGAACTATTGCTGTCTTACTTGGAATTTATGACCGGTTAATAGCTGCTATAAATGGATTCATCAGTAAGGAATGGAAAAAACAATTAGGCTTTCTGATACCACTTGGTATTGGAATAGTGGCAGCCGTTTTTTTATTAAGCCACCTTCTTGAGTGGTTATTTGAACATTACCCAGAACCAACGCAATTTCTTTTTCTAGGGCTAATTTTGGGAGTACTCCCATATTTATTCCATAAAGCAGATGCGAAAAATAAGTTTAAACCGAATCATCTTGTTTTACTTATTATCGGCGCTATTGTTGTAGGTTCGATGATTTTTCTGAACGCCGGAGAAAGTGCGGTAATTGAAAATAAAACAATGTCAACATATGTGTTACTGTTTTTCTCTGGCTTTATTGCAAGCAGTGCCATGGTACTTCCAGGCATAAGTGGATCATTTATGTTACTGATCATAGGTGTGTATCAGACAATAATGACAGGGATAAGCAGCCTCCAGCTTGATGTTATTGCTGTAACCGGTGTAGGAATTGTAATCGGAATTGTTGTAATGAGTAAGGTTGTTAACTTCTTTTTAAACAATTACTATACAGGAACATTTGCTATTATCATTGGTATGGTAATTGGTTCGATATTTGTTGTCTTTCCAGGATGGCCAGCAAGTAATACACTCATTCTATTAAGTGTAGCTACATTTGCATTAGGCCTTGCCATAGCTTATCTTCTTGGAAGAGTCGAATACAAGTCGTAAACAGATTAAGAGACATGCTATTACAAAATAGGTACAATAAAAATAGAGAAAATCACAAAGGGGTGCTTAATGATGAAACATATAGATACAGAAGAAAAATTTAATGAGATAATTCAATCAGATAAACCAGTTATTATAAAGTTTTTTGCTGATTGGTGTCCAGACTGCAAACGGATGGATATGTTTATTGGTGACGTTATGGAAGAATTCAATAATCATGAATGGTATCAAATCAATAGTGATGAAGTTGAGGGAATTGCACAAAAATATGAAGTTATGGGAATTCCAAGCATGTTAATCTTCCAAAATGGTGAAAAATTAGCCCATCAGCATAGCGCTGACACGAAATCACCCGAATCCGTAAGTTCATTTCTGCACCAGCAATTAGTATAAACCAAACCTAAGTATAATCACTCTCTATTTGAGGGTGGTTATTTTTTTGGCAGTTAAGAAGATATAAATACACTTTATTACTGCATAAGTTACAACTAAGGCTACGTCATACTTGTTAAGATTCATTGCTTGCAAAAAGTAACAATCTATAGAAACCAGTGTTAACTGTTACCCTATGTGGGAATAGGAATCCCAAAGGAGCCGATGATAATGGTACAATTATTTTCACAGTTTGCTATGCCACGTGGACGTCTTGGTCAGCTAGTTGGATGGTTTATGTCAAAGGAAAACAAAGAGATTAATAACTGGACAATTGATTTTTTGTCCATCAAGAGTAATGATCATGTATTGGAAATCGGTTTTGGTTCAGGTAAGGCTATGAAGTATATACTGGAACAGAAAAATTCGGCAACGATCACTGGAATTGATCCATCTGAAGTTATGGTCCATCAAGCATTACGGAAGTTAAACAAACTTTTCATCAATTGCCAGGTTCGACTAATTGAAGGTTACGCTGAGGAACTGCCTGTACTCTCCCAAAGGGCTGACAAAGTTTTAGTCATAAATAATATCACATTTTGGCGTGAACCAGTAAATACATTGAAAAATATTCACAGCCAAATGAATGATGGGGGTAAAATCGCCTTAACGATTCAGCCCCACGAGAAAGGTGCAACAGATGAAACAAGCGAGTTAATTGGTGGTCAGTTATCGGCATTGCTGGAGCAATCGGGTTTTACTTCCATCGAGATTTTTATCAAACCAACAAAGCCAAATGACACAGTGTGTGCGCTAGGAATAAAATAAGATGATCATTCGCTGTGGAATGATCATCTTATTTTTAGTAATCGCAATACATTTAGTGTTACAAGCAGGGATGCCCCCATATCGGCAAGAATTGCAATCCAAATTGTCAGCCATCCAGGGATGACGAGTAGTAAAGCAAGTACTTTGATGCCGATAGCAAAGGAAACATTTTGTTTAATAATTAACAATGTTCTCCGGCTTAATTTCACTGTAAATGGGAGTTTTTCCAGATCATCGCCCATTAAGGCTACGTTGGCTGTTTCCAGTGCACTATCTGTTCCAGCAGAACCCATTGCTATTCCAACAGTTGATGCAGCAAACGCTGGTGTGTCATTAATTCCGTCACCTATCATCGCAATATTCCCGTTGTTATTCTGATGTTTTTTTATAAAGTCTAATTTGTCTTTGGTAATAAACCTGCTTTAACATCGGTGATTTCAAGGTCTTCTTTTAATGCAGCAGCTGTTTGAGCATGATCACCGGTAAGCATGTACGTAAGCGTTAACCCCCCGACGAGTGCTGCTAATCCAAATAGGATGGTGGTCAGGTAATGTGAACTTCAGTGAAAGTTGCTGCAAAACCCCAGCACGACTAACAGGGCTGAAAATAAGATTCTATCGTAGCGGATCCAAAGGCTCTTCAGGTTGATTGTCGCATTCATTCTCTGTTACAACCTTTATGTTCTCGAATGAACCAGCCTTTTCAATATCTAATATCGAAGCCGTTCCGTCGATGTCAACTTTTGATGCGGCAAATTAACATCGGATTTTCGACACCATTAATTCGTTTAATATTACTTTCAAATGTCTTGGTACAATTAGCGCAGGATATTCCTTCTGCTCGATACGTTTGTTGGCTAGACGGCATGATAGGAATCCTCCTTCATATGGCTGAAGGCTTGTGAGATTAATTGTTTGATATGACTGTCATATAACGAATAATAAACAAGCTTTCCATCTTTTCGGAACGATGCGATACCAGCTTTGTGCAGCTGGCGTACGTGGTGTGAAGTTGTTGCAGTTGTTGCACCAATAATATTGGCAAGATCACAGACACATAATTCTTCTTCAATTAACAATGCATACGCTATTTGTAACCTGTTTTATCTGCAAGCAGCTTGTAGATAGAAATTACTTTTTCAAATGGTTGCTGCTTCATTTGCTGTTTCACACGGTCAACTTTGTCTTCATGGATACAAGTTACTTCACATATATCTTTTGGCATTTACTACACCTCATTCAAATGAGTATTTGATTATAGTTTAGTCAAATAGCGGTTTGAATGTCAGTGGGCAATGTCATTAATTAATGGAAAACGCTAATTTATCTGAAACACTTAATCTGGCATTAGCCAGTTGCGGGTCTATTTGGTAAATATCCTTAAACTTCGTAAAATTATTAATAGCAGCAGAAATGGTGTGAATCTGTTGTTTGTTTATCAAGCGATTATCCTCAGGAATATTCTTACCATTGCCCCACTCGATTAAAAAGGGTAGTTGTTCTGATACATCTTCAGGAAAAAGCATCCGCCATTCAAGCATCGATCCATTTGGTTTTTTTCTGCTTCCAGGGATGGGACCAGTAAAAGGAATGGCAGACTTATGAAAGTGATTAATATATTTATCCATCTTGTCCGTCCGTAATGCGTACTGGATAGGGCCTTCCATATTATCATCGAGTGCATTGACAACTTGTTTAATAAGAGGATTCTCTGATTGGACCGCCATTTTTTTATCAAAAATACCAATCCATTCGATATAACTGTCATTACTGAAATAAGCCAAATAATTGTATGTTCCCCAATTGGAGTGTTTACCGCCTTGAATGACAGTCACATTATGCTTTTTTCCAAATTTATCAGCTGCTTGTGCAGGGTTGTCGGATACAATAACAATGTGGTCAATCGCTAGCATTCTTTCGCCCCCCTATATTAATTTGTTATCGCAATCTTAATGCTAAAGCGCTATAATGAAAAGAAATTTATACGGAAAAGGAGAATACAGAATGCAGAAACCGATACTCAAAGATTTTCCAAATGAATTCTATACTAAGCGACTCTATGTGCGCCTGCCTAAACCGGGAGATGGCGAGTCAGTTTATTTTGCTATTGAAGCAAGCAAAGAGGAGTTGAAAAAATGGCTCCCCTTTGCGCAAAAGAACCAAAGTATGGAGGATGTGGAAGCAAACGTAAGGGAGTCATATTTCAAGTTTCTAAAAAGAGAAGATATGAGAATGCATATTTTCGACCGAGAAACTGGAAATCTTATTGGCTGCACAGGATTGCACAGAATTGATTGGGAGGTACCAAAGTTTGAAATAGGCTATTGGATTGATACGCGCAACAACGGACATGGTTATATTACAGAAGCTGTCCAAGGAATAACGGATTACGCCTTTAAAGAACTCGGAGCGAATAGGGTCGAGATCCGGTGTGATCGGGAAAATAGCAGAAGTAAAGCAATACCAGAACGGCTTGGATTTAAACTGGAAGGTATTTTACATAATGATGATGTTGCTGTTGATGGGGATGGACTTAGGGACACCTGTATCTTTGCAAAAGTAAAATAACGAATTGGCTAAATTTCACATTTTATGAAAGAAGGTCTGTGTGAACATTGGTTCAACATCAATACTTTTTATACATATTTTGATATAGTACATAAAAAGGCACATATAAAGTGGGTGTATTTATGGGAAATCCAAACGTATTAATTGTTGAAGATGAACAGAAGCTAAGCAGGGTTTTGCAGCTTGAGCTTAATTATGAAAATTATACGACCGAGGTTGCCAATAATGGGAAACAGGCACTTGAATTACTGGAAAGTAAAAAATGGGACTTAGTGCTGCTTGATATCATGCTTCCGGAATTAAGCGGGATGGAAGTTTTAAGACGGTTCAGACGTAATGATACCAATACTCCAATTATCCTCCTGACTGCCAGAGACCAGGTACACGATAAAGTAAGTGGACTGGACCTTGGAGCAAATGATTATGTAACAAAACCGTTCCAGATTGAAGAATTGCTTGCTCGTATTCGCGTACATTTACGTACGCAAACAGCTGCGGTGAATAATGGTGATTATTTGACTGTCGGTGACTTGCAAGTAGATGTAAACACACGAGAAGTTAAGCGGGAATCACAACAAATTGAACTTACACCCAGAGAATTTGATTTGCTTATTTACCTAATGAAAAACAAAAATATTGTGCTCACAAGAGACCAATTAATCGAGCATGTATGGGGATATGATTATTTTGGGGACACAAACGTTGTTGATGTTTATATTCGATATTTGCGCCAAAAAATCGACAAAGGATTTAAGGAAACCTATATTAATACGGTCCGTGGTGTTGGATATACAATAAAGGAACATGTTCAATGAAACTATCCGCGAAGATTCGCTTGTTTTCAAGTCTATTTATGCTCGTACTAATATTGCTTGTTAACACATCAATTTACTTTTTGTTTAAAAATATATCGATAAATAGTGAAGTAGATGAACTGACCAGCCAAACGAACGAGATTGTAAAGACACTCAACTCAAATCCGGAGATTGCCAGAAGTGACTTATTAAGGGCCTATTTGCCAACAGATGGCATGATTCGTGTGGTTGAAGAAGAAAATGATCGTATTCTGCTGACGTTAACCAAAAAAGATAGCTTTACTGAATTGCCTGCATCGTTTGTAAAAACCGAGTCCAATTCAATTATCCATTTAAATAATCGAGCCAATTTTGTAACCATTTCTAAACCAATTATATGGGAGAATGGAGAAATTGTAACTCTGCAGGTATATAAACAGCTCGTTGCACATACCGAAACAATGCAAACCTTATTTTATGTTTTAATTGTAGCATCAGCCATTATGCTTATTCCAACGATAATAGCCGGAATATTTTTAAGCAGGTTCATTTTAAATCCGATAAAAGCATTAACTGCTGCGATGAAAGAAAATATAACCAATACAAAATGGAAAAAAATATATGTGGAAAACAGATCACGTGATGAACTTTATGAAATGGAAAATACGTTTAACACGATGATTGAGTATTTAAAGGATAATTTCGAAAAGCAGGAGACGTTTGTATCAGATGCTTCTCATGAATTGAAAACACCGATATCAATAGTGAAGAGTTATGCAGAATTATTGGAAAGACGTGGACAGGGCAACCCGGAGCTTTTCAATGAGTCAATTCAGGCAATTGAATCCGAAGCAGATCGTATGCAAAAGCTGGTAGAACAAATGCTGTTGCTTGCAAGAAATCAGAAAAAAGATGCACATGAAAAAGTAAACATAGTTGATATTTGTATGGAAACAGTCGCCAAATTTACAGGTGCATATGAGCGGAAAATTATTTTAGAAACAGCAAAAGATGTGCTTTATGTGAATGGAAGTCAAGACCAATTACAACAGGTTATTTATATATTAATTGATAATGCCTTAAAATATAGTGAAAGGACAGTAAAGTTAACTATTCGGGGAGAAAATACCAATGTTATCGTTAATGTCCAGGATTCTGGTCAAGGGATTCCAAACGAAGAGCAGGGAAAAATATTTGACCGGTTTTACCGAATGGAAAAATCAAGAAACAGAGATTTAGGCGGTACTGGACTTGGTTTATCCATTGCAAAAACGATTGTTGCAGCTCATGATGGAAGTTTAAGGGTGACAAGTGAAGCAGGAAATGGCTCTACCTTTACTATGGAACTTCCAGTTGTTAAAGAAAGTTAATATTATTCTCATCAAATTCTAATCTTCTGCACAGTGTCCTTTCACCTGAAGGGGATATGATGTAATTAGGAAGTAAAGAGGAGGAGAATAAATTGAAAAAGAAAATTGGTATCGCGTTAGCAGTTTTTATTGGTGCAACTGCGATGGGATTGGGTATTTATCATTCAGATGCAGCACAGGCTGAACCCAAATTATCAACAGAGGAAATTACACAATTGGTAATGGGCCAATATCCAGGAGAAATTACGGAGATGGAACTTAAAAAAAACCAAAATCGGGCTGTATATGAGATAGAAATTCATGATGGCCAAAAAGAATATGAAATTAAAATGGACGGAAATACCGGTGAAGTACTGAAATTAGAAGAGAAAATGATTGCTAGTAATGGTAAACAATCGAATGAAGTAAAAAATAATGATAATACAGATGATGACACTAATAAGCCTGCTAACAATAGCAACGATGATAAAAAGGCAGAAAAAGATGATGATAACAGTGATGATGACAACAAAGAAGTAGCCATCAAGGAAAAAGATGATTCCACGAAAGATGATAAGAATAAAAGCAGTAAAAAAGATGACGATAAGTCTAAGGTCAGCAAAGCTGTAATCGACATTGGTAAGGCAAGGGAAATCGCCCTTAATGCATTTTCAGGAACTATAGTAAATATCGAGTTAGATGAAGATGATATGCGCCTGCTTTATGAATTAGAAATGGATACTAATAAAAGAGAAGCAGAAATTGAAATAGATGCTTATACCGGAGAGGTTCTGGTATTGGATATCGAAAGTAAAGATAACGATGATGACGCCAATGACTCTAACGATAACTCCGATGATAGTGACGATGATAACGATACTGACGATAAAGATGACGGTGATGCCGCCGATGATGACGGTGACGATGATTAATGCAAACTTGAAAGCTACCAGATTAGCTGCTAATCTGGTAGCTTTTCTTATGTTTGGACGGTGAAATTATTGGTTGTTTTCGCTTGTACAGTTTTGTACTTTTCAAAATAGGAGCGGATTAATTCAACAGCGTCTTTCTGAATTTCTTTTACAATTGGTTTCCCTTTAAACATATCAAAATTGCCACCACCATTAGCACGATAATTATTTAATACAACATGGTATTTCTCATGTTTATCAAGAGGGATGTCATGGTACCTAACGTTTTCAACTCTGGAACCTAAAGGCTGTTGTACATTTATTGTGTACTCTATCCCTTCCCACATATCATAGTTGTAATGTTGTGGTTTGGGATTAATATAGGCAGGGTTAACTGCAATCTTCCCATTTTTTAAAATAAAGTACCCAGCACTCTTTTCAAGTGCGTCTATTATATCCTGTCCAGTTAATTCAAGTACAACTAGGGTATTTGGATACATGTAATTTGACACAATATCACGCATGGTAACGGTAGAGTCAAATCCTTTGGAGTCATTATTTAACAGAGAAGTAACGGAAATATCTATTCCACTTGCATCCATTTGTACTTGCTGGATAAATTCGATAAATGGATGCTTTCTAATTCTTGCCTCTAATGGATCATTTATTGTCATATCGCCATCAACGTATCCAATTGGCTGGTCGAGCCATTGTTGGGTGGAAGCTTCGAGATCTTTCATATAAGAAAGGACTTCTTGATCTGACTGTACGCCTTCTAATGTGTTAACTGACGCATGCTTATTAATTAATTTCCAGGCATTATCAGAATGCTCCATTGTGATATCAATTTCACCATACATTTTCCCGTTGTTCCCGGGTTGAACGACTAGAACGCCATTTATTGTACCAGTTAAGTTACGATGCTGATGCCCGGTTAATAGAATGTCAATTCCTTCTATTTGCTCACACATCGTATAGCCCTGGTTCTCACCGGTTGGCTGTTCTGTCTCTTCACCAGTGTCAATATCACGTTCAAAACCACCATGATAGGAGGCTACCAGAACATCAGGTTCTTCAATTTCATTAATATGTTTAACCCATTTTTGAAGTGTAGAAAGTGCGTCAGTAAACTGTATTCCTTGAATATGCTCAGGTGATTCCCAATTAGGGATATAATGAGTCGTTACACCAACAATTGCTACTTTAATTCCATTGTTCAATGTTTTTATAATATAGGGTGGGCCAAAATAGGCTTCACCATTATTGGCATCGATACTGTTAGCTGAAATCCAAGGGAAATCAGACTCTTTAACAGCATCAGTTAAGATTTTCTTTCCAAAATTAAATTCATGATTGCCAATCACGCTTGCTTCGATTCCTATCTGATTCATGATACCAATCATAGGGTTTTCTTTATCAGCATGTTCTTTTACATAATGAGTCATTAATGGTGTTCCCTGAATTAAATCGCCATTATCTAATACGATTACATGCTTATTTTCCTGTCTGACTTTTTGAACAGCTGTGGCGTATTTAGCTAGGCCTAAATCAGCATGTTCATTTGTTCCATATAAGACGGGTAATACATTGCCATGAACATCACTCGAATATACTAGCTTGATAGTTGCTGTATTGTTATGCATTATGCTACATCCTTTCTAAGAAAACTGCTATAACAGATGATTGCACGTTGTTTTAGACTGGTTTTTAAGAACTGTTTTTGTTCACAGTTGATATAAACTGCGAACAAACTGCTGGAATAATCTCTATAAACCCTCGTCCCACCTTCCGGGGTCGCTACGGGCGGATGCGCACCTTAGGGCACGACCTCAGCCTCCTTGCCCCGGCAAGGGGTATGCCGACGTTGTCCGCAAAGGACGGTTTTAGTCGGCCTTCATTTAGTCACTCTGCGGGGTCTTCGGAAAGCTGTTCCCGCAGGATTCACCGCCCTCCGCTCACCCGGACTAGTGTAGCTGTCACAAATTTATTCTATAGCGATTCCTGCTCCAGTCAACAGCGGAGGAAATACACGTAGACTCCTGTAGGAGGACTACGCAGCGACGTAGGAGCAAGGAGGCTCATCAGCCGCCCTAGGTGCGCGAAGTGTATTTCCGGAGCGGCATAATAGCACTCAAACTTTTTAAAAAGTACTTCGCAGATTATATCTGCGAAGGTAAACCAACAAAATTATGCCTTAATAAAAGGTCTTAGTGTCATAATGAAAGAAACGAAACCAGAGTATGCTCCTGGATTTCGTTTCTATTATAGCTTATTATACAATTTTCCGTCTGATTCTTGCAGAAATAGAGTCAATTACGGTTACCACAATTATGATAGCCAGCAGGATTAATCCCATTTCATTCCAATTACGGTTATTTGCTGCAAAGATAATCATTGTACCAATACCACCTGCACCAACGATACCTAAAATGGATGATGCCCGAATATCGATTTCAAAACGGTAGATAGCATATGATAAGAATTCAGGAATAATCTGTGGCATAACACCATAAAATAGCATTTGAACTTTATTAGCACCATTGGCTTCCATTGCTTCCACAATGCTCATATCAATTGATTCAACAACCTCAGAGTAAAGCTTTCCAAGCATTCCTGTTGAGCCAATGGCAATTGCAAGCACACCAGCAAATGCGTTTGGTCCCACAGCAACAACAAACAGAATAGCCAAAATGATATCAGGAAAGGCACGAATAGCGGATAGAATCCACTTTCCAGCTGCTGTTAATAATCTGCTTCTGGACATATTCTGAGCTGCTAAAAATCCTAATGGAATAGCTAGAATAGCGGCCATAAAAGAACCGGCAAACGCGATTGTAATCGTCTCAAACATCTTTCCAGCAACTTCACCGGTTGCCTCCCAATTTGGGTGGAATAATTTAGGAATGACGCGGTGGAAATTATTTATGGCACGTTCAGCTGCACGTCCCCAATCTACGTCAATACCTAAAAAGGTCCAAATGTATACTGCAATTACTGCTAATAGAATAGATATCCTTTTGATTCGCTTCATAAGAGAACGTTGCGGTTTTGGAGGGAGAGAGTATGTTGTCATTATATCAATGCCTCCCTTAATTTGTTACTTATATATTCAATAACAAGTACTACGATAAATATTAAGATGATTATTGCCATAACGTTCGGATAATTATAGAAACCCAGCTGCTGATCGAGTACAAGACCAATACCACCTGCACCCACTAATCCCAGTACAACAGAAGCACGAATGTTTATCTCAAATACATACAGTACAAATGATGCAAACTGTGGCAGCACCTGTGGCACAAGACCATAGTAGATTACCTGAAACACATTACCCCCAGAAGCACGCATTGCCTCAAGTGGGTTCATATCAACGGATTCAATTGTTTCGCTAATCAATTTTGCCAGTATCCCCAGTGAGAATATAATAAGTGCGATAATACCTGGAAACAGTCCGATACCAAATAGCCCCACGAAGACAACAGCTAAAACTAAATCCGGAATCGTTCGCAGGATATTCAGAAAAGTTCTTGTCGTAAGATATATTGGTTTAAAGGTTGCAATGTTTTGTGCTGACAATAATGCCAGTGGGACAGTCAATATAGCTGCGACAGTTGTCGCGATAATAGCCATTTGAATTGTTTGTGCCATTGGATCCCAAACTGCAGGGATAACACTTAAATTAGGAGGAAAAAATTTATTAACCACCACTCCCATATTGCCTAGTGCATCGGCAAATCCTCCCACCATCTGACGCTGTGTCCATATCATGCTAAACAGATAAAAGCCTATTATGATGAAAAATATAAGTGTAACTTGGGCTTTTGTCTTGGCAGGATAAAGTGGCGGTGTCATTTGAGAGGGGGTAGCATTAGTTTGATTAGTCACGATTACTGTGCCCCCCCACGTAAGTCATCCTCACGTATAGTACGGCCATAAATTTCTTCAAATGTTTTCTCGGACACCTCTGATACTGGTCCATCAAACACAACCTCACCAGCACGCATACCAATAATTCGGTCAGCATACTCCATAGCCATATCAATAAAGTGCAGATTTACGATAGTTGTTATATTATCTTCTTTATTTATCTTTTTCAGATAAGTCATTACCTGATGTGATGTTGGCGGGTCGAGTGATGCCACTGGTTCATCAGCAAGTATATAGTTAGGCTTTTGTGTTAAAACACGGGCAATACTGACACGCTGCTGCTGTCCGCCACTAAGTTCGTCGGCCCGACTATGAATTTTATCATCAATATTTACACGTTGCAGACTTTCGTAGGCTAGTGCGATATCTTCTTTTTTGTAAAGATTAAGAATGGAGCGTAGTGTACCTGTATGACCTAAACGGCCTGCAATAACATTTTTCAATACATTAGAGCGATTTACCAGGTTATAACTTTGGAATATCATACCAATTTTTGTGCGAAGTTTACGCAGGTCGGAACCGCTGTACTTAAGAATATCTTCATCATCTATTAAGAGAGAGCCGGAAGTTGGCGTGACCAGACGGTTTACACTGCGAATAAAAGTAGACTTTCCTGCTCCGGAAAGACCTACAATAACTACAAATTCACCATCATTTATTGTTACATTTATATTTTTTAAACCTTCTGTTCCATTCGGATAGACCAGGCTTACGTCTTTAAATTCAATCATAATATGTATTTCCTCCGTTATATTTGTTTGAGAAAATGGCTTGAGTCTACATAAACGTTAGAAAAAGGAGGAGATGATCACCTCCCCCCTTGTTAAGTTGATATTAAAGTTCTATGTTATCCTTAAATTTCTTGTAGGTATCTTTAACTACTTTATATTCCTCATCAGATGCTTCAATGATGGCATCCCAATTATATACTTGATTCATAATCTTGATCATTTCCTCATTTTCATTAAATGATAGGAATACATCTTTGATTTCCTGAACTAAATCGTCATCTAATTCTTTAGTAACTGAGATTGTGTCATTCGGAATATCTTGTGTATATCCAATAACGTTTAATTTTTCCATTACATCAGGATATTCTTCTTCAAGTTCTGTACGCACATCATCAAAAGTTGTTGCTACATCAGCATCCCCTTGGTAAACCGCCAAAGCAGCTGTGTCATGTCCTCCTGCAGCAGTAGTGCCTGAGAAGAATTCTGTTTCCAATTGTGGTGCGGAGTCATAGTCAAATTCCATCATCAATTGGTTTGCAGGGAAGAGATAGCCAGAAGTGGATCCTTTATCTGGATAAGCCCAGATTTTTCCTTCTAAGTCTGCTAGTTCTTCAATACCTGAATCAGCTTTTACTAAGTATTGTGCTTTGTATGTACCGGATCCGTAACGCTCTGACTTCAGGATTACTTCAGCCCCATATTGCTCATTTGCTAGGACATAGCCAAATGCCGGGATAAATCCAACGTGTACCTGGTTAGCACCCATAGCTTCAACTAATGCATTGTAGCTAGTCATAACTTTACCTTCAACTTCGATACCCAATTCTTCACCTAGCTGATCCGCTAAAGGTTTAATTGTATCAGCGATTGTATCAGAATCCTGTGATGGAACGAATCCCATTACAATTGTGTCTGGTGTTATGCTTTCTTCACCACTGCCATCTGCATCCTCTGAACTACCACATGCTGCCAACACTAGGGTTATACTTAACAAAAGCAATAGACTAAAAAGTTTCTTCATTTTGACCCTCCTGTGTATTGTGAAAATTATAATTCCTTCTTCTTTATTAAATAACATTTTGATGAAAATTACTAGACTAAATTCAAAAATTTACACTAGATTAATAAACTTATTGCAAAATAGTGTAACATAATTTTCGAAATGTGTTATTTTACAATGATGTTTCTATAATGATTATTTAGGAAATAAATAAATAAAGCGGATCGCTAAAGGGAGAGGATATTTTGGCTTATGAGAGAGGCTTATTTTTATATAATGGTAATGCAGGAAGCGATAACATGGAACAAAAACTTTCCCAAACGATACCTGTTATTTCCAAAGCTATAAAGAAATTAACTGTTATTCAGACGGAAACGATTGAAGAAGCTAAGGATTCCTGTACAGATTTTGCTGATAAAGTTGATATTATAATTATTCTTGGTGGAGACGGCACGTTGTACGAATGTATAAATAGTTTAGCTCCTTTAAAGACAAGACCCACTATTGCTATTTTACCTGGGGGAACGTGTAATGATTTCAGCAGAATGCTAAATATACCTCAAAACTTATATCAGGCTGCTAAGGCAATTGTCTCTGGTGAAGCAGTCAATATAGACCTTGGCAAAACATCGGATAACTATTTCCTTAATTTTTGGGGTATTGGGCTTGTTTCTGAAACATCTTTAAATATAGATGAAGGACAAAAGAAGAACCTTGGAGTATTAAGTTATTTTATGAGTACACTCAAGACAGTTAACCAGGCTGAACCTTTTACTTATAAAATAATTGCCGATGACGAAGTGTACGAAGGGGAATCGGTAATGATTCTTGTATTAAATGGAAAATTCATTGGTACAAGGGAGTTTCCGATACCTACAATAAACATTAATGATGGCAAATTTGATGTGTTAATTATTAAAAATTCAACCTTGGCCACTCTTCGGGAACTATTATCAATGAATAAGCCTAATGTTAATACGGAACAATTAACAGAGCTAAGATATTTTCAAGCATCAACTTTAACAATTAGGACGGATCAGCAGAAAGCAATCGACATGGATGGCGAGATAAATGGAGTAACACCAGCAGATATTGAAGTGTTGCCAAGACATATTCGAATAATTGGAAAGCCGTAGCTTAATATTATATGGTTTTCATTGAGGCTTTCAGGGTATTGAATACTCAATGCAGTAAACAAAGGAGACCTGCTGGCAGATGTTGCAATTTATTGTAGATGTTATTAATGAATTAGGGTTTTGGGGGCTATTTATTAGTCTAGCGGTTGAGGCTTCATCCGTGCCTTTTCCTGGTGGCCTGGTCACGCTAACTTTTGGCTATCTTCTTAAGTTGACCTTCCTTGAAGTGTTACTTTACGGGTTCCTTGGGAGTGCAATTTATTCTGTATTTAGTTTAATTCCTTATGGTATAGGTTATAAACTGGAAGATAAACTAAAACAAAAGATGAACAAGAAAAAGATAGAGAAGGCACAACGATGGTTTAAGAAATTCGGTGTGTGGACGATAGCGTTCGCAAGACCACTTGGACTAGGTAATTATATTTCATATATAGCTGGTATCAGTAAGGTAGGTGTATGGAAGTTTCAAAGCTTGACGGTATTAGGAATACTTCCTTGGACAATTGGAATGCTTTGGCTTGGTAGTGTGGGTAATCTGAAATCGGTGAAAAAATTTATGGAGGAATTCCAGCTATATATATTTCTGATTTTAATTATAGTTGGGGTTGTCTATTTATTTTATCGAAAACATAAAAAACGAACATCCTATTATCAAACAGAGCCAACCTGATTTGAACTTATAAAAATTCCAAAAGTAGTGATAAATATCATGGCATGGCTGGCTGAAACACGATATGCTCAATGTGGGATATGGGATGTCCTCTACTCTTGTATACGTGCAGGCTTGTCGGTAAGCTTGCACCAATGGGGATTATTAATCCTCAAGAGTAAAAGCAAAACACCTTTCTTAACGAAGATTGGTGTTTTGTTTTTTTAATTAAAGGTAATATTATAATTATGGTGTTTATAAGTTAGGTTCTTTTCATAAGTTTTGTTGCTTTTTAATCCTACTGCGACATAATGTGGAAAATTAATTAGTGTAATGTATCGCTGCGGAATACATTACGCGTACCTTAGGCAACGCTTAAGCTAGCCAAAAGCAAAAAGGCTCGGGTGCCCTTGGTATGCGAATATATTCGATCTGCGTGGTCTCCAGAGCGATAATAACTACTAAGAATCGAGTCGCAGTTATTCTTTCTGTGGCAAAGCCAGAATTTTCTAGAGAACAGCCAAAAGTTATTAGGAGGAAAATAATGCGTGTATTAGTAATTGGAGCAAATGGTGGTATTGGTAAGCAGGCAGTTGAGAAGTTATTGGAATCTGACCACGAACCTGTTGCAATGGTAAGAAAAACGGACCAAATTCCACAATTTGAAGAATTAGGTGCCCAGACAGTTTTGGCGGACTTGGAAGAAGATTTCGAGAAGGCTTTTCATAATATAGATGCAGTTATATTTGCAGCTGGATCAGGGCCGCATACAGGTGCTGATAAAACGATTGTTATTGATCAGGAAGGTGCAATTGAATCAGTTGATTTAGCGAAGAAGTATGGGATAAAAAGGTTTATAATGTTAAGTTCAATTGGAGCTGACCATCCCAAAGGAACAGGACAAATGAAGCATTATCTGTACGCAAAGCATCGAGCAGACGAATATCTTAAAAAGGCAGGATTAAATTATACAATCGTTAGGCCAGGCAGATTAACAGATGATCCTGGAACAGGTAAAGTAAACCTGCAGGAAAAGTTATCAGATTTAGGAAATATACCTCGTGAAGATGTTGCAGCAGTTCTTGTCTATTTATTAAGTGTTCCAAGAGCAGAAAATCAAATTTTTGAACTTGTTGAAGGAAATACAGAGTTGTCGGAAGTGCTGGCGTATTGAACTTAGCAGTTAAGAACGTTAAGCCCTTTATAGAAGTTAAAGATTACCCCGTGACTCTGCAAAACGCAGCCACCAGCTATTATGAGAATGGGCTTTCTAATCAAGTGAGGTATTTTATAAATCCTTTCTAACTGCAAATGAGCAACTAAGACATGTCAATAAGCCAAGAGCTTTCTAATATTCAATTAATAAAAAGTCTTACAAAACATTCTGCATTTGTGATTATGACACAGTGCAGAATGTTTTTGCGTAATATCTTTGTAATATTTGTGTTTAACTTGTTACATTCAAGGGTACTGACGAAGTAAAGTAAAAGGAAGTTCTAATTTCAAGGAGGAAGTGTAATAAAATGAACGATCAGGAAGTAATTGTTTATATTAGCGATAATTGTCCGAATTGTGAAAAACTGTTAACCCAATTAAAACAATGGAATGTTCAATATACAACGAGAAATGTAACGAAGGACCAAAAATATATGAAACATCTTCACGAACGTGATGTATTTGGTACTCCAGCAACTTTTGTGGATGGCGAAGTAATTTGTGGCTTCCAGATTAACAAAATTAAATATTTGGTAGGTATGTCTAATTATCAGCCTAACTTCATGTTTTAGTATTTGAATCCTGTTATGAGTGGTGGCTTTACACACTTTTTTTTACGCTTGCATATAGTAGTAATACAAGAACTTATAAAAGAGGTGTGTAACATGTTCGAAAGGCCTTATAATTATATGCCGCCTTATGATGGTAGCCCGTATAATTTTTATCAAAATAACCCAGAGCCGCAGCCGCAGCAGAAATTTGCACAGATGTACCACAATTACAATCCAAATTTCCAAACCCCTTTTGAGCTGTATGCGAAACCCAAACAACCAATGAATTGGCATCCATACGGTCAGTCTATAGGTGGTTCTTTTAATACACCACCAAAAAATAACCTCCTCTATTATTTTCAGGATCATAATGGTGAAATGGATCTCGATAAAATGTTATCAACAGCTGGCCAAATAGCTGATACGTTTCAGCAGGTTTCACCAGTTGTTAAACAGGTAAGCTCAATCATGAAGCAGTTTCGATAACATTTAGAAAAATGGCTTTTGCAGTAGGGAAGAATATGTACTTTCTCAACTACTAAGAAAGCTGGTGAAGCATTGCTTGCATGTCATCAGCTTATTTTGCTTTATAGAGGTTGTTCAAAAAGTCCGGAAAAAATGACGCATCGAATTTCGTCGTTAGCAAGACTCACCGTTCCTTGGAAAAGAAAAGCCCTTTTCCTGCGTGCGATGTAGATTCGGGGTAGCTTTCCTTGTGCTCATGTATTAAAGCCATACATTCCGCTAATCAAAGCTACACTGCCTCGAACTTTGACGCATAGGACGTGCTAATGCAGGCGTTGTCACAGGACGTGACGAACATAGCCTGCCAACGCCGGCGTTGCAAACATAGCCGACTTAGTCATTTTTATCCTCCTTTTTGAACACACGCTTATAGTTTTTACGGAAATTATGGAAAACATTTAAAAGTTATTATAGGCCATAATAAATATATATGAAAATAAAGTACATTGAAACATGAGGAGAATTAGTATGATTGGATGTCTGATAATACACGGATATACTGGGGGACCGTATGAAGTTGACCCTTTGGTTAAGTATCTCAAGGAGCATACCAACTGGCAAATTGAAGTTCCAACATTACCAGGGCATGGGAGAAAGTTAGCGTTGGAAAATGTTTCACATAAAAAATGGATTAATGCAGCAGAAAGTTCTTTAAAGCAATTAAGTGAAAAGGTTGATGAAATATATATTATTGGATTTTCGATGGGTGGGATGATTGCTGCATATTTAGCTGCAAAGTATAAAATCGATAAACTGGTGCTGTTGGCTCCAGCTGGTAAGTATTTATCCTTTAAACAGATAAGCAAGGATGTCAAGGACGTTGCTGTAGATGGATTCAATGGGAAACTCCGCCAAAACAAATTATACCTGCATTATAAAAGGAAGCTTGGAGCTGTTCCATTTAAAGCTAATATTGAATTTTTGAGGGTGTTAAGGTTTACTCGTCGCTATTTAAAAAAGGTTGAATCACCTGTATTGATTGCCCAGGGGCAACAGGATGGAATGGTTCCCTATAAAACGGTTTACTATTTGGATAAGGAAATTACATCGAAGGAAAAGGAAGTTGTGTTTTTTGAACGATCAAGACATCTTATCTGCTTAGGAAATGATAAAGATGCACTTAATATCATGATTCATGAGTTTCTGTTAAAAGAAAAATCCAGAGAGTAAAGGGAGAAGACTAAAACTAATTAAGCCTTCTCCCTAGTTTATTATTGGTTATCTTTAAAAAATGAAATAACTAGACCTCCATCACCTGCATATGTGGAAATTAGTGGGCCCATTTCAGTTAAGTAGGCGTCTTTAAAAGGGTATTTCTGTCTGATTTCTGCAAGTACTTTATTTGCTCGTTCCTCTGCATTACAGTGTGTCATAGAAATAACTTTGTCTTCAAAGTCTTTCGTATATTCACCAATTTGTTCGATAAATCGTCTTATCGACTTTTTATCTCCCCGAACTTTCTCGGTTACTTCAATATTTCCTTCGTCTTCACTAGCTTTCATCAACAGTTTTATATTTAATGTCTTTGCAATTGTACCCTTTACTTTATCTAAGCGCCCGCCACGTACTAGATTTTCCAGTGTCTTTAAAACAAATAATGTTGTTGTATCATCAATTAGCCCGTTCAAATGATTAACGAGCTGGTCATATGAATAGTTCTCTTCTAGCTTCACCTTTGCTTCATGGAGTAAAAGCGCGATGCCGCATGAAGCTGTTTTCGTATTGATCACTTCGATTTTTCGATCTGGCTCCTCTTCAAGAAGCATCGTTTTAGCTAGTACCGCATTTTCGTACGTAACACTTAGCCCTTTTGTCAGACTTAACATGATAATAGGAGTGTTTGGGTCTACTTGCTTGTATGCTTCATAAAAGTCATTAGGACTTGGAGCAGATGAACGAGGTAATTCCTCTGACTCCCTCATTTTTTTGTTGAATGTTTCCAAATCAATTGTGACACCCGTTTTATATTGTTCATCTTTAAAATGTAAGTAAAGAGGTACAACAATAATATCCAATGCTTCGTCTAAGCGCTTTGGAATGTCTGCTCCTCCGTCAGTCATTAACTGAATATTCATGACATCACCCAATTCATAATTATTGGCTTAATTATACCAGTTTTAAACACTAGTTGGTATGTACATTTGTCATTTCTTTTGTGATATTGTCACTTTTGATTTTCGAGCAGTGCTCATAATGAATAAAAACAGCCCGAATAATACGATTGTTCCTCCAAGCCATTGCGACCATGTCACTTTTTCACCTAAAATTAAGTATGCAAGTATTGAAGCGCCAATAGGTTCAAACACAATTCCCATTGAGATGGTTGAAGTACTTAACCATTTCAATGCCCAATTAAATAACGTGTGTCCGAAGAATGTTGGGATAATAGCCAAAGCAAGAAAAACAAACCAGTGGTTAGCGGAATACCCGAAGAATGGATTTTGGACAACTAAATTATATAAAATTAGTGTCACTGAACTTATTCCATATACAACAAACGTATAGGTCATTAATGATAAACGTTTTCTTACCTGCTGGCCCATTAAAAAGTATGCTGTTACTGTTATTGCTCCAAGTAAGGCAAGAATATCCCCGAATAGTGCCACTCCACTTATTTGAAAATCACCCCAGCTGATAATCACACTGCCTAATAAGGCAATGATCATACTAATAACAGCACCAGGTGAAAATCGTTCCTTGAAAAAAAAGTAAGTGCCCAGAAAAGCGAAAATCGGCTGTAATGTTACCAGTACCACCGAGCTTGCTACAGATGTATAATTTAATGATTCAAACCAGAGAATAAAATGAAAAGCAAGAAAAACTCCCGCTAAGGCTGAGAGAACCCAATCCTTTTTTGAGATAATGTTAAACTCATTTCTATGTTTGAAAAGTACATATGGTGCCATAATAATAACTGCAAACAACAACCGATAATTTGCAATGATTGCTGCAGGAGCTTGATCAGCCAGTTTTACTAGTACTGCTGATGTTGACACAGCTATAACACCAATTACAACCGCTATATATGGATTGAACGGAGGTAGACGCATAAAAGTCCCCCTTTAAATTGTAAAGGTAAGTTAATTTAAATTTTATTTTATCATGCTATTGATGAAAAATCATAATAAGAAGTAGTGGATATCATCTTAATGTGTGTGTTATGATGAAAGAACTGTTATTTTCTGTATGATATTTCATGAATGAGGCCCTTTTCCATAAATTGGAGTAGCCTCTTTTTACACTTTCAGAGCCTATCCGGAATTTATTGTTGATTGGAAGTCTAAAATAAACTAAGTTCTCGCCAGACTTGGTTTTTCAAAAAAATTATACATTAGAAAACTTGGCTTTATGTCCAGGTTTTAATGGCGAAAGCCTTTAGTGGCAGTTATGCAGATTAGAAAGTAATTATACTTTTTAGTCCGCCAAATAAATTTGAAAGAAAAAAGGAGTAGAGTAACAAGGTGACAACATTTAATGAACTAAGTATATCACAGCCCATTATGACAGCACTTGAAAAAATGGGATTTGAGGAAGCGACACCGATTCAAGCAGAAACTATACCACTTGCCATGCAAGGAAACGATGTAATTGGACAAGCACAAACAGGGACAGGGAAAACTGCAGCATTTGGTATCCCAATGATTGAAAAGATTGACACAACTCAAAAGAAAATACAAGGGTTGGTAGTAGCCCCTACAAGAGAACTGGCAAACCAAGTTTCAGAGGAAATCCACCGTTTGGGCAAAAATAAAGGTGTACGTACAATGCCAGTATATGGTGGCCAGCATATGGAACGACAAATTAGAGCTTTGAAAGACGGTCCACATATTGTCGTTGCAACACCAGGAAGACTTCTTGATCATATGCGCAGGAAAACAATACGTACGGACAATGTGAAAACGGCTGTATTGGATGAAGCAGATGAAATGCTTAACATGGGATTCATCGAGGATATTCGCAATATCTTAAAAAATATTCCTGATGGAAGACAAACATTATTATTTTCGGCAACAATGCCTAAAGAGATTCGGGATATTGCAACAAACCTGATGAATAGTCCGAAAGAAGTAAAAGTAAAGAGTAAGGAAATGACAGTAACAAATATTGAACAGTTTTTTATTGAAGTACCTGAGAAATATAAATTTGATACCTTAACAAACCATTTGGATATTAATGCACCTGCACTAGCAATAGTATTTAGTCGTACTAAGAAGCGTGTTGATGAAATAGCTGAGGGATTGCAGGCAAGGGGTTTCCGTGCTGAAGGTATTCATGGAGATTTAACACAAGGGAAACGTACGTCTGTTCTAAATAAATTCAAGAATAGCCGTGTGGAAGTATTAGTTGCAACCGATGTAGCTGCCCGTGGACTGGACATTTCTGGTGTAACGCACGTATATAACTTTGACATTCCACAAGATCCTGAAAGTTACGTACACCGCATTGGCCGTACGGGAAGAGCAGGACGCACAGGAGAAGCAATATCCTTTATAACACCAAGAGAGATTGCTCATCTGCAATCAATTGAAAAGATGACTAATAGTAAAATGAAGCGTATTATGCCTCCTACTAATCAGGAAGCGCAGCGTGGTCAACAACAGGTTACAGTAGATAAGCTATTACAGACTATTGAACAGAAAGAATTGAAATCTTATCATGAGACAGCGAATGAATTACTGCAGAATCATGACTCAATAACAGTAATTGCTGCTGCTCTTAAGATGTTGACAAAAGAGCGTCGCGATACACCGGTGCGAATATCATCAGCACAGCCAATAAGTGTGAAGAAGGCACCAAGAGGTAAAGACAATAACCGCGGGTCAAATAATAAAAAGTTTTACGGTAAACGTAATCAGGGCGGCCGTAGCCAAGGCGGACGCAATCGCAAAGGAAATTTCCAGAAGCGTAGAAATAATAATAACAACTAAGTAGAGGCTCCTTGCGTAAAGGAGCTTTTTTAGTGGGTATTATTTAACAAAAAGAAAGGTGAGGTAGAGTTATATGAGACAGCCACCAGTTAATACAATTGCGACTGATGCAATAAAGGCGTGGAAAATAACTGCATGGATTTATGTTGGGTTTCTTTGGTTGGTTACCATTGGACTAGCTGTTTTAACGTATATTTTTAAGTTTTCAAATTGGTTTACAGTAGTAGCTTTAGTTGTTAGTGGACTATGCACGTACTTATTTGTCTTTCTATTTCCGAAGCTACGCTGGAAAAGATGGCGTTACGAGGTATTTGATCAGGAAATATATATTCAGCATGGGATACTTATTGTGTCACGGACACTAGTTCCGATGATACGTGTACAGCATGTCGATACACAACAAGGGCCAATTTTAAAAAAGTACCAACTGGCAAGTGTGACTATTTCAACTGCAGCTACAACACATGAAATACCCGCATTACTGGATGGGGATGCTTCTGAGCTAAGAGATCGTATTTCAGCACTTGCAAGGGTGGACGAAGATGATGTTTAATCAGAAAAGGCTGCACCCGGCAGCTATATTCTTCAATTTTATTAAGGTGCTGCGCGAATCGCTTTTTGCACTTGTTCTAGGGTTTATCACATTTAAGGATGATTCACTGTTTTATTTCATATTAATTGCGTCAGGTATTTTTATTTTAATGCTAACATTTAGTATTCTATCGTGGTATCGCTATACATACCGAATTGAAGATGAGGAACTTCGAATTGAATACGGTATATTTATTCGGAAAAAGCGCTATATTTCTAAAAATCGTATTCAGTCCATTGACCTGACTTCAGGAGTTATCCATCGAATTTTTAAATTAACAAAGGTTCAAATTGAAACGGCAGGAAGCAGTAATGGTGCAGAAGCTTCTCTTAAAGCAGTCAAGCGGACAGAAGGGGAAGCGTTGCGTCAGGAATTAAAAACGGCCAGCACAAGACACACAGATGTACATGATGAATATATAGAGGTGGCGAATCCTTCATTAAGGATTACCTTTAAACGGTTATTTTTAGCAGGATCCACTTCTGGAAGTATAGGCGTCATCTTCGCTCTAATGGCGTTTGGTTTCTCAGAACTGGAACAATTCATACCTGATCATTATTACGATAGTACAGTCGAGTGGGCAATTGGGCTAAGTATTATCTTTATAGTAGTGCTCGTTATCGTTTTATTAATCTTCCTTTGGCTATTAGGAATTGCTGGTACGATGATAAAGTATGGAAATTTCACTATTACTAAAAATGAAAATGAATTATTTATTACCCGCGGATTACTGGAGAAGAAACAAGTGACTATTCCATTAAAAAGAATACAGGCAGTAGGCATACAGGAAAGCATTATCAGGCAGCCGCTCGGTTATGTAACGATATTTGCAGAAGTAGCAGGCGGATCAATAGATAAAGGTGAAGATTTTTCATCGATATTATTTCCAATCATGAAGGCTAACGAAGTGGATGACTTTTTCAATACATTTTTACCGGAAAATACTGGAGAGATTCAGAACCTGGCACCACTTCCAAAGCGCGCTCGTAAATTTTACCTGCTGCGTTCTTCGTTACCAGTAATCATAATTGGAGCTGGGATTGGATACTTTTTCACACAGTTTGTATGGGTGCCAATTCTTTTGCTGATAGGCAGTCTTTATTTGGGATTTTTAAGACATAAAGATGGCGGATTTTATCAGAATGACCAACGCTTAACTATCCGTTATCGAACTTTTAGTAAAAACACAGTAATTATGTACCATAAACGTATACAGGCTTTTGAGAAGAAGCAATACTTGTTGCAGGCTAAGCAGAAGTTAGCCACCATGAGACTTTCAATAATAGGAAAGATGGGTATGGGTAAGCATTTTATAATCAAAGAAATGAACGAATCTCATACAGACCAATTAGCCGATTGGTATTCTTATCGTAAATAGAAAAGTTTGTTGCCATCGATAAAAACTGTGACGCAGACTAAGGAGAACAGGTAGTGTTTAGTGTGGCACCCTGACCACGCAGTTTTTTGCTTCCGAGGAAGCTGAAGCGTTGCCCTAAGGTGCGCGTAGTGTATTTCCGAAGTGGTGTCATAGCACTCAAGTATCCGCATTACGTCGCAGTTTATTTTAATTTCCTTAAGATCTATTGCTTAGAAAAAGGCACAATCTTTTCACCATAAAGAAAAACACACTAGTTATTGGCTAATTAGTGTGTTTTCTTATTTTTTAGCAGTTAAGAAAGTATAAATACTTTCTTACTGCATAAGTGCAACTAAGGCTGTCGCCATTAAGGCTTGGCGATAAGTCGAGTTTTCTAACCTAAAATATTCTGCCTATCAGACCAAGTATTATCAAAACTCCGAGAAAGCCCCACAGGATTTTAGAGTATACTTGTTTTGGAATACGTTTTTTTTTCCAGCGGTTTGGGTTAAACTGTACTGAATCATCATCTCGGTAACGTCTGTTTCGCCAAGGAGAGAAGGGCTGGGCTTTGGTTAACACCAATGGCGCTAATGCGAAGCCACCGATAAACCCGAAAATATGCGCGTAAATGTTTATTCCTGGCTGGATAAATGTCATAACCAATCCAATAATAAAAATTGTTAGAATGATTTGTGAGTTTGTCTGGTCGATTAAATGTTTTCGGAGTGCTACCATATAAATATAGACTCCAAATAATCCATAGACTGCACCGGATGCTCCAACATACTGATAATATACAGTAGGTGTCAGAAAGTATGTTGCGAGATTTCCTATCAGGCCTGCTCCAATGTATGCAAATATAAATTTGTATTTACCAAGCATTTGTTCCAGCGCTGGTCCAAATAGGACAAGTGCAAATGAATTAAAGAGCGCATGCATTAGACCAGCATGAAGGAAGATAGATGTGAGTAATCGCCAGTATTCACCTTGACTGATGTAAAAGTTGTTACCTTTACCCCAACTATATAATTGATCTCCAAAAGGCAAAGGTAAGAAATCTGTAACCAGCCATAGAACAAGGTGGATAATTATAAGTCCTGCGACTATTGGGTAAAATTGAATAAATTCTTTAATACTTCTTTCCGTGCGGATGAACAACGGCATACCTCCTTACAAGAACAGTTTGATAGTTAATAAATAGTTGTTAGTTATTTTAGTGATTATCATGCCTTGTATGACCATTTTAATTTTACTAAAATACGTCTGATAAATATAACGATATGCATTATACATATGGAAGGGTCAGAATGAATTATGATAAAAGGTATTGGAATTGACATAATTGAATTGGATCGAATTAGAAAAAGTATGGAGAGAAGTGGGCGTCTTGAAGAAAGAGTACTAACAGAAAATGAGAAGATTTTTTTTAGCCAATTAACGAATGAAAGAAGAAAAGTCGAGTATCTTGCTGGAAGATTTGCTGCCAAAGAAGCCTTCGCAAAAGCAACAGGTAAAGGAATTGGTGAATTAAGCTTTCAGGATATAGAAGTAGTTACTGATGAGAATGGTGCTCCAGGAATAAAAGCAAGCCAATTTCAGGACTGTGCTATTTTGATTTCTATTACGCATAGTAGAGATTATGCAGTCGCACAGGTAGTAATTGAAGCAAACAACTAATTGGAGATTTTGCATAATTGTTAGGGTTGTCTCATATATTTTAGTGCGGGCAGGAGGGAACAAATTGTTTATTGTCACCGCGAATGAAATGTACGATATCGATCGATATACCATGAACGAAATCGGGCTGGATGGAAAGTTATTAATGGAGAATGCCGGGAGGGCTGTATCAGGAAAAATAGAATCTATTATTGAGAAGCCAGATCACATCTGCATTTTTGCAGGCAGTGGGAATAATGGTGGTGATGGATTTGTTATAGCAAGGACTCTTTTAAACAAAGGCTATCACATAACTGTTGTACAGGTTGTGCCAAATCAAAAAATCACAGGGGATGCGCTTTACCATAAAAACCTGCTTTTATCACTTGGAGGGTCTGTGATTGTCAGCCAGGAGCCTTCAGAAATACATGAGCTGGTCCGGAATTCAGATGTAATTATTGATGCGATTTTAGGGATAGGCGTGAGCGGAATGCTTCGTAATCCAATTGCTGAAATGGTGTCCATTATAAATGAAACAGCTAAACTTGTGATTTCTGTTGATATCCCATCCGGGCTTCCTGCTGATGAGGGGATACGTGACTTTCAATCGGTACAAGCCAGCTATACTGTGATTGTAGAAGCACCTAAAGTAAGTGCGTTTCTGCAACATACTGCATCTTTCTATGGAAAATGGGATACTGTTTCAATTGGGCTGCCGTTAGAAGCTTTGCAAAATAACGTAAAACGGGCTAGCTGGACAGAGAATCTGTTTAGACAAAGCATGCCTACACGGAAAACAGATGCTCATAAAGGAAATCATGGAAGAGGGCTGGTAGTTGGTGGTAATACAGAAATGCCGGGGTCAATTACAATGACTATAAAAGCTGCCTTGCGTACTGGTTCGGGGTTAATTACAGCAGGCACGACTGAAAAAGTCATACCAGTAGCAGCATCACACTGTATGGAGGCTACTTACCTGGAACTAGGTGAGACGAATGGTAACTTGAACAATGATATCTCTATACCATTTAAAAGCTTTGATGCAGTAGCATTGGGTATGGGTATGGGCCGGCAACAAGTAACTGGTAATCTAGTCAGACAAACGGTGGAAGAAGCAATGTGTCCGCTTATTGTGGATGCAGATGGTTTATACCACTTAACGTCACTCCTTGATTTGGTCGGTAATAGACAGTTCCCAACGATCATAACGCCGCACCCGGGTGAAATGGCTATGCTTTTGAATATTTCCGTACATGAGCTTTTGGTCAAGCCTTTCACATATTCAAAGATATTTGCAGAAAAATACCATGTTTATGTCGTATTAAAAGGGAGATTTACTATTATTACGACACCAGCAGGAGAACAATCTGTAAATAGAACTGGAAATGTTGGACTGGCTAAAGGTGGAAGTGGTGATGTGTTATCCGGAATCATTCTGGCAATGGTAATGCAGAAACAGAGTGTATTTAAGGCACTTTGCAATGCATGCTTTGTCCATGGATCAGCTGCTGACATACTAGTAGCAAAAGAGCACTCTGTAAATGATTTAATGGCCTCCGATGTAATTGAGGGTATCGGTGAAGTATATCGTACATTTAGAGTTTAATTGATGACAATAATTTTCCTCCTGTTAAGTCCGTAGCTCGTTAAAAGAGTGAAATGAGACAAGGGAGATATGTCCATGAAAAAAAAGTTTGGGATTTGGATGGTAATTGTCTTCGGCTTAATCCTTGTACTTGCAGCCTGTGGTGAAAAATCTCAGGAAGATGTTGTTGAGAAATTAGAATCCAAGCTCGAGGCAATGAATGGATATAAAGCAAAGGCCGAAATGAAAATGAATACTGGACAGGAAGATCAAAAGTACAACATAAACATCTGGCATAAGAAAAAAGATTTCTATCGAGTCGAATTAACGAATGATCAGGATAAAAAAGGCAGCCAAATTATCCTGAAAAATGAAGACGGGGTTTTTGTTCTTTCCCCGGCGTTAAACAAAAGCTTTAAGTTTCAAAAAGAGTGGCCTGAAAATGGCAGTCAACCATATCTGTTTCAATCACTTGTTAATGATGTTATGAAAGATAAAGAAGCTTCTTTTAAGGTAAGCGATAATTACTATATTTTCGAGACTAAGACAAATTATCAAAGCAACAATAACTTGCCATATCAAGAAATTTATTTTGATAAGAAAACATATACGCCAGTCATGGTAAAAGTATTGGATAAGGATAAAAAGGCATTGGTTGAAGTTAACTTTTCCGAGTTTAATACAGAACCAACCTTCAACGATGACGATTTCTCGATGGAGAAAAATATGACAACCGGATTGACGGATGCTCCAGTTTCTGGTGATGGAGAAGCAGATGCGTTTACAGTTGTATATCCACTGAATATGGCCGGTTCTGAATTAGTTGAACAAAAAGAAGTTGAACTTGAAAACGGTCAACGTGTAATCATGACGTTTTCTGGCGAAAAGAACTTTACGCTAATTGAAGAGAAAATGGAAGTAATACCAACTATGTCTTCTCCGCAAGTAGTAGATGGTGAAATAGTGAATCTTGGACACTCAATTGGAGCTCTTTCCGGAAGTACCATAGAGTGGAGCAATAATGGGATGAACTTTATCCTGGCCAGTGATGAGTTGACTAAAGAACAGTTAATTAATGTAGCAAAGTCCGTTCAAGGCAAAGAAGTGAAGTAAATGAATAGTAGTAAGCAGACTCATAAGGAGAGGGGGTCTGCTTTTTATTTTTAGAAGAATAAGATAAAATATGGATAATACAAGTTAAGGAGAGGAGAGATTTCCGCCGTGGCAGACGTAATATACCGAGATACGTGGGCTGAAGTGAATCTGGATGCAATTGCTTATAATATTGAACAAATTAAGAAGAAGCTACCTCAACATAGCAACGTGATGGCAGTAGTGAAGGCTGATGCATACGGCCATGGTGGTGCAGAAGTTGCCAGGAAAGCGCTTGAGGCAGGTGCAGGTATGCTTGCGGTGGCATTGCTGGAGGAAGCCTTGGTATTACGTAATGCTAATATTAAAGCACCGATTCTAGTATTTGGTAGAGTTTCTCCAAAGGATGCTCCAATAGCTGCTGAACAGGATATAACCCTGACATTTTTTCAGAAAGATTGGCTCTGTGAAGTGAAAGATTCTGTACTAAATCATCCATTAAAACTGCATATGAAGTGGGATACCGGCATGGGGAGAGTAGGCATACGTACAGCTGATGAGCTGAAAGAGATCGTAGAGGAATTGCAGGGTGATCAGAGAATAAACCTTACCGGAGTGTATACACACTTCGCCACTGCCGACGAACCTGATTTATCCTATTTTGAGACGCAAAAAAAGCGTTTTGAACAATTACTGAATGTGTTTAATACTATCTGGACAGATCCTGTAATAATCCATGTTGGTAATAGTGCTGCATCTATCCGCTTCCCGGAAAATATGTATCACTATATTAGGTTTGGTATCGCTATGTATGGCCTGTATCCATCAGAAACAGTCAAAAGAGAACGTCATATTGATTTGAAACCTGCATTTTCCTTAAACAGCCAATTAATTCACGTAAAGAAAATTGCACCTGGTGAATCGATTAGTTATGGTGCGACATATGTCGCCTCAAACGATGAGTGGATTGGAACAATACCCATTGGTTATGCGGATGGGTGGATTCGTAAATTACAAGGAATGGATGTATTAATAGATGGAAAGCGAATGCCTATTGTTGGAAGAATATGTATGGATCAAACGATGATTAAGATGAATAGTGAATATCCAGTAGGTACAAAGGTAACGCTAGTAGGAAAGCAGGATAATGAAGAAATCGAAGTTGATGAAGTTGCGGCACATTTGGAAACGATAAATTATGAGATACCTTGCATGATTACCAATCGCGTACCAAGAATACACAAAGGAAAGTAAGACAGCATCTTTTATTTTTTTAGGGAAATGGCATAATATAATAATCTCAAAATATTATATACCATGAGGAATTAATGTTTTAGAAAACTGGGATTATCGTCGAAATTTAATGGCAAAAGCGTCAGTTGCACTTACTTAGTAGGAAAGTATAAGTATTTATGTTTTTCTTTTACTGAGTCAATTTCATAATTCAATAATTAAGCAGTGAATCCAAACTATTTGTAAATGTGCTAGGCTTGTTGATCCACTGCAGTCGGACGCTTTCCGCAAAGGACGGTTTTAGTCGGCCATCATTTAGTCGCTCTACGGGGTCTCAAGGCTCATGCTCATTCGCTTCGCTGCAATCGCAAAAAAACGTTTGCTATCCCCGCAGGAGTCGCCGCCCTCCGCTCCAAACAACGATAGTAGTACTTTGAATTAATGAACAATAATGCATTTAGTTTGTAAAAGCATCGGATAAATGAAAATCACAAGAATTTATGAAATTGACTTAACTGCTAAACTTTTTATTAAAAATATTTTTATATACCTTTGCAAACCGTGGGCTACAATGATATTATTAAAAAAGAGTTAAATAGTGGTCGTTCAACAGTTGGCGGAGGTGTATGGTTTTGTCAGAGAGCTTACAAGAGATCTTAGTACGATTACCAAAAAACCTATTAAACGAGGTGGATGGATTAATGAAATATGAAAATAGTGATTTCAGTGATTTCATATGTCAAGCTACAAGAAACTATCTGGAACATAAGAAAGATGAGCATATTCAACAATTTCGCGAATCTATGCAGCAAGGATATGAAGAAATGGCCAGAATTAATCTAACAATTGCTTCCGAAGCTTTCCAAGCTGAAGAGGAGGCTGAAAAAAACACCCTAGAGCGCTCTGTGATCGGGGTGTAAGCATTTGATCGTTCAAAGAGGCGAAGTATATTTCGCTGACTTATCCCCTGTGGTTGGATCAGAGCAGGGAGGCATACGCCCGGTATTGATCCTGCAAAATGATATCGGAAACAGATTTAGCCCAACGGTTATTGTGGCTGCCATTACTGCGCAGATTCAAAAGGCCAAGCTCCCTACACACGTGGAGATTAATGCAAAGCGGTATGGGTTCGATCGTAATTCGGTCATCTTGCTAGAACAAATTAGAACATTAGATAAGCAACGCTTAACGGATAAAATTACAAAGTTAGATAATAAAATGATGGAAAAAATTGATAAGGCATTGGAAATAAGTCTAGGACTTAAGGAAATGTATGATCAATCGTGATACCCCCTTCCGATAAATGAAGCAGGGGTATTTTTTGTTGTAAAATTTATTAATCTAAGTGTGAACATGTACAAATCGATTTTATGTTACAATAAATAGCATTACTATACATGTTTCTTGAAAAAAATAAAATTCCATGATAAAACCAAATTGAATTGGTATTATTGATATATATTAAATTTTTTAATAATTTACTAGGAAACATTGATTAACGTGTTAGTGGGAGGTAAACCAATGGACCAAAAATTTAAAAAAATTGCCTTGGAAAACAGTGATTCAATAGTAAATATGTGGATGGGTGAGATAGGCTCTTTAAAAAATGGGAATTATACATCAAATGTATCAGATGAATTATTTGA
This sequence comes from Virgibacillus sp. L01, assembly GCF_052246775.1. Lineage (NCBI taxonomy): Bacteria > Bacillati > Bacillota > Bacilli > Caryophanales > Bacillaceae > Virgibacillus > Virgibacillus sp. L01. The sequence goes on along the minus strand of NZ_JBQQCP010000005.1, from coordinate 11,208 downwards.
AAGTACTAATAGAGAATTTGTGAACGTTATTTTTAAAAGTATTAAAGATCAAGGTTCCACAAAACATCTGGAGGATTTCTCTGAAAAACTGATAAATTTAGGTTGGCCGTTAAGCTATATTACCGACGGGTTACAAGTTTTTAGACGCGTCACAGTTGACTTCATTCTCGCTCAATCCGAACAAGTTGATTCAGACTATATTTCACAGGTATTGAGGAGTGTAGATGCTTGGACAGAACCGATAATTCGACAATTGGTAAATGAGTATTCAGGTAGCTGGGAACACATTGTCTCGCTGCAGCGTGTCGCGCTTCAGGAATTGTCTGCACCATTAATTCCGGTTATGGACAATATTACGGTAATGCCCTTGATTGGAACGATCGACACTGAACGTGCAAAGTTAATTATGGAAAACCTGCTCGAAGGTGTAATGAAACATAATTCAGAGGTTGTTCTAATGGATATTACAGGCGTTCCTGTTGTTGATACCATGGTTGCCCATCACATTATACAGGCAGCAGAAGCGGTTCGGTTAATAGGTTCAACGTGCATCCTTGTAGGTATTCGCCCTGAAATTGCACAAACAATTGTAAACCTTGGGATTGATTTAGGTAAATTTCCTACCAAAAGCTCGCTGAAAAAAGGGTTTACCACTGCACTTGAAATTACAAACAGAAAAGTAGTCGACATGAATACCGAAGACAAGAAAATTGAAGATATGATTGAATCCATCGGTAAGGAGTGATAGTGTGCGGATACCTATATTAAAATTACACAATTATTTACTGATCTCAATTCAGACAGAGATTGATGATAATACAGCAATACAGTTTCAGGAAGACCTGTTGGACAAAATTCACAAAAGTGGTTCATCAGGCGTAGTTATTGATCTAACATCTGTAGAAGTAATTGACTCATTTATAGCCAAGGTATTAGGTGATGTCGTTACAATGTCAGATCTTATGGGGGCAAAAGTAGTATTGACAGGAATCCAGCCTGCAGTTGCTATGACATTAATTGATTTGGGAATTCATTTACGAAATGTTCCAACTGCTTTAGATCTGGAACAAGGCTTGGTAAAACTGCATCAGGAATTGGGGGAATGAGTATGGATCTCCAATCCTGTGTTACTATTCAAAAAGAGTGGGATATTGTTGCTGCACGCCAGCTTGGCCGCGACATCGCAAGAAAAACCGGATTTGGTACAGTAGACCAGGCACGTATTGCGACAGCAATATCTGAGTTAGCTCGAAACATATATTTATATACGGAGAACGGCAAAATTTGCTTTGAAGTGATTGATAATATTAATCAAAAGGGGATGAGCATATTTTCCTTTGACAGTGGTCCAGGAATTAAGGACATAAGCCAAGTAATGGAGGATGGTTATTCTACATCTGGTGGACTTGGTGCCGGGCTGCCTGGGGTCAAAAGGCTAATGGACGAGTTCGATATAAGATCAGAGGATGGAAAAGGGACAGAAATTAGAACCATCAAATGGGTGCGATAATGATAAATAGAAAAAAGGGGAGAATAAAATTAAGTCTCCCCTTTTGAAATTATAGAGTTATAACGGGGGAGGAACGAATGCATGGATGCCCTAAAATTGGATGCAGTTAACTATAAAGAATTATTAAAACATTACATTAATACCCAAGATGAACAATCACTTTATGGAGCTGAACAAATTAGCAAGACATTCATTAAAAACAGCATTCCGCCAGAAGAAATTGTGAATTTTCATATTCAGGCACTAACAGAACTTTATGAGGAAATTCCAGAACACATTCGGCATTCCATGGATTTTTTACTGGAAACGATGATTTCTTATGGATTGGCACATCAGGAATACCAGACATTGAGAGAACAACAATCCGAACTGAAATCGGAAATTTCTGTTGCTGCTGGTATGCAGGATACGTTGCTTGCTACTACTAAACCTACTATTGATGATTTGGATGTGGGTGTCATCAGTGTTCCGGCGCATCAAATGAATGGTGATTACCATCATTTTATTAAAGGTAAGGATGGTTCGCTGGGAATTGCTGTTGCAGATGTTATTGGTAAAGGCATACCAGCTGCATTATGTATGTCTATGATTAAATACTCGATGGATAGTTTTCCGGAGGCAACCATGAGTCCAAAATCGATTTTAAAAAATTTGAATCGCGTAGTTGAACGAAATGTTGATCCAAGCATGTTTATTACGATGTTTTATGCACAATATATCCCAGATTTAAGCAAGCTCCGATACTCCTCAGCAGGCCACGAACCTGGATTTTATTATGATGCCCAAAGTGACACGTTTGAAGAGATAGAAGCGAAAGGTCTGGTACTCGGAGTTTCTGCAGATACCAAGTACAAACAATATGAGCGGATAATCAAAAAGGGTGATATGGTTATACTGTTAACGGATGGCGTTACAGAGTGCCGGCAAGGAGATCGTTTTATTGAAAGTGAGGAAGTATTGGATGTTATTAAGCAATATGCTCATTTGCCAGCTCAAGAGCTTGTTAATGGGGTGTATAAGCATTTTGAACGCCTGCAAAACTTTCAATTACGCGATGACTTTACCTTGATTGTTTTGCGAAAAGAAGTTTAATCCTTTTTTATTCTGGGTATAGTCCTTTGTTACTAAAGAAAGCTTTTATATATAAATAGATATATTGTTTCAAGGAGGATGGCGATGAACTTAAAGGTTGAGGTTTCAGAAGAAAGTGCTAAATCTATTGTTGGCCTGTCTGGTGAAATAGATGCTTACACAGCACCACAGTTAAAAGAGTCTTTACTGCCGCTTACCAGAATTGAGAGTCAACTAGTTGAGGTAGACCTTGAATATGTTAATTATATGGATAGTACCGGTCTTGGTGTTTTTATAAGTGCTTTAAAGTCTACAAAAGAAAATAACAGTCATTTGAAACTGGTAAATGTGCAGGATCGTGTTTTACGGTTGTTCAAAATTACTGGTTTGGATGAAATTATTGATATAACTACTGCAATTAGAGGTGGGAATCAAAATGGACAAATTTGATTTTATTGAAATGAAGGTTCCTGCTAAAGCAGAATATGTTGGTGTTGTCCGACTAAGTATATCAGGAATTGCTAACAGAATGGGTTTCACATATGAGGATATAGAAGATCTGAAAGTAGCCGTTTCAGAGGCAATTACAAACGCTGTTGATCATGCTTATACGGAAGATGACAATGGGGAGGTAACGGTAGGATTCGGAGTGTATGATAATCGTCTTGAAGTGATGGTAGCCGACCACGGTGGCAGCTTTAATTTAAATCAAATTAAAGGAGGAATCGGCCCATACAAGAACTCAGAGCCTGTTGAGAATCTACGTGAAGGTGGCTTTGGGCTTTTCTTAATTGATGCATTAATGGATAAAGTTGAAATTAATAACAATGATGGTGTGATTGTGTTAATGACTAAGTACCTTTATGAAGCTGAGGTGGGTCTAGATGAAGACCAGATCTCAACCAGACAATAAAGGGAAAGGCGAAGTATACCAATGGATTGAGCAGCTTCAACAGGATCCGGATGACAAAGTAACACAGGAGAAAGTAGTGCTTGCCTATACCGATCTTGTTGAATCTATTGCCAGAAAGTACTCGAAAAACAGCAATATACACGAAGACCTAGCACAGGTCGGCATGATTGGATTACTTGCTGCTATAAGAAGGTATGATGCATCATTCGGCAAATCATTTGAATCCTTTGCAATTCCAACGATCATCGGAGAAATCAAGCGTTTTATTCGGGACAAGACGTGGAGTGTTCATGTACCACGCCGTATTAAAGAATTAGGACCGAAGATTAAGAAAGCTGTTGACGAGCTTACTACCGAAAATCAGGACTCACCTTCAGTGAAGGAGATAGCCGATTACTTAGAAGTCTCCGAAGAAGATATTCTGGAGACAATGGAAATGGGTAAAAGCTATAAGGCGCTTTCCGTTGACCGGAAAATTGAAGCTGACTCTGATGGAAGTACAGTAGCCATCCTTGATTTGGTAGGTAACAGTGAAAATGGTTATGAAAATGTAGACCAGCGAATGTTACTGGAGAAGATTTTACCTGTTTTATCTGAGCGTGAACAACAAATATTACGTTGCACCTATTTTGATAATTTGAGTCAAAAAGAAACCGGCGAGTTACTTGGTATTTCGCAGATGCACGTTTCAAGACTTCAACGCCGTTCTCTAAGAAAACTGCGTGAGGCTATCAAGACTGAGAGCACGGAGGTTTTTGATTGAGCACGAAAGAGAACAATGTAGAAGTAGCTATCTTCCAAAAAGCAAAAAAAGGTCAGTACTATTGTGGTGATAGCTATTTCTATACAGAAACAGAAAATGAATTTATTTGCGCACTGGCAGATGGATTAGGCAGTGGCGAATTTGCCAAAGAATCTTCTCAAATCGTAATTGATATCATCAAAGACAACGTTCATACAACTGTAGAACAGTTAATAAAGAAGAGCAACCAACAATTGACTGGTAAGCGAGGTGCTGTTATAGGGATTCTAAAAATGGATTTCCATTCGCGCCTTTATTCGTTTTCATCTATTGGTAATATTGGATTATTAACGATTACTGAGAATGGTAAGAAAAAGCGAAATATACCGAATGCAGGTTACCTGGCTGGTTATCACAGACCTTTTAAAGTTGTGACGGACAGACTGGATCCCGAAATGAATTTGATTATGTTCTCAGATGGTGTTTCAGATAATGACCTGTCACAACGTTTCCTATTGAATAAGGATGTAAACCAGGTTACTAATGCTTATGCAAACCACGTTAACGGAGAAGTTAGAAAAGATGATACAACCTTAATAGCTATAAGATATGAGAATTAGGCCGGACTTAAAATGCCGGTCTTTTTCAATTCCGTTCATTTTTTGATAGAATAAGTTCGTACATAAAGGAGGAGCCGATTGTGTCAATTGAATTAGAACAATGGGTGGCAAAGGAAGCTGAAGTAAACAATGCTACCGTAAAAAAAGTAATCGCATTAATGGATGAAGGTAACACCGTACCATTTATTGCACGTTACCGGAAAGAAGCAACAGGCGGGCTTGATGAAGTGCAAATCAAATTGATTCATGACAAATATCAATATGCTGTTAACTTAGCTGAACGAAAACAGGAAGTGATTCGGCTTATTGATGAACAGGGGAAACTAACCGAAGAACTCGAACGTGACATTACACAGGCAACACAATTACAACGTGTAGAGGATTTATACCGGCCATATAAACAAAAACGCCGCACAAAGGCGACAATTGCTAAAGAAAAGGGGCTAGAGCCACTGGCGGAAATGGTTTGGAAGCAAGAATTGAAGAGTATTTCTGCAGAAGCTGAGTTATATTTTTCCGAGGAGCATGAACTAACTACTACAGAGGAAGTACTAGCAGGTGTTAATGATATAATCGCCGAGTGGATATCAGATGACCCGGAATACCGTGATTTTATTCGTGAGGAAACCTTTAAACGTGGTACCATGCATGCAGAAGCAAAGAAAACGGAGAAGGACGAAAAAGGCGTCTACGAAATGTACTATGATTATGATGAAGCAATTCGCTCAATGGTTTCACATCGTATTTTAGCATTAAACCGCGGGGAAAAAGAAGACGTGTTAAAGGTAGCAGTCCAGCCTCCAACTGAGCGGGTGCTCGAGTATCTCCAGAAAAAAGTGATACAAAGTCAAGGCAACCCGGAAGCTGCCCAGATTTTAGAGGATGCTATCGGGGATAGCTATAAACGATTAATCCAGCCTTCGATAGAACGTGAAATCCGTAATAGTTTAACTGAAAAGGCTGAAGAACAGGCAATTTCTGTATTTGCCAAAAATCTAAAAAACCTTCTACTGCAGCCACCATTAAAGGGAAAAACTGTTCTTGGGGTTGACCCAGCTTATCGAACAGGCTGTAAGCTTTCTGTTGTTGATGAAACAGGAAAAGTTCATGAAGTAAGTGTAATCTATCCAACAGCACCAAAAAATGATACAGCTGGTGCAGAAAAGACTGTGATGCAGTATATCAACAAGTTTAGTATCGAGCTGATAGCAATTGGAAATGGAACTGCTTCAAGAGAAACGGAACAATTTATTGCAGATGTGATAGGGAAGCACACACTGGATATACCATATATCATTGTCAATGAAGCTGGAGCAAGTGTTTATTCTGCCTCAAAATTGGCACGTGAAGAGTTTCCAAATTTGAAGGTTGAAGAGCGTAGTGCAGCATCTATAGCGAGACGGGTGCAAGATCCGCTGGCTGAACTTGTTAAAATTGATCCAAAGTCAATCGGCGTTGGTCAGTATCAGCATGATGTCACTCAAAAAGCACTTAATGAATCATTAACATTTGTCGTAGAAACAGCGGTTAACCAAGTGGGTGTTAATGTTAATACAGCTTCCACTTCACTCTTACAATATGTCGCAGGTCTAAGCAAGACGGTAGCAAATAATATTGTGAACCAGCGTAATGAGGAAGGGAAGTTTGTTAATCGCAAACAATTAAAAAAGATTCCCCGCCTAGGTGCTAAAACCTATGAACAAGGGATAGGCTTTTTACGGATTCTGGATGGTGAAAATCCACTGGACAGGACACCGATACACCCTGAAAGTTATAAACACACGAAACAACTTCTGCAAATGATAGGCTGTGAGCTTGAGGATATTGGTTCTAATAAATTGCGGGATAAATTTAATGAATTGGACAAAAAGGAAATAGCTGATCAATTGGAGATTGGCGAACCGACATTAATGGATATTATGAATGCATTAGGTCGTCCGGAACGTGATCCACGTGATGATTTGCCTAAACCATTATTAAAACAGAATGTATTGAGTATGGAAGATTTAAAACCCGGGATGGAAATGCAGGGTACAGTAAGAAACGTAGTAGACTTTGGTGTTTTTGTAGATATTGGAGTAAAGCAGGATGGACTTGTTCATATCTCAAAAATGGCGAACAAATTTGTTAAACACCCGATGGATATCGCCTCAGTAGGTGATGTTGTTACAGTATGGGTTGAGCAGATTGATGTTGAAAAAGGTCGTATCGCACTATCAATGATCGAAAATAAAGGTTAAATAAAAAAACAGCTGATTATCAAAAAGATAATCAGCTGTTTTTGGTTAACTGTAACTATTTAACGCCTTCTGGAACAGATAATCCTAAACCACTTGCGATTCTTTCGCCCCATTCAGGATCTGCTTTGTAGAAGTGTTCAATTTGACGTAATTTGATTTCATCTTTGTCAACAGGCTTCATATGACCTACGAAAGCATCGATGAGACGGTCTTTCTCATCTGCACTCATTAATCGATATAAATCTCCTGCTTGTGTATAATGGTCATCACTGTCATATGACACACTGTCAGCCTCTCCATAAACCTCATATGGACTTGTTTTTGAGGCTGGGTCTTCTTTTGGCTCAGTATCATAACTGTTGGGTTCATAATTAACCGAACCACTGCCATTACTATAGCGCATTTGTCCATCATACTGGTTGTTATTTACTTCGTTAACTGGACGGTTGATTGGCAATTCCTGATGGTTGGCACCAATACGGTAACGGTGTGCATCAGAGTAACCAAATAGTCTGCCTTGCAACATTTTGTCTGGAGAAGCTTCAATTCCTGGTACAAAGTTACCTGGTGAGAATGCAGCTTGCTCTACTTCAGCAAAGTAATTTTCAGGATTACGGTCAAGGACCATGCGACCTACTTCGATGCGTGGATAGTCTTTTTGAGACCATACCTTGGTAACATCGAATGGATCAAATCTATATGTTTTTGCGTCTTCATACGGCATGATTTGTACATAAAGTTTCCATGCTGGGAAGTCACCATTGTCAATGGAATTGTATAGATCTTCCACATGATAGTCTGGGTTATCTCCAGCAATTTCGCCTGCTACATCTTCATCTAAACCTTTTACACCTTGTTCACTAATGAAGTGGTATTTTACCCAGAATGCTTCTCCTTTATCATTTACCCATTTGAAAGTGTGACTTCCATATCCATTCATGTGACGGAATGTTGCCGGAATACCACGATCACCATGTAAGTATGTGATTTGATGCAGTGATTCTGGTGATAATGACCAGAAATCCCAAACAGCATTCTTATCTTTTAAGTTTGTCTTAGGGTTACGCTTTTGTGTGTGAATAAAGTCTGGAAACTTAATAGCATCACGGATGAAAAAGATTGGTGTGTTGTTACCAACTAAATCATAGTTACCTTCTTCTGTGTAAAATTTAACTGCGAAGCCACGTGGATCACGTACTGTATCTGCTGAGCCAAGTTCACCGGCAACTGTTGAAAAACGAATAAACATTGGTGTGCGTTTTCCGACTTCACTTAAGAATGATGCTTTTGTGTATTTTGATAGATCGTTTGTTACTTCAAAGTAACCATGTGCCCCAGCGCCTTTTGCATGTACAACACGCTCAGGTACACGTTCTCTATTAAAGTGTGCTAGTTTTTCTAAAAGGTGAACATCCTGAATTAATGTTGGACCCCGATTACCTGCAGTAATTGAATTCTGGTTATCTCCAACCGGAGCACCAGATGCTGTTGTCATTCTTTTCTTTTCATTACTCACTTACAGAACACCTCTCCTTTTACAATATTAACCTCATATTCAATTATAATATAATACTATCAAAAATCAATGTTTAATTACAATTATTTTAATTTAGACGTAGATATAAAAATTTTTAAATATATGGTAATATAGTGCTGTGTTAATATGTTGGGAATGATTATATGAAGTTGTTAAATGAAAATGAACTATATAAATTGGTAAATGAACTATCAGTAAAATATTTTGATAAACCTTTTAAAGATATCATCAGATATAATAATCGCCTTAGAACAACAGGTGGGAGGTATCTACCCTCGAAAAGAGTAATTGAATTGAATCCGAAGTACTCTATGGAAATGCGGGAAAACGAAGTAATAGGTATCATTAAACATGAACTTTGCCATTACCATCTTCATATAGAAGGAAAAGGGTATAAGCACGGTGATAGAGACTTTAAAAATTTATTGAAAACTACAGGCTCACCACGGCATTGTAATCCACTGCCCTCCTCTGTAAAAAAACATAATAAGCATATTTATATATGTAGAAACTGTTCAAGAGTATATAAGCGTACCAGGCGAATTGATGTTAATAAATACAGGTGTGGAAAATGCAGGGGGAAGTTATTAGCGGATGAAGGACAAGTCGAAGTTTAGGCAGTTAACGACTTTTTTCTTTATCTATATTAAGGCTTGCAATCCAAAAGTATATGGAGTTCTAAGAAAATACAATATGCTCTCATAAAGAATCTCTTTAACGAAAGTCAAGTTTCCAATAGTTTCTGCCTGTGCCTGTATGATATAATGATTGATATAGACAAATTTCAAATAATAGATTGACGAAATATGCCCTACGTGTTAAATTAAATAAGGCTTAAAAAAACGTGTCGATTTTATTATTTATACTATATAAACTTATTGACAATAAACGTTATATATTGTATAGTGTTTTTCGTCGCTATTATATTTGTGCAACATGACGAGCACAAAAATAAGGTTGAATTACCTTGAGATTATTCCACAGTAGCTGACCGCATACATCACTGAATTAGCAACCATGTGCAGGTCTGCGAGGAGTGCTTGCTTCACTGAATTGAACTTGCAACACGACGAGCATAAAAAATAAGGTTGAATTGCCTTGATAAATATTTTAGATTATTCCACAGTAGCTCAGCGGTAGAGCAATCGGCTGTTAACCGATCGGTCGTAGGTTCGATTCCTACCTGTGGAGCCATTCGGAGAAGTACCCAAGTGGCTGAAGGGGCGCCCCTGCTAAGGGTGTAGGTCGCGTGAGCGGCGCGAGGGTTCGAATCCCTCCTTCTCCGCCATTTTATGGCCCGTTGGTCAAGTGGTTAAGACACCGCCCTTTCACGGCGGTAACACGGGTTCGAATCCCGTACGGGTCATCATATATTTTAATAAATAAATCGGTTGGGTCCGGTAGTTCAGTTGGTTAGAATGCCTGCCTGTCACGCAGGAGGTCGCGGGTTCGAGTCCCGTCCGGACCGCCACTGTTGGGCTATAGCCAAGCGGTAAGGCATCGGGTTTTGATCCCGTGTACCCCAGGTTCGAATCCTGGTAGCCCAGCCATTTTTTTATGGATTAAATTTATATTCATTATAAGAGCCATTAGCTCAGCTGGCAGAGCATCTGACTTTTAATCAGAGGGTCGGAGGTTCGAATCCTCCATGGCTCACCACCTTTTGCGGGTGTGGCGGAATTGGCAGACGCGCTAGATTTAGGATCTAGTGTTTTACGACGTGGGGGTTCAAGTCCCTCCACCCGCATTTAACAATTCCCATTGCTGTGGTTATTCACGGCGTTTTACTTTGTGGTATCAGACAAGTTACTTCCCATCTTGCCAAGTATTACTAATGAAGATTAGGCGGTCGTGGCGGAATGGCAGACGCGCTAGGTTGAGGGCCTAGTGGGAGTTTATCCCGTGGAGGTTCAAGTCCTCTCGACCGCATTAAAAAAACTTCTTGATAATATATACTGTATATGGTATATTAAAGTTTCTCGCTTTAAAGCGCCCGTAGCTCAATTGGATAGAGCGTTTGACTACGGATCAAGAGGCTAGGGGTTCGACTCCTCTCGGGCGCACCATTTTAACGGGAAGTAGCTCAGCTTGGTAGAGCACGTGGTTTGGGACCACGGGGTCGCAGGTTCGAATCCTGTCTTCCCGACCACCGAAAATCTTTAAGTAGTTCAACAGAATTTTATATGCGGGTGTAGTTTAGTGGTAAAACTTCAGCCTTCCAAGCTGATATCGTGGGTTCGATTCCCATCACCCGCTCCATTTTTTACTTATGGGCCTGTAGCTCAGTTGGTTAGAGCGCACGCCTGATAAGCGTGAGGTCGGTGGTTCGAGTCCACTCAGGCCCATTTTGCTCCTTGAAAACTGAACAAAACAACCAGTATGTCAAGAAAACAGGTTAAAAAAGTTAAACTTTTAAACCCTGATTTCAATTTTTAAAGCTAAGACAACAATGATTGATTGGTGTCAATCATAATCAAACGAACTTTTATGGAGAGTTTGATCTTGGCTCAGGACGAACGCTGGCGGCGTGCCTAATACATGCAAGTCGAGCGCGGGAAGCAGACGGATCCCTTCG